>JAKLLB010000069.1:0-23932 GCA_023150345.1 Aquabacterium sp.
GTTCCGCGAGTTCCTCAACCGCTACCTGAGCCATGCGCCCGGGCCGATCGAGGACGACCGGGGCCGCACGCTGGGCCGGCATGTGGGGCTGTCGTTCTACACCCTGGGCCAGCGCCAGGGGCTGGGCATCGGCGGCGTGAAGGAACGCGGCGCGCCGCGCGGCGGCGGAGACCATGCCCCGTGGTTCGTCGCGCGCAAGGACCTCGCCCGCAACGCCCTCGTCGTGGTGCAGGGCCACGAGCATGCCTGGCTGCAGTCGTCCGCGCTGCAGGCCGAAGACGCCAGCTGGGTGGCCGGCCAGGCGCCCGCGGCGGGCCGCTATGCGGCCAAGACCCGCTACCGCCAAAGCGACGCAGCCTGCCGCCTGGAGCTGAACCCAGCGGGCTTCGGACTGGCCTTCGCCGAGCCGCAATGGGCGGTGACACCGGGCCAGTCGGCGGTGCTCTACGACGGTGACGTCTGCCTGGGTGGCGGCGTGATCGCAGCGGCTGCGACCCTGGGTTGACGCCGTGGCGACCGCGCCGGGCGCGGCAGGTTCAGGAACCGCGCGGGCCCGGCAGCGTGGCGCGTCCCGCCCGGTGGGCGGCGGCGACCTCGTGGATGCGCTGGGCCAGGCCCGCCATCACCAGCGGCTTGGTCCAATAGTCGATGAAACCCGCCTGGCGCGCGCGCACGAGTTCGTCGGGCATGGCATCGGCGGACACTGCCACGCACGGCAGTGCGGCCGTGGCGGGGTCGGCGCGCAACTGCGCGAGCACGTCGTAGCCACTGGCACCGGGCAGGTTCAGGTCGAGCAGCACGACATCGGGGCGCTGCTCGGCCACCATGCGCAACCCGTCCTCACCCGTCTCGGCCACGCGCAATTGGTGACGGGGCTGCTGCAGCGCCAACGCCTCGCGCACGAGCAGCGCGTTGACCGGGTGATCCTCGATGTAGAGCACGTTGCATCCCGGGGCCGCGGGCGCCACCGGGGCCGCGCCCGGCGCCTGTGGCGGATGCCGCACTGCCAGCGCGACTTCGAAACCGTGCCGGGCAGGATGCACCTCACCGTCGAAATCGGCCTGTGCCGCACCCATGCCCTGCGCCTGCCGGTGCAGCTCATGCATCCACCGGCCCAGCAGCGCGGCGGCGTGCTGCAGCGCCTGCAATGGCGCCGCGGCCCACGGCGGCAGTTCGCGCGAGCGGTCGTCGAGCCGTGCCACGGCACCGGACAACTCGCCCAGCGGTGCGGCCAGTTGATCGGCCAGTTGCGCCATGGCCTGGGCCAGCGCCTGACGCGCGCGCTCGGCCGATTCCTGCGCGGCCAACGCCTGCAGATGCCGCTCACGATCGGTGATGTCGTGCAGCAGGCCGGCCACCCGCACCACCTTGCCCTGCCCATCGAGGTCGGCGTTGCCGATCACCCGCACACGCTTGTGCCGTCCGGCGGCCGACACCAAGCCCAGCGTCAGGTCGAAGGGCACGCCGGCTTGCAGGGCCTGCTGCACCGCCTCGTTCAGGCGAGGCCGCGAGGGCACATCGAAGTAGCGCAGAGCCGTTGCCGTGTCCGGTGGCGCTCCCGGGGGCAGGTCGTGGATGGCAAAAGCCTCGTCGCTCCAGCGCAGTTGCCCGCTGCGAGCGTCGATGTCCCAGGCCCCCACCTGGCCCAGCCGCGCCGCTTCGCGCAGCAGGGTGCCCTCGCGTCCGGCCGCCTCACGCGCATGCCGCGCCGCGGTAACGTCCGACAGCGCCAGCGCCCCCGCCAGGCCATGGTGATCACGCACCCACTGCGGCAGCATTTGCAGCTCCAACCGCAGCCAGCGCCGGCCATCGGCACTGCGGGCCTCGACGGGCCGCGGTGGCCTGGCCTGGGCATCGGGCAGCGGCTCGGCCAGGCGCGCTTCCAGCCGTGCCAGTTCGGCCAACGGCCCCTCGTCGGCCGCGAGCAGCGTGCGCAGCGGCAGGTCGTACCACTGTGCCTGCACATCGCAGCGGTCCAGCAACAGCGACTCGGCCGACGCATTGGCCCAGCGCACCCGGCCGCCGGCGGTGAGCAATGCCACGCCCAGTCGCGACGAGGTCAGAACGCCGGCCAGCACCGCGTCCAGCGCAGTGGACATGGGTTGCGGAGCTCGGGAGCCGGGCATGGCGGGCAACGACGCACAGGGTGCGGGACGGGTGGACACCAGTGTATCCAGGCCGCGCCACACCCATCGATGGATCAAACCCCACCCGCGTCCGTCGAGGTCGGTACCATACGCAGCCGCATGCATGCCACCGCCGATCCCTGCGCCCGAGCGCCCGACCCCGAATCCGCTGGTACGGCTGCTGGCCACGCCGCGCTGGCCATCTTGCGCGAAGTGTTCGGCTACCCACGCTTTCGTGGCCACCAGGCGGCGGTGATCGACCACGTCATCGCCGGCGGCGACGCACTGGTGCTCATGCCCACCGGCGGCGGCAAGAGCCTGTGCTACCAGGTGCCGGCGATCGCCCGCCACCGCGCCGGTCGCGGCGTGTCGCTGGTGGTCAGCCCGCTGATCGCGTTGATGCACGACCAGGTCGGCGCACTGGAAGAAGCCGGCGTGCATGCCGCCTTCCTCAACAGCACGCTCGACAGCGACGAAGCCCGGCGCATCGAGCGCGAGCTGCTCGGCGGCGCCCTGGTGCTGCTGTATGCCGCGCCCGAGCGCATCCTCACGCCGCGCTTCCTGGCCATGCTCGACTCGCTGCACGAGCGCGGCCTGCTCGGCCTGCTGGCCATCGACGAGGCGCACTGCGTGAGCCAGTGGGGCCACGACTTCCGCGAGGAATACCTCGGCCTGACCACGCTGCACGAGCGCTACCCCGACGTGCCGCGCATCGCGCTCACCGCCACCGCCGACGCCCACACCCGCGCCGACATCGTGCAGCGGCTGGCGCTCGACCAGGCGCGCAGCTTCGTGGCCAGCTTCGACCGGCCCAACATCCGCTACACCATCGTCGAAAAGGACAACCCGCGGCTGCAGCTGTTGCGCTTCCTGCGCGACGAACATGCGGGCGATGCCGGCATCGTCTACTGCCAGAGCCGGCGCAAGGTGGAGGAAACCGCCGCCTTCCTCAGCGCCGAGGGCATCGAGGCCCTGCCCTATCACGCCGGCCTGGAGCCCGAGCTGCGGCGGCGCCACCAGGACCGCTTCCTGCGCGAGGACAGCCTGGTGATGGTGGCCACCATCGCCTTCGGCATGGGCATCGACAAGCCCGATGTGCGCTTCGTCGCCCACCTGGACCTGCCCAAGAACATCGAGGGCTACTACCAGGAGACCGGCCGCGCAGGTCGCGACGGCGCGCCGGCCAGCGCCTGGATGGCGTACGGCCTGGCCGACGTGGTGAACCAGCGCCGCATGATCGACGACAGTCCGGCGCACGACGACTTCAAGCGCCTGCAGCGCGGCAAGCTCGAGGCCCTGCTGGGGCTGGCCGAGGCCCACGACTGCCGGCGCATCCGGTTGCTGGCCTACTTCGGCGAGACGCTGCAGGGCCGCGCCGCCTACGAGCAGCACGGCTGCTGCGACAACTGCCGCCAGCCGCCGGCCGTGTGGAACGCCACCGATGCCGCGCGCAAGGCGCTGTCGTGCATCTACCGCTTCCGCCAGCACGGCGGCCTGAGCTTCGGCGCCGGCCACCTGATCGACGTGCTGCGCGGCAAGCGGACCGAAAAGGTCGCGCAGCATGGCCACGACGGCTTGTCCACCTTCGGCATCGGGGCCGACATCGCCGAGGCCCAGTGGCGCGGCGTGCTGCGCCAGTTGCTGGCGCTGGGCCATGTGCAGGCCGAGGGCGAATTCCATACGCTGTCGCTGTGCGAGTCGGCGCGCGCCGTGCTGCGCGGCGACGAGCAGCTGCTGCTGCGTGTGCCCGCAGCGCCGGCAACGCGCCGCGGCAAAGCCGCCCGCGCCGGCGCCGCGCGCGGGGTCGACAAGCCGCCGCCACTGCCGCTGGACGAGGCCGCGCTCGCACGCTATGCCGCACTGAAGACCTGGCGCGCCGACACCGCCCGCGCCCACAACCTGCCGGCGTACGTGGTGTTCCACGATGCCACGCTGGCCGACATGGCCCGGTTGGCGCCGCGCACGCTGGCGGCGCTGGCGGGCATCAGCGGCGTGGGATCGCGCAAGCTCGAGGCCTACGGCGCAGCGATCCTGCAGGTGATCGAAGACGGTTGAGGCGAGCGCATGCCCGCTGGCGCCAACCCCGATCGATGACTTCGCGCGTGCAAGGATGCATGCACGCGCTGCCCACCATGGCAGACTTTTGAGCATGGCCATCGACGATCCGCCACACGGCCACGACACATCCGACGACGCCCGGCTGATGGCCGCCTATGCCGAAGGCGACGCACGCGCCTTCGAGGTGCTGTACGAGCGACACCAGGGCGCGCTGTACCGCTTCGTGCGGCGCGTGCTGGGCCCGGCGCTGCAGGCGCAGACCGACGAGGTGTTCCAGGACACCTGGCTGCGCGTGGTGCAGTCGCGGGACCGTTACCGCGCCGAAGCGGCGAGTTTTCGCACCTGGCTGTACACGCTGGCGCAGAACCGCGCCATCGATCTGCTGCGCCGCAGTGGCCGCGAGGTCAGCCCCGAGCGCGCCGGCACCGACGAGCCGCTCACGCCCGAGGGCGACCCCTGGCAGGACTGGCCCGACCCCCACGCCGCGGCGCACGACGAACACCTGTTCTGGCGCCGCGCCGGCGAGCAGCTGCTGCGCTGCCTGGACGAACTGCCCGCCGCCCAGCGCGTGGTGTTCCTGATGCACCACGACGACGAGTGCACGCTCGACGACATCGCCCGCGCGCTCGAGCTCGGCTTCGAAACCGCCAAGAGCCGCCTGCGCTACGCGATGTCCAAGCTGCGCCTGTGCATGGGCGCCTACCTCGGCGCAGCCGCGCTGGGACGGTCATCGTGAGCCCGGATCTCCCGGCCGACACCGCATCGGGCGAGCCGTTGCCGCCGGATGCACACCTGCGCGCCGCCCTGCGCCACGCCCCGGACGCGCATGCGCAGCCTGGCCCGGCATTGCGCGCGGCCATCGTACGTGCCGCGCATGAGGCGGTGCGCGCAGGTGCCCAGCCCGCGCCGCACGCAGCGCCTGGTGCCCGCTCGGCGCTGGGCGAACTCTGGCGCCGTTTCTGGCAGGCACCGACACCGGCGCGCCCGGTGTGGGCTGCCGGCCTGGCCGCCGCGGTGGTGGCCTCGCTGACGCTGACGCTCTGGTGGGGCGAGCCGGTACCGCCGCCGGTGCGCACGGAGCCGCCATTGCCGGCACCGGCGCCGCCGGCGACCGAAGCCGCAGCGCCGCAGGCCCAGAGCGGCCCGGCCACACAGGGCCAGCCACCCGCCGCCGCGCTCGGGTCGACCTCAGACGCGCCCGCGCGCGAGGCCGTCGCACCGGCCGCAGATGCCGCAGATGCCGCAGTGGCAGCGCCGGCGCGCAAGGCCCGCGCCGAGTCGCCCGCCGTGCGCCCGTCGACCGATGCCCGGCCGCGTGCAGCACTGCCGGCCACGGTTCCCCCCGCTGCCCCGGCCATCGACACCGCTGCCCAGTCGCGCGACCAGGCCGGCCCGGCCGACGAACGCACCGCGGCGCCGCCAGCATCGCCACCGATGGCCGCGACCGCGACGGCACCAGCGCCACCCCCGGCGGCACCGGCTGTCGCTGCGGCCCCCGTACCGCCGCAGGGCGCAGTGCCACGACCGGGCCCGTCGCTGGCTGCAGCGCCCGCACCGATGGCCGCACCGCCGGCCGCGCCGATGGCCAAGGCCGCCGAGGCAACGGGCAACGCCAAGGCCGAGACTGCGGCAATGGCACGACGCCAGAGCGGGGCAGCGCAGGCCGTCGCGGCCGACCGCACCGTGGCCTCACTGCCACCCACGCTGGCGCAACGGGCGGCGACAGGCGAGCCCTGGCGCACCCTGGCGCGGCTGAGCTGGCAGTCCGCCGAAGCGGCTGCCGCCACCGCAGATCCGGGCCCATCGGCCCCTTGGCAGCACGAGCCCGGCGGGATGCTGTGGCGCATGCCCGGCGGGATGCTGTGGCGCGAGCCCGACGGCCGCCAGTGGTTCGCCCCGATCGCGCCCGCCGAATGGCCCGCGCTCGATGCCGCGCTGCAGTCGCTCCGGCGCAGCGATGTCGCGCCGGCGGCACCGGCCAGCCCTGCGCCGCCACGTTGATCCAACGCGGAAAATCGGTTTCGAATGACGCGCATGAGACGCGCTTCTTGACGAATGGGCTCGCGCGCCATGGATGAGTCACAAGCGACCTCTTCCCGCGGCCGTGCTGCCACGAGCCGTCTGGCGGTCGCTTGGGGCGTAGCTCTGAGCAAGCTGGGCCAGCGCGTACTGTCGCGGCGAGCGGCCCGGTATGGAGCCGCCTGGGTACGCGAGCATGGAGAGCGCTCTTCTGGGATGTATTCTGGACTCCCGCACAGCGGAGCGTTCGCGGCCAAGACCGGTTCCTGCTGGCGTGACCATCGCCAAACCGCGCATTGCCATGATCGAGTGGAAGCCGATTGCCAAGGAGACCTTGCTGGGGCGCATCGCCCAGGGCGAGGCGCGCATGACGGCTGCGCAGCGGCAGCTCTGGCAGGCCATGCGCATCGAGCCCGAGAAGTGGCAGCAGCACCCGTTCGGCGATCCGGGAGAGGGCTTCTGGGTCGTCGCGATCATCGGCCGCAGCGTCATCTGGTACAACGACCGCGAAGAGGGTTTCAACCGCTCGCAGTACAGCGTCCACGGCACGTTCGACGACTACTGGTGCAACGACGACGAGCTCGAGTTGACGGTTCAATACCTGATGAACGCGATGACCCAGGGCACCGATCTCGTCGGCCTGCGCAGCCGCCCGGCCAGGGTGCCGCGCTGAGCGCGGCGCGCTGTCGTGGCCACCCCGGCGCGCCTGCGGTCGCGCCACCCCCGGCGGCACCGCCTGTCGCTGCAGCCCGCGTACGGCCGCAGGTCGCAGTGCTTCGACCGGGCCCGGTGCTGACAACCGCGCGGCGTGGCTAACATGGTGGGTTTTCCCGTCGCGCCCGCACCATGCCCTCCCACGACATCACCCCCCCGCCCGGCAGCACCATGCTGCTGGTGCGTGGCGCACGCACGCACAACCTGCGCAACATCGACCTCGACATTCCCAAGCACCGGCTGGTGGTGATCACCGGGCTGTCGGGGTCGGGCAAGTCCAGCCTGGCGTTCGACACGCTGTATGCCGAGGGCCAGCGGCGCTATGTCGAGAGCCTGTCGGCGTACGCTCGGCAGTTCCTGCAGTTGATGGACAAGCCCGATGTGGACGTGATCGAAGGGCTGGCGCCGGCCATCAGCATCGAGCAGAAGGCCACCAGCCACAACCCGCGCTCGACCGTCGGCACGGTGACCGAGATCCATGACTACCTGCGGCTGCTCTACGCGCGCGCCGGCACTCCGCACTGTCCGGAGCATGATCTTCCGCTGCAGGCGCAGAGCGTGAGCCAGATGGTGGACACGGTACAGGCGCTGCCCGAAGGCACGCGCCTGATGGTGCTGGCACCGGTGGTGCGCGACCGCAAGGGCGAGTTCGCCGAGCTCTTCGCCGACATGCAGGCCCGCGGCCATGTGCGCTTCCGGGTCGACTCGCGCGTGGTCGAGGCCACCGACCTGCCCAAGCTGAAGAAGACCGAGAAGCACGACATCGACGTCGTCATCGACCGCCTGCGCGTGCGCCCCGACGCACAGCAGCGGCTGGCCGAGAGCTTCGAGGCGGCGCTGCGCGCGGCCGATGGCCGGGCCATCGCGCTGGAGCTCGACGATGCCGGCGCCCCGGCGCGCGAGCATCTGTTCAGCAGCCGCTATGCCTGTCCGGTGTGCAGCTATGCCCTGCCCGAGCTCGAGCCGCGGCTGTTCTCGTTCAACGCCCCGATGGGCGCCTGCCCCAGTTGCGACGGCCTGGGCCAGCAGACGGTGTTCGACCCCGAGCGTGTGGTGGCCTTCCCCACGCTGAGCCTGGCCGGTGGAGCGGTCAAGGGCTGGGACCGTCGCAACGCGTACACCTTCTCGATGCTCGAGTCGGTGGCCCGGCACCTGGACTTCGACGTCGACACGCCGTTCGAGGACCTGCCAGCCCGTGCACGCCAGGTGCTGCTGTACGGATCGGGCGACGAGGACATCGAGTTCACCTATACCGCCGAGAGCGCGGCCGGCGGACGCAGCCGCGCACGCAGCGTGCGCCGCCGCCATCCGTTCGAGGGCATCATCCCCAACTTCGAACGCCGCTACCGCGAAACCGACTCGGCCGCCGTGCGCGAAGACCTGGCCCGCTACCAGGCCGCACGGCCCTGCGCCGATTGCGGCGGCACGCGGCTGCGGCGCGAGGCGCGCCATGTCTACCTGGTCGACGAGGGCGCCGAGGGTGGCGCGGCGCGGCGCGCCATCTACGACGTCGAGCATGCCACGCTGGCCGATGCGCTGGCCTGGTTCGACCAACTGCGCCTGCGCGGCGCCAAGGCCGAGATCGCCGCCAAGGTGGTGCGCGAGATCCGCTCGCGGCTGAAGTTCCTCAACGACGTGGGGCTGAACTACCTCAGCCTGGACCGCAGCGCCGACACGCTGTCGGGCGGCGAGGCGCAGCGCATCCGCCTGGCCAGCCAGATCGGATCGGGCCTGACCGGCGTGATGTACGTGCTCGACGAGCCCAGCATCGGCCTGCACCAGCGCGACAACGAGCGCCTGATCGGCACCCTGCTGCACCTGCGCGACCTGGGCAACAGCGTGCTGGTGGTCGAACACGACGAGGACATGATCCGCGCGGCCGACCACGTCATCGACCTGGGACCTGGTGCCGGGGTGCACGGCGGACACGTGGTGGCGCAGGGCACGCCCGCCGAAGTGGCTGCGAGTGCCGACTCGCTCACCGGGCGCTACCTGGCGCACACGCTGCGCATCCCGCTGCCCGAACGCCGGCGCACACCGGCAGACAGCACCGATCCGCGCGCCATCACCATCCACGGTGCGCGCGGCCACAACCTGCAGGGCGTGACGGTGTCGATCCCGGTGGGCCTGTACACCTGCGTCACCGGGGTGTCGGGTTCGGGCAAGAGCACGCTGGTCAACGACACGCTGTATGCGGCAGTGGCGCGCAAGCTCTACGGCAGCCATGCCGAACCCGCGCCGCATGACGAGATCACCGGGCTGGAGGCCATCGACAAGGTGATCAATGTCGACCAGAGCCCGATCGGACGCACGCCGCGCAGCAACCCGGCCACCTACACCGGCCTGTTCACGCCCATGCGCGAGCTCTTCGCCGAAGTACCCATGGCGCGCGAGCGCGGCTACGGCGCGGGGCGCTTCAGCTTCAACGTCGCCGGTGGCCGCTGCGAGGCCTGCCAGGGCGACGGCGTACTGAAGGTGGAGATGCACTTCCTGCCCGACGTCTACGTGCCCTGCGACGTCTGCCGCGGCCTGCGCTACAACCGCGAGACGCTGGAGGTGCGCTACCGCGGCCGCAACATCAGCGACGTGCTGGGCATGACCGTCGAGGATGCGCATGCGTTCTTCAGCGCCGTGCCAGCCCTGGCGCGCAAGCTGCAGACGCTGCTGGACGTGGGCCTGGGCTACATCACGCTGGGCCAGAGCGCGACCACGCTGTCCGGCGGCGAGGCACAGCGGGTGAAGCTGGCGCTGGAGCTGTCCAAGCGCGACACGGGGCGCACGCTCTACATCCTGGACGAACCCACCACCGGCCTGCACTTCGCCGACATCGAGTTGCTGCTCAAGGTGCTGCACCAGTTGCGGGACGCCGGCAACACCATCGTCGTCATCGAGCACAACCTCGATGTCATCAAGACCGCCGACTGGGTGATCGACCTCGGCCCCGAAGGCGGCGCCGGCGGCGGCCGCGTGGTGGTGGCCGGCACGCCCGAGGAGGTGGCGGCCTGCGCCGCCAGTCACACCGGACGCTTCCTCGCGGGTGCGCTGGCGGCCTGAGGCCAGCTGCAACCGCGTCGCGCACGACCCATGTCGAACCGCCCATCTCGTCACCGGCGCCCGGCCAATCACCGGATCGCTCTTTGGGCCGCGGCGGCGGCATGGGCCATGGCAGGTCCGGCCGACGCAGCTGACCCTTATCGCGGACCGTTGTTCGACGCGCACCTGCACTACAACGTCGAGGCGTGCGACTTTCGCGCCGCCTGCCCCTACCCGGTAGCGCATGTCTATGCCACGCTGCAGCGTGCAGGCGTGCGAGCGATCCTGGCCAACAGCCGCACCAACGAGGGCACCCACGCGCTGGCCGCCGCCGGCGACGCCGCACGTGCGGCCGGCATCACCGTGGTGCCGTTCGTGCGGCTGTATCGCAACCGGGCCGACTACACCGGGTGGTTTGCCGACGACAGCATCACCACGATGGTGATCGACGAGCTGTCCAAGGGGTCGGCCGCCGGCGCGTTTCGCGGCCTGGGCGAATTTCATCTGTACGAGGCGGCCAATGCCGATGCGCCGGTGGCGCGGCGCCTGATGAGGCTGGCCCAGGAGCGCGACCTGGTGGTGCTGGCCCATGTCGACGACGACGCGATCGAACGCCTGCTCGCCCACGCGCCTCAGGCGCGGCTGATCTGGGCGCACACCGGCATCGGCGGCGTGCCGGTGGCCCGCGTGCAGGAACTGTTCGAGCGCCATCCCCGGTTGATGGGCGAACTGTCGTACCGGCCCGGGCTCACGGACGGCCGCGGCGGCCTGAGCCCCGAATGGCGCGCCCTGTTCATGCGCTGGCCAGGGCGTTTCGTCGTCGGATCCGACACCTGGGTCAACGCGCGCTGGGACCACTACGACGTGCTGATGGCCGACGTGCGCCGCTGGTTGGGTGACCTGCCGCCGCCGGTGGCGCGGCGCATCGGCTGGGCGAACGCCGCCGAGTTGTTCGGTGTGCCCTCGCCCGACTGAGCACGGTGTCACGCACTGTGTGCCCTGCAGCCCACAGTTGCACTCCCACGCGCCCCACGCCGGGCGCGGCGCCGATACCATAGCCACGGGTATCACACGCACCACCATGACACGTCGCCGCCTGCACCACTGCGTCGATCGCCGCCAGGCCTGCCAGACCCTGGCGGCCGCGCTGACTGGGGCGGCACTGCATGTCCACGCCGCCGACGCACGGGTTGTGCGCATCGGGGTCACCAAGATCATCTCGCACGCCGCACTGGACGCTGTCGAGAAGGGCTTCGAGGCCGGTATGGCCAGCGCGGGATACAAGGAAGGCCTGAGCGTCAGCTACGACCGGCAGAACGCCCAGGGCGACATGGCACGTGCCGAAGCCATTGCACGTCAGTTCAGGTCCGACCGTGTCCAGTTGATCCACGCCATTGCCACGCCCACCGCCCAGGCGGTGGTGCGGCAGGTCACCGACATTCCGGTGGTGTTCTCGGCGGTCACGGACCCGGTGGCCGCACGACTGGTGCCGGCGGAGAGCGCCCCGGGCAGCAAGACCGGCACCAACGTCACCGGCGTGAGCGACCAGTGGCCGGTGCAACTGCAGATGGAAACCTATGCCCGCTTCGTGCCACGGGCCCGGACCTGGGGCACCATCTACAACCCCGCCGAAGTGAACTCGGTCGCCCACGTCGGCTCCATGCGTCTGGCCGCTACGCGATTGGGCATCACCCTGGTCGAGGCCCATGCCGCCAGCGCCGACCAGGTCGGGCCCGCTGCGCAGTCGCTGGTCGGGCGGGTGCAGGCCATCGCCATCACCGCCGACAACACATCGGTCAACCGGTTCGAAGCGATTTCGGCAGTCTGCAACCGACACCGCATCGCCTTGTTCGCCGGTGACGTCGACAGCGTGCCACGCGGCGCCATTGCCGCCTACGGCATGGACTACTTTCTCATCGGCTACGCCGCCGGCAAGAAGGCCGCCCTCATCCTCAAGGGCGCGCGAGCGGGCGACATCCCCTGGGGCCTGATGGAGAAGTTCAGCCTGGTCATCAATCGACGCGCTGCGGCGATGCAGGGCGTGGAACTGACTCCGGAGCTGCTGACCAAGGCCGACAAGGTCATCGACTGACCCGTCGGGCGGCACGACACATGTCTGCCCTGCGATTGCCCTGGAGCCTGCTGGCCGCCGCGCTCATTCTCGTGCTCACGATGGGCGGCGGGGCATGGATCGACCTGCGCATCGACCGCATGCATGCCCGACAGGTCGAGATCAGCGCCGGCCTCGAGAAAACCGTGCGGCTGAACCAGGCGCTGCACGCGATGCTGGTCATCGCCATGCTCGAGCAGAACACGCTGCGCAGCACCAGCTACGACACGGTCCATGCCGAGCTCGAACTCACACTGCGCACGATCGGGCAGCTCACGCGCGAGCTCGGCCTGTCGGAAGAGGTGGCGGCACTCGTGGCCCAGCGCGGCGAGTTGCACCGCGTCGAGCAGCAGGCCCTGGCCACGATGCGCAACGCGCAGTGGCCGCAAGCGCGGCAGTTGCTCTCCGACGACGCGTACGTGCTGGCGCGCAAGGTGCACGAGATCGACAGCGAGACAGCCATCGGCGCGATCCAGGGTGAACTGGATGCCACCGCGCGCGACTACGGTCGGATCCGGAGTGCGTCGCTGGCTGTGCGCGCGGCAGCTCTGCTGCTGCTGCTGTGGACGGGCGTCTCGTTCTCGCGGCAGATGTCTCGCGAGCTCGCCGAGCAGGCCCGCTTGCGCGAGGAGATCGCGGCGGCCAACCGGCAACTGGAAGACAAGGTGCGTGAGCGCACGCAAGAGCTCGAGCGCGCCAACGACCGCCTGGAACAACTGAGCACCACCGACAGCCTGACCGGCCTGGCCAACCGCCGGCGCTTCGCGGCCGTGTGGGCCGACGAGTGGCACCGCGCCAGCCGCATGGGCATGCCGCTGGCCGTGGCGATGGTCGACATCGATGGCTTCAAGGCCTACAACGACCACTATGGCCATCCAGCCGGCGACGAGTGCCTGCGCCGGGTGGCAGCAGTGTTGCGCACCGTGGCCCAGCGCGCGGGCGAGATGGCCGCGCGCTACGGGGGTGAGGAATTCGTGCTCGTGCTGCCTGGTCTGGGGCCGGAAGAAGCCACCGCACTGGGCGAGCGATTGGCCCAAGGCGTCCGCGCGCTGGACGTGCCCCATGCTCCGGCAAGCGGATTCGAACGGGTGACCGTCAGCGTGGGCGTGGCATCGCTCGTGCCGCGCACCGGCGACTCCGCCGAAGGCCTGCTGCGGGCGGCGGATCTCGCGCTGTACAAGGCCAAGCAACAGGGACGCGATCGCGTCATCTGTGCCGAGATGCCCACGCCTGCAGCCACTCGCGCCTGACACCGCACCAGGGCACACGCACCAATAGCAAGGCCGGCTGCGAAGCCGGCCTTGTTGAAAGCGACTGACCTGTCGCGGATCACGCGTCGGCGCAGCCTGGCGCCAGCGCGCGACCCGGTGTCACTTCAGGTGCTGGTTGATCAGCTTGGTCATTTCGAACATGGACACCTGTGCCTGCTTGAAGATCTCCTTCAGCTTGGCATCGGCGTTGATCATGGTCTTCTTGACCTTGTCCTGCAGGCCGTTCTTCTTGATGTACTCCCACACCTTCTTGGTCACCTCGGTACGCGGCAGGGCCTTGTCACCGATCACGGCAGCCAGCGCAGCGCTCGGGGTCATGGCCTTCATGAAGGCCGCGTTCGGGGTGCGCTTCTTGGCGGGAGCCGCCTTCTTGGCGGGAGCCGCCTTCTTTGCAGGAGCCGCCTTCTTGGCCGGAGCGGCCTTCTTCGCAGGGGCTGCCTTCTTGGCGGGAGCCGCCTTCTTCGCCGGAGCCGCCTTCTTGGCGGGGGCCGCCTTCTTGGCCGGAGCGGCCTTCTTCGCAGTTGCCATGTTGATTCTCTCCATCACGTGATAGGTTGATGTGCCGGGGTCCGGGCCGAGGGCTGCACTGCGCCCTGCGTTTCTCTCATGACCTCTGCGGGCGCAATGGTACTGCGCGCCACTCGTGCTGAGAAGCGGTTTTCCCTCGTAGAACACGCTTTCTCACCCTCGAAGAGCCGCTTTTGTCGCCGCGCCGCGTCAGTCGGGCCCTCCGAGGTGGGCACAGGCACCCCGCGGGTGTGTATGCTGCGCGCCCATGAAGATCATCGTCCGCTGGCTCCTGCTGGCCGCCGCCCTGCTGCTGGTGGCGCACTTGTACCCTGGCGTTTCGGTGGCCAGCTTCAGCACCGCCATGATCGCCGCATTCGTGCTGGGCCTGCTCAATACGCTGGTGCGGCCTCTGCTCGTGGTGCTCACCTTTCCGGTCACACTCATCACGCTGGGCCTGTTCCTCTTCGTGATCAACGCGCTGATGTTCTGGGCCGCCGCCGAAGTGCTCAATGGCTTCAACGTCGCCGGCTTCGGCGCCGCGCTGATCGGCTCGATCATCTACAGCCTGTGCGGCATGGTCATCGATGTGGCCATCGAGCGGCTGTTCAGCCGCTCGAACGAGTGAGCCCAGCGGCTGTTCAGCCGCTCGAACGAGTGAGCCCAGCGGCTGTTCAGCCGCTCGAACGAGTGACCCCTCCGCTTGCACCTCAGCGCGCCAGGCGCGCCCCACGCACCTCGAACGCCACCTCGTCGATGGTGCGGCCCCGGGCATCGCGCAGCTCCAGGCGGTGGTGTCCCGGCCACGGTCGCCAGTCCAGCTGCGCACCCTGGCCCAGCAAGCGCCCGTCGAGCCACCACTGGCCCGGCTCGCCCCGTAGCGCCATGCGTTGCACAGCGGCCGGCATGTCGGGGTCGAGCGCCACGATCGTGCCATCACGGGGTGCATCGATGCCGATGACGCGACGCCCCGCGATCTGCTCGCCGGCCCGCACCCGGCGCACTTTCGCGCCCGACGTCTCGGACTCGCGTGCGAGCCACTCGGTTCGTGAGGGCTCGAGTGCTCCATCAAACTCCACCTGCCGGGCCACCAGCGTCGCGGGCGGCGCCGGCGAGCGAGAGGGCACGCGAGCGTGCAACGCCTGCACCAACGAGCGCCACACCGGCGCTGCGCCCTGGGTTCCGCTCACGCGATGCATGGGTTCGCCGCGGGCATTGCCGATCCACACGCCCACCGTGTAGCGGTCGGTATAGCCCACGCACCAGTTGTCGCGCATGTCCTTGCTGGTGCCCGTCTTCACCGCCGCCCAGCCGCGGGTCACGAGGGCGCTGTCCAGGCCGAAGGTCGGCGCGCGGGCACCGGCATCGGCCAGGATGTCGCCGACCTGGAACGCCGTGGCGGGTGTGAAGACGCGGCGCGCTGGCGTGGCCTGCGCCGCGTCGTGCGCGACCGGGCTCCAGCGGCCGCCGTTGGCCAGCATGCGATAGGCGTTGGTCAGCTGCAGCAAGGTGACATCGGCGCTGCCCAGCGCCAGGGCCAGGCCATGATGGCCGCCACTGTAAGCAGGTTCGAGGCCGGCGGACTGCAGATGGTCGAACAGAGCCTGAGGGCTCAGCAGCGCCGCCAGCCGGGCCGTCGGCACGTTCAGGCTGGCCGCCAGTGCCGTGCGCGCGCTGACCCAGCCGCGATAGCGGTGGTCATAGTTGCGCGGCATGTAGGCGCCGCTGCCGCCGTCCAGGTCGGCCGGCGCGTCGTGCAGCAGGCTGGCCGGCGTTGCCAACCCCTGGTCGAAGGCCAGGGCATAGACGAAGGGCTTGATCGTCGAGCCGGGCTGCCGGCGCGCCAGCACGGCATCGACCTGCGCGGCGTCGGACCAGCGTGCGCCGCTGGAACCGATCCAGGCGAGCACCTCGCCGCTGGCGTTGTCCAGCACGACCACGGCGCCGTCTTCGACCTGCCGACCCTGCAACTCGGCCATCTGCTCGCGCAGCAGGGCAAGCGCCTGGCGCTGGATGCCGGCATCGATCGTCGTGCGCCAGCGCGCCTCGGGCCACCCTGCGACCGCCGCTGCACCCCCGTGGCGGCTCAGCCACCTGCGCGCGTAGTGCGGTGCCAGGGGTTCGACGCGCGGCGTGGCCGCGCGGGGTGTGCCCGCCAACGCCCGTTCGGCCAGCACCGCCACCGCCTCGCACACGCCTGGCTGTCCGAGCAACGCACAGGCCCGCCGCACCACCCGATCGGCGCGCGCGTTGGGCGCGCGCAGCAGCGCCACCAGCAGGGCCGCTTCGGCGCGGTCCAGCCCCGAGACATGCTTGCCCATCAGCACCCAGGCAGCCGCCGGCATGCCGACCAACTCGCCACGCAAGGGCACTCGGTTGAGATAGGCCTCGAGGATCTGCGCCTTGCTCCAATCGCGTTCGAGTGCGCGCGCCGCGCCGGTCTGGTCCCACTTCTGCGCCAGGCTGCGGCCACCGGCTGGGCGCGAGAGCGCCGGGTCGAGCAGGGCCGCGAGCTGCATGGTCAAGGTGGACGCCCCCTGCGTGCCGCGACCCAGGCTGGCCCAAGCACCGCGGGCCATGCCCATCCAGTCGACACCGCCGTGCGACCAGTAGCGCTGGTCCTCGGCCTGCACGAGCAGCTCGCGCAGCGCCGGCGAGAACGCTGCGAGCGGCTCCCAATCGAGCCTGCGCACGCTGGCATCGATGCGCACCGCCTGCAGCGGTGCGCCGTACCGGTCGAGCAGCACGCGGTCGGACGGCCGGTGCGCTGAGCGCACGGCCTCGAAGGCCGGGGGCGCGTCCGCCGCCGCCAGCCCAGGCGCGGCCGCGAGCAGCAAGCCGGCGGCTGCGCGGACCAGGCGCGGCCAGGGGCCGATCACGGTCGCACCTCCATGGCCTCCAGGGGCAACTCGCCGAAGACATCGGGGGCATACATCGCCTCGATGCGACTGGGCGGCAGGTGCAAACGTCCGGCGCTGTTCAACCGCATCGTGTACTCGACGACGTGGCGGCCGCGCGGCAGGAAGCCCCAGGTGTGGCGCCAGGCATCGTGGCCGCGTTCCTCGAACGTCATCCAGCCGGAGCCTTCGCGCCGCTCGCCACGCGTGGTCAGCGCGGAGTCGCGACCGAGTCCGCTGCCCAGGATGGTGGCGCCCGCGGGCAAGGGGTCGACCAGCGCCACCCAGGTCATGTCGGACTGCGCCTCGATCTCCAGCCGCACCCGCAGCGCGTCGCCCCTCACCCAGGAACCGGGCGATCGGCTTGCAGTCGAGGCCGGGGCCGGTGCACCCCCTTCGATCAGTCTCACTGTGCGGTTGATGCGATAGCCCGCGGCCACGGGCGCCTTCAGTGGCACCGCCGCCAGTGCCTGCACCGCCGCCCAGGGCCGGCCGCTGCCTTCGTGGGTGAGCGACAGCGTGGCCGGAGCCGCTGCCGTCACGGCCGGTGGCCACGGCAGCGCCAGGCGGGCACCACCCGTGCTGCCTGCAGGTACCGCACCGCCGGCCGCAGGCGCCGCGGGTGCCCAGTCGTGCGTCGCCTTGGCACCACCCAGGATCGCCATGCTGCGACCGCCCACCGGCTGACGCTCGAAGTGAGCGGCAAACCGCTGCAGTGCCAGCGTCCCCCAGAGGTTGGCCACGGTCGTGCGCCAGGCGGCCCGCTGCTGGCGCGCCAGGGCCCCGGTGACCAGCCGCGGTACCTCGTCCTTCCAGGCGGGATCGTCGTGCACGGCCAGGATCAGCCGTGCGGCATTCGCGTCGGGGCTGTCCATCAGCCACCACCAGTCGTCGGCCTCCTCCTGGCTGAAGCGCAAGGTGCTGCCCGCATAGGTGATGCGCGCGCGCAGCTGTGCCTGTGCCTGCTGCAACCAGGCCTCGCGCTGGGGCACACCCTCCAGGCGTCGCAGCACCTGCAGCCAGTCGATCACCGCGGCCGTGGGCCACAACGCGGGCGCCACCTGCAGCACTTGCAGATGACGCGGCTGCGCCTGCCCGTGTCGCGACAGCGCTTCGAGCGCGGCGAGGCGGCGCACGTCGAGATCGACGCCGCGGGCGCGATCGGGGCTCCAGCCGCGCCGCTCCAGCCGGCCCTCGACGAAGGCCAGCAGCGCCTGCTGCATGCGCTCGCGCGAGGCCTGCGGGATCGCCTGCCCCGCCTCGTGAGCGGCACTCAGCAGGTGCGCGGTGAGACGATCACTGCCGTAGGGCGGATCGCCCGGGCGCACCGGGTAGTACTGCGCCAGACCGTCGGCATCGAGGTAGCCGGGCAGCGCGCCCATCAGGCGCTCCCAGCCCGCGGCATCGGCCAGCGCCAGCGCGCGCGAGCTCTGCTGCTCCAGGCAGGTGTGCGGGTACTGCTCGAAGAATCGGCGCACGCCCGGCAGCGCGCCGGCCAGCGTGGCCTGCAGCCCCACGTTCACGCCCCCGGCGCGCGCGCCGGCGGGCTGTGCGGCATCCGCCGGCAAGGCCTCGGGTGGCGGCGCCACGGGCAGCTCGAGCGGTGCATCGATCTGCCGCAAGGTGGCCGCCCACACGCGAACCGGCACCGCGGCCTGCACCATCTGCGTGGTCTTGACGCGATCCTTCGCCGCGCCGGCGTCGACTGCCGCCTCGAACACCAGGCTGAAGACGCCCGCGGGCACCTGGACGGGCCAGCGCACCTGCGCGGCCGCACCGGCTGCCAGCTCCACCGTCTGCGGCTCGAAGGCCAGCGGCTGGCGGCTGAAGCCGCCCGCATCGCCACGCTGCGCGGTGGCGCTCAGGGTGGCCCGCACCCGCATCGCCGCGGCCGTGGTGTTGCGCAAGGTGTAGATGGCGTCGTAGCGGTCACCTTCGCGCGCCAGCGGCGGCAGGCCAGGCAGCATCTGCAGGTCTTGCGACACGCGTACGCTGGCGCTGCCGGTGCCGAAGCGGTCGGGCCCGGCGCTGGCCAGGGCCACCAGGCGGAACCCCGTGAGCGAGTCGTTGAGCGGCACGTCGATCACCGCTTCGCCCTTGGCGTCCAGGACCACGGCGCCGCGCCACAGCAGCAGCGTGTCGAACAACTCGCGCGTGGGGTTGCGCCCGCCGCCGCCGCCCGCAGGCACCGCCTTGCGGCCATAGTGCCGCCGGCCGACGATCTCGCCCTGTGCGGTGGCGGTATCCACACCCCAGGCCCGAGGGGGGAACATGCCTTCGAGCAACTTCCAGCTGTCGTTGTCCTGCAATTCGAGCAGCGCTTCATCCACCGCGGCAAATGCGATCTCGGCGCCCGCGGCCGGCTGGCCACCGTGCGTCACCCGCACCCGCGTGCGCACCGTCTCGCGCACACCGTACTGGCTGCGCTCGGGTTCGACCTTCACATCCAGCCGATGCGCCTGCAGGCCCACGCGCAACTGCACCGCGCCGAACTTGTGTGATGGCCGCGCCAGATCGACGGTAGCCGTGGGTGCCGCATGGTCGGGACCCTCGTGGCGAAAGGCCTGCCACCATTCGATCGGGTTGCGCCAGCCCCATTGGAAGGCGGAGTACCAGGGCACGTGCCGAACCCGCCCGCGCAGCACCAGCACGCTGATGAAGACGTTGGGGGCCCAGCTCGAGGCCTGCGCATCGCCGCCGGTGCCCCCGCGCGGGATCGGCACGTCAATCGTGGGGTCGCTGCCCTGCAGCGTGACGACGCGGCTGCTGACGACGCCCTCTCGCTCGACACTGACCAGCGCCGTGGCCTGGCGGTAGGGCATGCGCACCTGCAGCCGCGCGGTGCCTCCGGGCTCGTAGGCGACCTTGTCGGCAAGCACGTCGATGCGGTCGTCGTTGTCCTGCTCGAACCAGATCTCGCCACGGCGCGTGACCCACACGCTGGTCGCCGCCTCGCTGATGCGCCCGGCCTCGTCGGACGCACGGGCCACCAGCTCGACATCACCTGCGGCATCGAGCGCGGCTTCGCACAACACCAGGCCGCGGGCATCGCTGCGGCCCTCGCACACCGTGCCCAGCTCCTTGCGCGTGGCCTGCTGGTCGTAGGCATAGAAGCCGCCGACCAGGCGCTTGCGTTGCGCCTGCCATTGGGTGAGCCGCGCCTGCACCGTCACCGGCGCATCGGCCAGGGGCCGGCCCTCGAGGTCGAGCACCACGGCCTGGAACTTCACGCGGCCCTTGGCGGCGATCCAGTGGCCCGCACGCACGCCCACCACGCGCGCCGCCGGCCACAGCGGCACGCGCGTGGAAACGGTCTGCACTTCTCCGTTCGGATCGTCGAAGCTCACCTCGGCCTGCAGCTCGCCGGGCCGCTTCAGGGCCGGCCAGCCGGCCAATTGCAGCGTCGCGGCGCCCTGCGCGTCCGTGGCCTGGGCCTGGCGGTCGACGACCAGCCGCGCGCCATCGCCTTCGGTGTCGTCGGCATCGCCGGGCGTGGCATCGCGCCCGCCCGGTGCGCGTGGCGGCTGGAACGACCAGGTCTCGTAGCCGGCGAAGTCGGGCACGCGGTCACGCAGCACGGCGCTGACCCGCAGCGGAGCCCGCGCCGCGGGTCCACCCGAGAGATGGTTCAGCTGCATCGCCAGCGGCACCGCCTGGGGCGCGACTTGCGGCTGCCGCGGCGCAGCGAGCCGCGCCTGCAGCAGCGGCACGCGGAACTCCTCGACCCGCAGCCTCCCGGCCGGCCACTCGTGGCGGGCGTTCTTCAGCGACACCTCGTACAGCCCCAGCCGCGCGCTGGGCGCGATCGACCACGACGACAACGCCGCGCGGCCCGCAGCGTCGAAGCGCAGCGGCAGCACCACCTCGTCGCCGCTGCCCGCGTGCACGATGCGCACCGCATCGGGCCTGTTCTCTGCGGGTACGTCGCGCAGGCCGGCGCGCGTCTCCAACCGCACGAAGTGCTTCATCGATGCGGTCTCGCCTGCGCGCAGCAGCGTGCGGTCGAACACCGTGTGCACCCGCAGTCGGTCACCACCCTGCGGCTCGCCCCAACCCTGGGTGGGCAAGCCGAAGCGCCAGGCCTCGATGCCGCGGTTCCAGTTGCTGAACACGAAACTGCGGTCGCGCAGGCGCCGGCCATCGGCGGCGACGATGTCGCGGGCAGCGGTGACGAAGTATCCCGACTGCCACGGGCAACGGCCAGGCGGCGTTGGCGCCGAGGCCGCTGCCGCGGGCTCCTCGGGTTCGTCCTCGGATCCGTCGATGACCGGCAAGGCCAGCGGTACGGCCGCCAGGCCCTGGGCATCCGTGCGGCCCTGCCACAGCGGTTTGCCGCGGCAGTCGTGTACCGCCACGTCAGCGCCTTCGACCGGCTGGGCACGGTCGAGCGTGGTCACCCACACCTGCGCGTTCTCGCGGCCGTGCTTGAAGTGCACGCCCAGGTTCGTCACCAGCACGCCGGTGTGCACGAACATCGGCGCGGCGGGAGCGAGCAGCCGCTGCCCGAGCACCTTCGACTCGATCTCGACCACGTGGTAGCCGGGCTCCTGCAGCGGGATGCCGACCACTTCGAACGGTCGCGGCTCGCTGCCCTGCAGCTGCGGCAGCTCGAGCCGGCGCACACCGGGACCATCGGCCAGCAGCGGCTTCTTGCGCGATTCGAATTGCCGCCGGTCGGCCTGTGCGAGCCGGCCCATCCACTCCAGCCAGCGCGTATCGTCGATGCGCGAAATGCGCACCGCGCCGCGCGCCAGCTCGGCCTGCACATGGCGCAGGGTCACCGGCAACGCCGCATCCGGCGCATGCTCGACGATGCCGAAGGGCGAGGCCGCGAACTTGGCGATGGGCGGCGTCGGGCCGATGTTCACCTCCAGCGGGAAGGCGGCCAGATTGGCCAGCGGACGACCGGCGTCGTCGCTCACCTGGGCGGGTAGCACCAGCCGCAGCCGGGTGTTCTCAGGCAGCGGCGCTGGAAACTCGACCCGCGCCACCACGGTGTCTTCGTCGCGCAGGCGCGGCGCGATCGGCGTGCCGCCGGCCTGCGGCACCAGGCGCAGCGCCTGGGCGGTGGCGCGCGGCACCGGTGCCGAGAACTGCAGCACCGCCGGCGCCAGCGGCATGCACGGCGCCTGCGCGTTCTCGCGCTCGCAACTGAAGGTCGCGGCGAAGCGCTCGCGCACCTGGAAACGCAGGCGCTGCGCCGTGCGCGTGAGCACCGCTGGGTCGGCCGCACTGGCCACGCCCGCGCCCCACACCAGGCGCAGCTTGGCCTGGGTCGGCAACGTGCGGTCGCACGCCAGCACCAGCGCCGACTCGGCCTGTCGCGCCGGCACCCGGCGAGCGGCCAGGATTTGCGTGCGCGGCGCGCCGTCGACGATGCGTACGCCGATGCGCTCGCCCAGCCCCTCGACCTCGCACCAGACCTGCGCGCGCACGCTGGCCGCCGTCGCCGGTCCGTTGAGATGGAGCAGGAAGTGCTGGTCCTCGGCGATGGTCGCCCCGTCCCAGGGGTCGCTGCGCACGATGGCCGGCCCGCCCGTGCCGAAGGCATACCGCGTGGGCCCGGTGAGCGCTCCTTTCAGCGGCTGCCAGCCCTCGGACGCCTCCAGCGTGCAGCGCACGCCCGGCGGAAGCATGCGCCGGAAGTCGAGCACCCACTCACGGTCACTGGTCCAGCGCGCGCTGTGTTCCGGCGCGGGTCCGGTGCAGGCCAGCCGCATCGGCGCCGCTGCCTGCGTCTGCCCCAAGGGAACCACGGCTTCGTCGAAGCGCACCAACACCTGACGCACCTGGGCCACTTCGCCCTGGGGCGAGACATGCTCGATGCGTGCGGCGCTGGCCGTCGCACCCGACGTCGCCATGACCACCGCCCATGCAGCGGCCACCATCCGGCGCCCGCGCGGCGCGGTCGTGATGCTCGTCTCCATGCCCATCCCCCGTCGGCTGTCGTGTACGGGGGAGTTTAGGAGCATGACGTGGGCGCGCGGGCTCCGCACCCTCTCGGGGCAGGTGGACGGCGGCGCCCTGGCGTGGCGCGCGGTGCGCCGCTTCAGCGCGGTGGCTCGCCGCTGTCGTCGTCGGGCCGGCGATCGCCGGTTCGCCCACGCGACTGCTCCTGTGCCAGCCGGCGCTGCTGCGCCTGCAGCTCACGCAGCCGCGCATCGATCACCGACGCTTCGATGAAGTCGGTGCCCGGATCGCCCCGGCGCGCCAGTTGCTGGCCGGCACGCAGGCGGTCGATGGCGCCGGGGGTGTTGCCCAGGGCGGCCTGGGCCTCGGCCTGGGCGCGCAGCGACCGCAGGTGCAGGCCCAGGAGCTCTGCGCCCGTGCCAAGCAACTGCCAGGCCTGGGCATCGTGCCGATGCTCGGCGACCCAGGTTTGCAACGCTTCGACACCGTCGCGCAGCGCACCTTCGTGCCGCTGCACGTGGGCCAGTTGGGCGCGCAGCAGCAGCGTGGCCCGGCTGCCATCGGCGGGCAGCGCCTGCAGTGCCGCCGCGGCCAGCGCCGGATCGGCGGCTGCGATCGCCGCCTCGGCCCGCAGCTGCGACCAGATCGCCCGGGCCTGGGCATCGCCCTGCAAAGGCTGCGCGGCGCTCAGCGCCTGGGCAGCGGCGGCATGGTCGCGCAGGCGCAGCGAAGCCAGTGCGCGCGTGTACAGCGCCACCGCTTTCTCGCGCGCGGGCGAATCGCCGCGGGCCTGGGTGTCCTGCAGGCGCCGCAGCGACGCGACCGAAGGATCCATCAGCACCCGTGCGCGTGCCTGCATGAGCCCATGCCGCATCAGCGGCACCGGCGCAGGCCCCGCCGCCGGCGCCGCCGCCACGCGCTGCTGCGCCTCGCCGACGCGATCGGTGGTCAGCGGGTGGCTGCGCAGGTAGGGGAATCCGCCGCTGTCGTTGAGCCGGTTCGACTGATCGAGCTTCTCGAACATCGCCACCATGCCCGACGGGGCAAAACCCGCGTGCACCAGCACGCCCCAGCCGTTGCGGTCGGCCTCGCGCTCCATGTCGCGCGAAAAGTTCAGCTGGGCCTGCAGCGCCGCGGCCTGGCCGCCCATGATGGCCGCCTGCGCGGCATCGGGACTGGAGGCGCGGGCCGCCAGCACCACGCCCAGCAGCGTGGCCACCAGGCTGGCCGTGCTGCTGCGCTGCGCCGCCGCCACGCTGCGCGCGATGTGGCGCTGCGTCACATGCG
>JAKLLB010000069.1:23942-24353 GCA_023150345.1 Aquabacterium sp.
AGGCCAGCTCGTCGGCGCTGGCGGTCAGTGCCATCAGGCCCAGGTGAACGCCCACAGAGCCACCCGGCAGCGCAAACGCATTCACGCTGCGGTCGCGCACCAGGAAGGCCTCGAACGGGAAGGCGCCGTCGAGTTCGGGGCCGATGTCGCCCCGTGCGCGCGCCGCCGCCACCAGCGGCTGCCACAGTGCCTGCAGGTACTCCAGCAGCACGGGGTCATCCAGGTAGTCCGGGTCGCGCCGCACCTCGCGCATGACCTGCTCGCCCACCCGGCGCTCGGTGGCCAGGTTGAATTCCTCGGCCGCGGACTCACCCAGCGCCGGCAGGCGCACGGCAGCGTCTGAAGCCGGTGCAGGCGAGCCCGCTGGGCCACCAGACTGAGCCCAGGCCGGCGGCCACGCGCAGGCCAGCG
>JAKLLB010000006.1 GCA_023150345.1 Aquabacterium sp.
TCGACATCGACGAGGTCAACCGGCGCCTTACTCAAACCGAGTAGGCCCGTCAACAACGGCCGTCGTCGGACTATTACCGACCTCCCACTGCGTGACGCAGTCCACTGCGTTGATGTGGTACAGGCCCTTGATGCCGTCGTGGTCGCCCTGGTGCACGCTGTCGATGCGGATGAACCCTGGACGGCCCTGGGGCGCCGGCGCCTTGCGCACGCCGATCGCCGAGGTCCGGTCGCCGCTGGTCTTGGTCAACAACACGCGCTGCTCGCGGTAGCCGCGCGCCTTGCGCAGGTTGTACAGGTGCGCCACCGAAATCGACCCCAGCCGCTCGAAGCGCGCGTCGCCGAAGACATCGCGCTGGCGGCGCAGCACGCACGCCGTGGCCGGCCCCGACAGCGTTCCCATCGCACGGTCCACCTCGGCCAGCAGCGCGATGTCGGCGCAGGTGTAGCGCCGCGCGAAGGCATGCCGCGGCGCGCGATAGTTCTTCGCCAGCGGCTGGCCGGCTACCCAGCGCGCCACCAGCCGCGTCACCTGCGCGCGGCTGTAGCCACTCAGGCGCTGCACGTAGGCCAGCACCACTCCTCGGTCTGCGCGCCGCAGCACGCGGTAGTCCAGCCGACGCAGCACCGCCTCGATCCATCGGTAGCGGCCGTCGTCATCCTCGGCGGCGTGGAACTCCAGCGCCTGCGTTCCCTCCAGCACTTGCCGCACCTGCTCCACGGTGCGAACCTGCGCTTCGTCCATGTCGATCACCATCGTTTCGATGATCGACGCGCCCCGCCAGCAGCCTGCCCGTCAGCCGCTCAGCCGCCCCTCCCAGGCCACGCCCAGGCTCATTCCTCGTTGGAATCGCGAGCCCGGCTCCAGGCTCATACCTCGTTGGACAAGACTAGGGCTTGCGAGTGTTCTTGAATCCGGTATATACTGCGAGCTTCGCTGAACAGCCAATGGCTGGGTAGCGAAACGCAGAATTCGCAAGCTGCGTACAGGTTCTTGCGGGAGTAGCTCAGTTGGTAGAGCGCAACCTTGCCAAGGTTGAGGTCGCGAGTTCGAGACTCGTCTCCCGCTCCACATCGAAAGGGAAGCCCAGGCTTCCCTTTTTTGTCAGAATGCGGCGGATCGCACGGCGCGATAGCAAAGCGGTTATGCAACGGATTGCAAATCCGTCTAGCCCGGTTCGACTCCGGGTCGCGCCTCCAAGAAAAACGCACTCAGAGCAACTGTTGAGACGCCCGGCCAGCCTGGGCGTTGTTGTTTGGTGCGGCCTGGGCAGCCGGCGTGAACCTTGGCGCTGCGGGCCGCCCGCCTGTCGATCCACGGGCCGAAGCGATAATGCGCGAGCCGCCCGGATGGCGAAATCGGCAGACGCAGCGGACTTAAAATCCGCGGCCCCGAAAGGGGCGTGCGGGTTCGAGCCCCGCTTCGGGCACCAGTGCCGGCATTCATGTCGACCGTAGTCGCTTCGACTTGCGGCGTGCCCCTGGCGCGGCAGATGGCGCAGACGTGCTCAGGTGGACGTTGTGGCCTCGGGCAGATCCAGATGCGTGCAGTGCACGGCAGTGTCCAGCCACCGCAGCAACGCCCGATCGATCTGCGCGGCGTCGCCCGTGCACAACACCTGAAGCTGCACAGGCTCGGTATGGGTTGGCGTGCGCGAGTGGGGTGTCATGCCTAGCAGATGTTGTACGCGTCTGACCACGGCGGGTGCCGTGTCAATGAGATGCACCTTCGGCCCCAGGCGCTCGGCCAGGCGATCCGCAATCAGCGGATAGTGGGTGCAGCCCAGAACGACGGTGTCGGCCCTGGTAGCGAGCAGGCGCTGGGCTGTCTGGTCCAGAAGAGGCGACAGGGCCACGTCGTCGGCACGCTCGATCGCGTCGGCCAGCCCTGGGCACGGCACAAGGTGAATTTCTGCGTCACCGGCGTGCTCGTCGATGAGCTGCCTGAGCCTCTGGCTCTGTATCGTCGCCGGCGTTGCCATCACGGCAACGTTGTGGTTGCGGCTGAGCCGGGCGGCCGGCTTGATGCCGGGCTCAACCCCCACGAATGGCACATCGGGCCAACGCGTCCTCAATGCGGCGATCGTGTGCGTGGTGGCGGTGTTGCACGCCACGAGCACGAGGTCGGCGCCGCGCTCGAGCAGCACGCTGGTCAGCGTCGCGGCGCGGCGTTCCAGCCAGCTCGTGGGCTTGTCGCCGTACGGCAGGTAGCGGTTGTCCGCCAGGTACAGCGCCCGCAAGCCAGATGTCTGGCTGTCAAGGTGTCGAAGGATGGACAGGCCGCCGGTTCCGGAGTCGAAGATGCCCACTCGCGCAGGCCGGCGAAGTCCATCGGTCATGGGCGGGGAGTCTAGGCCAAGAGATCGCGAGACTGCCGCTGGTTGGATCGTGTCGCTCGCGGCGCCAAAAGGGTCGCTCGGACGACAGACACCGGGAGACAGCCCGCTAAAATAGAACGATCGTTCGATTTCCGTGACGCTTCAGGCCGCGCCCAAGGGCATGCCGACTAGAATGGAGCGGTTTACGTGAACGTCAATTCAACTCGATCAGGAGCCGTGTGAAATGAAGGTTCTGGTGCCCGTGAAGCGGGTCGTCGACTACAACGTCAAGGTGCGCGTGAAGTCGGACGGCACCGGGGTGGACATCGCAAACGTCAAGATGAGCATGAACCCCTTCGACGAAATTGCCGTCGAAGAGGCTGTGCGACTGAAGGAGAAAGGCGTCGTCACCGAGGTGGTGGCGGTGTCGTGCGGCGTCGCCCAGTGCCAGGAAACCCTGCGCACGGCCATGGCGATAGGCGCGGACCGGGCCATTTTGGTCGAGACCGATGTCGAGTTGCAGCCTTTGGCTGTGGCCAAGCTGCTCAAGGCCTTGGTCGACAAGGAGCAGCCCGGCCTGGTGATCCTGGGCAAGCAGGCCATCGATGACGACTGCAACCAGACCGGGCAGATGCTGGCTGCGCTGGCCAAGCTGCCTCAGGGTACCTTCGCGAGCAAGGTGGAGGTTGCCGACGGAAAGGTGCGCGTGACCCGCGAGGTCGATGGCGGCCTGGAGACGGTGAGTCTGGCCATGCCCGCGGTGGTCACCACCGACCTGCGCCTGAATGAGCCGCGCTACGTCACGCTGCCCAACATCATGAAGGCCAAGAAGAAGCCCCTGGAAACGGTCAAGCCGGCAGATCTGGGCGTTGACGTCGCCCCGCGACTGAAGACGCTGAAGGTCGCCGAGCCACCCAAGCGGGGCGCGGGCGTGAAGGTGCCGGATGTGGCCACGCTGGTGGCGAAGTTGAAGAACGAAGCGAAGGTGATCTGAGATGGCCATCCTGGTGATTGCTGAACACGACAACGTTCATCTCAAGGGTGCGACGCTGAACACGGTCACGGCTGCCCAGGCCTGCGGTGCAGACGTGCATGTGCTGGTTGCGGGGCAGGGCGCGGCGGCGGTGGCGCAGGCGGCCGCCCAGGTGCAGGGTGTGGCCAAGGTGCTGCATGCCGATGGCGCGAGCCTGGCCGATGGCCTGGCCGAGAACGTCGCAGCGCAGGTGCTCGTGCTGGCCCCGAACTACAGCCACATCCTGTTTCCGGCCACGGCCAGCGGCAAGAACGTGGCGCCACGCGTGGCGGCGCGACTGGACGTGGCCCAGATCAGCGACATCACCAAGGTGGTGTCGGCGGATACGTTCGAGCGCCCGATCTATGCCGGCAACGCAGTGGCCACGGTACAAAGCGTCGATGCAGTCAAAGTGATGACGGTGCGGACCACCGGCTTCGACCCGGCCGCCACCGGAGGCTCGGCGGCTGTGGAGTCGATCGCGGCGGTGGCCGATAGCGGCCAAAGCGCCTTTGGCGGGCGCGATGTCACGAAGAGCGATCGGCCCGAACTGACCGCGGCGAAGATCATCGTCTCCGGCGGGCGGGCCATGGGCTCGAGCGAGAAGTTCAACGAAGTGCTCACGCCGCTGGCCGACAAGCTCGGCGCGGCGCTGGGTGCCAGTCGGGCGGCCGTCGATGCGGGGTACGCCCCCAACGACTGGCAGGTGGGCCAGACCGGCAAGATCGTGGCGCCGCAGCTCTATGTGGCCTGCGGCATTTCGGGCGCCATACAGCACTTGGCGGGTATGAAGGACTCCAAGGTGATCGTTGCGATCAACAAGGATCCCGAGGCCCCGATCTTCAGCGTGGCCGACTACGGGCTCGAGGCCGATCTGTTCGCAGCGGTGCCCGAACTGGTGAAGTCGCTTTGACGACGACGGCCTGGCGCAGGCGCAACGCCTGAGCGCCGCTGCAGGCCGACGTCGCCGCCGCGCGCCATTGCAGGGTGCGGCTGGTATCGATACCTGAATCGAGGGGCGTCGTTCGGGGCGCCCCTCGGTCCGTCACCCCCCGGAGAATGAAATGACCTATCGCGCTCCCGTCAAGGACATGCTGTTCGTGATGAAGCACCTCGCGGACATCGATGCCGTGGCTCGCCTGCCCGGACACGAGGACGCGGGCTGCGACACGGCGGCCGCCGTGCTCGAGGAGTGCGCCAAGCTCAACGAGGGGGTGATCGCGCCACTGAACCGCGTCGGCGACGTGCAGCCTTCGACCTTCAGCGATGGCCGGGTCACGACGACCCCTGGCTTCAAGGCCGCATTCGAGCAGTATGTACAGGGCGGCTGGCAGGGGCTGCACCATCCGGTGGAGTTCGGTGGCCAAGGCCTGCCCAAGCTCATTCACGCGGCCTGCCAGGAGATGGTCAACAGCGCCAACCTGAGCTTCGCGCTGTGTCCACTGCTCACCGACGGTGCGATCGAGGCGTTGCTCACTGCAGGCAGCCAGGAACAGAAGACCACGCTGATTCCGCGCCTGATCGAGGGCCGCTGGACCGGGTCGATGAACCTCACCGAGCCGCAGGCTGGGTCGGACCTGTCGCTGGTGCGCACGCGAGCTGAGCCGCAGCCCGACGGCACTTACCGCGTCTTCGGCACCAAGATCTTCATCACCTACGGCGAGCACGATCTCACCGACAACATCGCGCACCTCGTGTTGGCTCGTGTCAGCGGTGCGCCCGAGGGTGTGAAGGGCATTTCGCTGTTCGTCGTGCCCAAGCACCTGTACAACGCCGACGGCAGCAACGCGTCCCGCAACGATGTGCATTGCGTGTCGATCGAGCACAAGCTGGGCATCAAGGCCAGCCCGACAGCGGTGCTGCAGTTCGGCGATCACGGCGGTGCCGTCGGCTACCTCGTGGGCCAGGAGAACCGCGGCCTCGAGTACATGTTCGTGATGATGAACGCCGCGCGTTACGGGGTGGGTGTTCAGGGCGTGGCGGTGGCCGAGCGCGCTTACCAGCAAGCGGTGCAGTACGCGCGCGACCGGGTCCAGAGCCGACCCGTGGACGGCAGCGTCAGCGGAGCAGCGCCCATCATCCACCACCCCGATGTGCGTCGCATGCTCATGACCATGCGTGCCTACACCGAGGCCTGCCGCGCAATGGCGTTGGTGGCGGCGGCGGCATTCGATGCTGCGCATGCCCATCCGGATGCCGCCGTGCGGCGCGACAACCAGGCCTTCTATGAGTTCCTGGTGCCATTGGTCAAGGGCTATTCCACCGAGATGAGCCAGGAGGTCGCATCACTGGGCGTGCAAGTGCACGGCGGAATGGGCTTCATCGAGGAGACCGGTGCTGCGCAGCACTACCGCGACTCCAAGATCCTCACCATCTACGAGGGCACGACGGCCATCCAGGCCAATGACCTGGTCGGTCGCAAGACCACGCGAGATGGTGGCGCCATGGCCCGAGCTGTGGCAGCCCAGATCGAACAGACCGAGCGCGACTTGGAGGCTTCCGGCAGTGCGGCAGCTGCCGTGATGGCCGCGCGCTTGGCCGCCGGCAGGCGGGCGCTGCTGGATGTCGTGGACTTCATGGCCACCCACGCGCGCAGCGACGCCAACGCGGTCTACGCGGGCAGCGTGCCCTACCTGATGCTGGCCGGTAACGTGGTCGCGGGTTGGCAGATGGCGCGCGCGCTGATCGCGGCAGAGCGCCTGCATGCAGCCGGCGAAGACGCGGCTTTCATGAGTGCCAAGATCGCCACCGCGCGGTTCTATGCCGAGCACATCCTGGCCAAGGCGCCGGGGCTGCGCGACGCCATCGTCGAGGGCGCCGGATCGGTCACCGCGATGGCGCTGGACGCGTTCTGAAGCAGCGGATCGGAACCGCCTGCACATCGACCTAGAGGAGCCTGACGTGTCATTGCCCCCCGTGTTCTCGACCCTGTCGCTGCCGGTCATCGGCTCACCGCTGTTCATCATCAGCAACCCGAAGCTCGTCATTGAACAGTGCAAGGCCGGTGTCGTCGGATCGATGCCGGCGTTGAATGCGCGGCCCGCATCGCAGCTCGATGAGTGGCTCGCCGAAATCACGGAAACCCTCGCTGCCTGGGAGCGCGAGGCGCCTGGGCGCAAGGCCGCGCCATTTGCGATCAACCAGATCGTGCACAAGACCAACGACCGGCTCGAGCAGGACATGCTGCTGTGCGCGAAGTACAAGGTGCCGGTGGTCATCACCAGCCTGGGCGCGCGCACCGACATCAACGACGCCGTGCATGGGTGGGGTGGTGTCGTCTTGCACGACGTCATCAACAATGGCTTCGCGCGCAAGGCCATCGAGAAGGGCGCCGACGGCCTGATCGCCGTGGCGGCCGGTGCCGGCGGGCATGCCGGCACGCGCAGCCCATTTGCGCTGGTCCAGGAAATCCGTCTGTGGTTCGATGGGCCGCTGGCCCTGTCGGGCAGCATCGCCACGGGCGGTGCGGTACTGGCCGCACAGGCGATGGGCGCAGACCTGGCGTACATCGGGTCGGCATTCATTGCGACCGACGAGGCGCGGGCCTCGGATGCCTACAAGCAGATGATCGTCGATTCCACGAGTGACGACATCGTCTACAGCAGCCTCTTCACTGGCGTGCTGGGCAACTACCTGCGCGGATCGATCGTCAATGCCGGCCTCGATCCCGAGAACCTGCCCAGCAGCGATCCCAGCCAGATGAGCTTCGGCTCGGGTGAGGGCAACCGCAAGGCCTGGAAGGACATCTGGGGCAGTGGCCAGGGGATCGGCGTCGTCGACCGCGTGATGCCAGCCGCCGAACTGGTGGCACGCCTGGCACGCGAGTACGAGCAGGCCCGAGGGCGCATCTGTGCGGCCTGAACGATTGCGTCCAGCATGAATGACGACGGGGCCCGAGGGCCCCGTCGTGTTTCTCGGCGCGGTGGTGCCGCTTACTTGATCGATGTAAACCGGGCCTCGGGCCGATCGTCGGATCGGTGTACCGTCGTAACACCGGCCTTCATCGCCCAGGGCCTCATCTGGTGGTGCAGTTGCAGCAGCAGGTGCTCGTCGCGGATGCGCAGCAGGGCTTCGCGGATCATGGCATTGCGTTTGGCAATGTCGGTCTCGGACTTCATCGCGTCCGTGAGTTGGTCGATGCGCGCGTCACTGATCTTGTTGAAATTGAAGTTGCCGTCGGCGCCGGTCGTCTTGGTTCGCACCAGCGACTGGATCATGTACTGCGCGTCATAGGTCGCGACGCCCCAACCCAGCATGTAGGCCGACGCATCGAAGTTCTGGAACTTCACGGCATGCTGCGCCATGGGCTCGGCCACCAGTTTGTTCTTGATGCCGATCTTGGCCCACATCGATAGCAGGGCCTGGCAGATCTCCTCGTCGTTGACGTACCGATTGTTCGGGCAGTTGAGCTGGAATTCGAATCCGTCCGGATACCCGGCCTCGGCCAGGAGCTTCTTGGCGCGATCGGGGTCGGCCTTCGGCGCGACGTCGATGTCGGGCGTGTTGCCGTTGACGCCGGGGGCCACCATCACGCCAGCCGGGATGGACAGACCGCGCATGATGTTGCGCTTGATGGCCTCGCGATCGACGGCGATGCTCAGGGCTTCACGCACGCGCTTGTCCTTGAACGGGTTCTTGCCCTTCACGCTGGAGTACTTCAACTCGGCGCTGCCTTGGTCCAGTGCGATGAAGATCGTTCTCACTTCCGGGCCGTCCAGCACCTTGAGCTTGGAGTCCTGGCGCAGCTTGGCCACGTCCTGCGTCGGCAGGTCGGTCAGCAGGTCGACGTCGCCGGCGATCAGGGCTGCCACACGGGTCGGGTCGGACTTGATCGGGGTGAACACCACTTCGGTGACGTTGCCCAGCGCAGCCTTGTCCCACCAGTCGGGATTGACCTTCATGGTGACGCGCTGGTCCGGAACCCAGCCGGTGATCTGGTAGGGGCCTGTGCCGTTGACATTGCGGGAAGCGTAGTTCTCTTCCTTGGCTTTGTAGTCCTGCACGTTGGTGGTGCGGTTCTTCTCGGCCCACGTCTTGCTCATCATCCGGAAGTCGATGATGTTGCGCAGCAAGATGGGGTTGGGCGAGGCAAGGATGAGGTCGACCGTGTGATCGTCGACCTTGCGGACCTCGTTGATGCCCGTCACGTAGATCTGCATCGTGCCCTGGGGCTGGCGGATGCGGTTGAACGTGAACACGACATCGTCGGCGCCGAAGGGTGACCCGTCATGAAACTTGACACCTTTGCGCAGCTCGAACCGCACTTGGGTCGGCGAGATGTACGTCCACTTCGTGGCCAGCGCCGGTTCCACCTCGTACTTGGCACCGTACCGGGTGAGGCCCTCGTAGGCATGCATCAGGATCGCGTTCGTGGTCGCGTGGTTTTGCGAGTGCGGATCCAGGGTCAGGATGTCGTTTTGCGCTGCCCAGCGCAGGGTCGAGGCGTGGGCAGGTTGCGCCAGGCAAACCGCGATGGTGGCGGCGGCCAGGAGTGACTTGATGCGCATCGGGCAATCTCCGTTGGTTGCGGACAGGCGACGATGCTAGTGAGGCGAGCTGGGGACTGCCTTCCGGATTAGCCCTCGGTGTCGGTGTCAGCGTCGCAATCGCAGCCCGACCCGGCAGCAATCCAGCGCAGCGCCAGTCGTGCCAGCAATGGCTCCAGCCAGCGCAGCGGTCCCGGCAGGTAGGTGCTCGGTGCCCACAGCACGCCGCATCGATACCGGCGCTCTTCATCCACCCAGCGCAAAGCCGAACACCTCCCGTGGCGGCGCCGGGATACCACCATGCCCAGCGGGCAAGGCTGCCATGCACAGCAAACACCGCAACCGTTGCAGGGCTGACCGACGGGCGGCTTGGGCGGCGCCTGGACGTGCAACACGATCACCGCCCGCAGCTCGGCAGCGGCAAGCGCCTTCGGCGGGCCCGGGTGGAGTGCCGGGCCGGGCGATTCAGTGCGTCGTGTCAGGTTCGGCAAGGCTCAGTGGGTTCCAATCCACATGCGGCAGGCAGGTCCGGCCACCGGGTGCTAAAGTCGCGTCCCTGAGAATGACCCAGGTCCTTCCCGTCCCCTTGCTGGTGCCCAGCCAGTCAAGGCGGGTCGCAATCCGCCAACCGGTCGAGCCGGGAACGCGGAAGGTTTTCCAACCCATCATAGCCCTGGAAACCGGGGTGTAAGGTGAGCGAGCGATGATGCAACAGCACAGGTCCAATTCGTACCTGTTCGGGGGCAATGCGCCCTATGTCGAGGAGCTCTACGAGGCCTACCTCGACAACCCGGGCAGCGTGCCCGACAACTGGCGCGCCTACTTCGACAACCTGCAGAACGTGCCGGCCACCGATGGCTCGCAGACGCGGGATGTGGCGCATGCGCCGGTGATCGAGTCATTTGCCCAGCGCGCCAAGTCCAATGCCTTCGCGGTCAAGGCCAGTTCGGCTGACCTGGCGGTGGCGCGCAAGCAAGTGCATGTGCAGTCGCTCATCGCCGCCTACCGATTCCTGGGCAGCCGCTGGGCCGATCTCGACCCGCTCAAGCGCACCGAACGACCCAAGATCCCCGAGCTCGAGCCGGCGTTCTACGACCTGACCGAGTCCGACATGGACATCACGTTCTCGGCGGCCAATACCTATTTCACGAAGGCCGAGAACATGACCCTGCGCGAAATCGTGCAGGCGTTGCGGGATACCTACTGCGGCACCATCGGCGCCGAGTTCATGCACTGCACCGATCCGGCCGAGAAGCGGTGGTGGCAGGAGCGACTGGAGTCGATTCGCAGCAAGCCCTCGTTCGATGCGGCGGGCAAGAAGCACATCCTCGACCGCCTGACTGCCGCAGAAGGGCTGGAGCGCTATCTGCACACCAAGTACGTGGGCCAGAAGCGGTTCTCCCTCGAGGGCGGCGAGAGCTTCATTGCCGCCATGGACGAATTGGTTCAGCGCGCCGGCGCCAAGGGCGTGCAGGAGATCGTGATCGGCATGGCCCATCGCGGGCGGCTGAACGTGCTGGTCAACACGCTGGGCAAGATGCCCAAGGACCTCTTCGCCGAGTTCGAGCACACCGCGCCGGAACACTTGCCGGCCGGAGATGTGAAGTACCACCAGGGCTTTTCCAGCGACATCTCCACCGCTGGCGGGCCGGTGCACCTGAGCCTCGCGTTCAATCCCTCGCACCTGGAGATCGTGAATCCGGTGGTCGAGGGCAGCGTGAAGGCGCGCATGGACCGCCGTGGCGATTCGACCGGCGCGCAGGTTCTGCCGGTTCTGGTGCACGGCGACGCCGCTTTCGCGGGCCAGGGCGTGGTGATGGAAACGCTGGCGCTGGCGCAGACGCGCGGCTATTCAACCGGCGGCACGGTCCACTTGGTCATCAACAACCAGATCGGCTTCACCACCAGCGATCCGCGAGACAGCCGCTCCACGCTGTACTGCTCGGACGTGGTCAAGATGATCGAGGCACCGGTGCTGCACATCAACGGCGACGATCCGGAGGCCGTGGTGCTGTGCACGCAGATCGCGCTCGACTATCGCCAGCAGTTCCAGAAGGACGTGGTCGTCGACATCATCTGCTTCCGCAAGCTGGGCCACAACGAGCAGGACACGCCCAGCCTGACACAGCCGCTGATGTACAAGGTGATTGCCAAGCACCCGGGCACGCGCAGGCTCTATGGCGAGAAGCTGGTGACACAAGGGGTGCTCCCTGCCGATGGCCCCGACCAGATGGCCAAGGATCTGCGCGCGGCCTTCGACGCCGGCAGGCACACTGCCGACCCGGTGCTCACCAACTTCAAGAGCAAGTACGCGGTCGACTGGGTCCCGTTCCTGGGCAAGAAGTGGACCGACTCGGCGGACACGGCGCTGCCGCTGGTCGAGGTCAAGCGTCTGGCAGAGCGCATCACCACGGTGCCAGCGAACTTCAAGCTGCATCCCTTGGTCGAGAAGGTGATCGCCGATCGTGCTGCCATGGGACGCGGCGAGATCAACGTCGACTGGGGCATGGGCGAGCACCTGGCATTTGCATCGCTGGTGGCTTCCGGCTACGGCGTGCGCCTGTCCGGCGAGGACTGCGGCCGTGGCACCTTCGTGCACCGCCACGCCGTGTTGCACGACCAGAACCGCGAGAAGTGGGACATCGGGACCTACGTGCCGCTCGAACATGTGGCGGAAACGCAGGCGCCGTTTGTCGTGATCGACTCCATCCTCTCGGAGGAGGCGGTGCTGGGCTTCGAGTACGGCTATGCCAGTGCCGAGCCCAACACGCTCACCATCTGGGAAGCGCAATTCGGCGACTTCGTCAATGGGGCCCAGGTGGTCATCGACCAGTTCATTGCATCGGGCGAAGTCAAGTGGGGGCGCGTCAATGGACTGACGCTGATGCTGCCGCATGGCTACGAGGGCCAGGGTCCGGAGCACAGCTCCGCGCGCCTGGAGCGATTCATGCAACTGGCGGCCGACAACAACATGCAGATCTGCCAGCCCACCTCGGCCAGCCAGATCTTCCACCTGCTGCGCCGGCAGATGGTGCGCCAGTTCCGCAAGCCGCTGGTCATCATGACGCCCAAGTCGCTGTTGCGCAACAAGGACGCCACGTCGCCGCTGACCGAGTTCACTCGCGGCGAATTCCGGACCGTGGTTCCGGAGCAGAACGCCGACATCGTGGCCGAAAAGGTGCGCCGCATTATCGCGTGCTCGGGCAAGGTCTACTACGACCTCGTCAAGAAGCGCGAGGAGAAGAAGGCGTTCGACGTGACCGTCATCCGGGTCGAACAGCTCTATCCCTTCCCACACAAGGCGTTTGCCGCCGAGATCAAGCGCTACGCGGCGGCAACCGAGGTCGTGTGGTGCCAGGACGAGCCCCAGAACCAGGGCGCCTGGTTCTTCGTGCAGCACTACATCCACGAGAACCTGCACGAGGGCCAGAAGCTGGGCTACGCCGGGCGTCCGCCTTCGGCATCGCCGGCGGTGGGCTATGCCCACCTGCACCAGGAGCAGCAGAAGGCGCTGCTCGACCAGGCCTACGCCAAGCTCAAGGGCTTCGTGCTCACCAAGTGACATTCCGGGCGGCCCGAGCGCTCGGGGCCTGCCGCATCGCCGCGCGGATGCTCATGTGGGCGGCGCGGCAGGCAGGTCCGGCGCGGGTACCCCCGCATCGATAGAGACACATCATGGCAATCGTTGAAGTCAAGGTTCCCCAGTTGTCCGAATCCGTGGCCGAGGCCACGCTGCTGCAGTGGAAGAAGCAGCCCGGCGAGGCCGTGGCGATGGACGAGATCATCATCGAGATCGAGACCGACAAGGTGGTGCTCGAGGTGCCGGCACCCGTGGGCGGGGTGATCGCCGCGCACGTGGTCGCGGCTAGCGGCACGGTGGTGAGCGATCAGGTCATCGCCACCATCGACACGGAGGGCCACGCGGGTGCCACATCGTCAGCGCCCGCACCGGCGCCGGCAGTCGCTGCGCCTGCAGCGCCGTCGGCACCGGCAGAGGGCACGACGGCCGGCGGAGCAAAGGCCGGGGTGGCGATGCCAGCTGCCGCCAAGCTGATGGCCGACAACCAGCTTGCCCCCGGCTCGGTGGGCGGCACTGGCAAGGATGGTCGAGTGACCAAGGGCGATGTGCTGGGCGCCATCGCCGCGGGTGCGCCTGCGCGCCCGGCGGTGGCCCCGGCGGCAACGGCACCCGTGACGCCTGCGCCTGCAGCTCGGCCGTTGCCGCCGGTTGCGGCGCCGCCCATGTCGAGCCTGGGCGACCGGCCCGAGCAACGCGTGCCGATGTCGCGCCTGCGTGCCCGCGTGGCGGAGCGCCTGGTGCAGTCGCAATCCACCAACGCCATCCTCACCACATTCAACGAGGTCAACATGGCCCCGGCGATGGAGATGCGCAAGAAGTTCCTCGAGAAGTTCGAGAAGGAGCACGGCGTCAAGTTGGGCTTCATGAGCTTCTTCGTGAAGGCGGCGGTTGCGGCGCTGAAGCGCTACCCGATCCTCAATGCCAGCGTCGACGGCAACGACATCGTCTACCACGGCTACTTCGACATCGGCATCGCCGTGGGCTCGCCGCGCGGTTTGGTCGTCCCCATCCTGCGCAACGCCGACCAGATGACTTTCGCCGAGATCGAGAAGAAGATCGCCGAGTACGGTGTCAAGGCGCGTGACGGCAAGCTCGGCATCGAGGAACTGACGGGCGGCACCTTTTCCATCAGCAACGGCGGGGTGTTCGGCTCGATGCTGTCCACGCCCATCATCAACCCGCCTCAGTCGGCCATCCTGGGCGTGCATGCCACCAAGGATCGCGCCGTGGTCGAGAACGGGCAGGTGGTCGTGCGGCCGATCAACTACCTGGCGATGAGCTACGACCACCGCATCATCGACGGCCGCGAGGCGGTGCTGGGGCTGGTGGCGATGAAGGAAGCCATCGAAGATCCGGCGCGGCTCCTGTTCGACATCTGAACAGCGCCGACTGGCCACTGCCTCATCAACCGCAGTTGGAGATCGCCATGTCGTTGGCCGACGAACTCGCCAAGCTAGACGAACTGCGCGCCCGCGGCGCGCTCAGCGACGCCGAGTTCCAACAGGCCAAGCATCGCCTGCTGGAAGGCCCTGGGCCGGCCGCTGCTGCGGCCGATGCCGTGAGCCGGTTGCGCCGCTCGCGCCGCGACCGCTGGATCGGCGGTGTCTGCGGCGGCTTGGCGGAGGCCACGCATGTCGACAGCTGGATCTGGCGGTTGATCCTGACCATCCTGCTGATCTTCGGCGGCAGCGGGCTGGTCATCTATGTGTTGCTGTGGATCTTCGTGCCTGACGCGTGAACACGGCATGACCACGGCCTCATCAACGGAAACCATCTCATGAGCAAGAACTTCGACGTCGTCGTCATCGGTGGCGGACCGGGCGGCTACATCGCGGCCATCCGCGCTGCCCAACTGGGCTTCAAGGTCGCCTGCATCGACGACTGGAAAAATGCGGCCGGCGGGCCGGCCCCGGGTGGTACCTGCACGAACGTGGGGTGCATACCCTCCAAGGCGTTGCTGCAGTCGTCCGAGCATTACGAGCATGCAGCCCGGCACTTCGGCGACCATGGCATCAGCCTGAGCGACCTGCGCATGGACGTGGCGAAGATGGTCGCCCGCAAGGACAACGTCGTGAAGCAGAACAACGACGGTATCGTGTACCTGTTCAAGAAGAACAAGGTGGCGTTCTTTCATGGCCGCGGCTCCTTTGTGCGAGCCGTGGAGGGCGGCTACGAGGTCCAGGTTGCCGGCGCAGCGGACGAACTGCTGGTGGGGCGCCATGTGATCGTGGCCACCGGTTCGGCGCCGCGGCAACTGCCCGCAGCGGCGTTCGACGAGGAACGCGTGCTGTCCAACGATGGTGCGTTGCGCATCCCCGAGGTGCCGCGCAAGCTCGGCGTGGTCGGCTCTGGCGTCATCGGCCTGGAGATGGGGTCGGTTTGGCGGCGCCTGGGCGCCGAGGTCACGGTGCTCGAGGCGCTGCCCGGTTTCCTCGGCGCTGCCGACGAGGCCGTGGCCAAGGAGGCGCTCAAAGCCCTGGGCAAGCAGGGTCTGAAGTTCGAGTTCGGCGTGAACATCACCGCTGTCAAGACGACGAAGAAGTCCGTGACCGTGGCATACACCAACGCCAAGGGCGAGGCCACGGCGCTGGAGGTGGATCGACTGATCGTTTCGATCGGCCGCGTTCCCCACACGGCGGGACTCAAGCCCGAGGCCGTGGGCCTGCAGCTCGACGAGCGCGGTGCGGTGGTGGTCGACGAGCTGTGCCGGACGAACCTGCCGAACGTCTGGGCGGTAGGCGACGTGGTGCGCGGGCCGATGCTCGCGCACAAGGCCGAGGAAGAGGGCGTGGCAGTGGCCGAGCGCATCGCCGGCCAGCACGGGCACGTCAACTTCGGCACCATTCCCTGGGTGATCTACACATCGCCCGAGATTGCCTGGGTCGGCAAGACCGAGCAGCAGCTCAAGGCAGAGGGCCGCGCATACAAGGCGGGCAGTTTCCCGTTCCTGGCCAACGGGCGGGCCCGGGCGCTGGGCGATACCACCGGGTTCGTCAAGTTCCTCGCCGACGCGGCAACCGACGAGATCCTCGGCGTGCACATCGTCGGGCCGTTTGCCTCCGAGCTGATCGCCGAAGCTGTGGTGGCGATGGAGTTCAAGGCCAGCGCCGAGGACATCGCACGCATCTGCCACGCGCATCCGTCACTGAGCGAAGCCACCAAGGAGGCCGCCCTGGCGGTCGACAAGCGCACGCTCAACTTCTGATTGGCGGCCCGGGTCGTGGGGGTACGACAGGTTTACGAAGCCACGCTGACCGAGCGTGGTTACCAGCCCGACCCGGCTCAATTGCGGGCCGTCGACGCGCTGGAGCGCTGCGAGGACGAGTGGGCGGCCTACAAGGCGCGGCGTGGCAACGCCCTGACCAAGATGCTGGTGCGCCCGCCGATCCCTCGTGGCGTCTACATGTTTGGCGGTGTGGGCCGGGGCAAGAGCTTCCTGATGGACTGCTTCTTCCAGTCGGTGCCGCTGCGCCGCAAGACGCGCCTGCACTTTCATGAGTTCATGCGCGAGGTGCATCGGGAACTGCAAGAGCTCAAGGGCACAGTCGACCCGTTGCAGGAGCTTGGCCGGCGTGTCGCGCGCCGCTTCCGCCTGATCTGCTTCGACGAGTTTCATGTCTCCGACGTCACCGATGCCATGATCCTGCATCGGCTGCTCGAGTCGTTGTTTGCCAATCGCGTGTCGATCGTCACCACCTCGAACTTTCATCCGGACGGCCTGTATCCGAACGGGCTGCATCGCGACCGCATCCTGCCGGCGATCGCCCTGCTCAAGACACACCTCGAAGTGGTGAATGTCGATCACGGCACCGACTACCGGCAGCGCACGCTCGAGCACGTGGCGCTGTATCACACCCCACTGGGCGAGATGGCCGACGCGGCGATGCGGCGTGCGTTCGACGAGCTGACCGAGGCTCGCGACGAGAACCCGGTGCTGCACATCGAGCACCGGGAGCTGACGGCTCGCCGCCGCGCGGGCGGTGTGGTCTGGTTCGATTTCAAGACACTTTGTGGCGGCCCGCGCTCACAGAACGATTACCTCGAGATCGCCCAGCAGTTCCACACCGTGCTGTTGTCCGACGTGCCGCACATGCCGCCGCGCATGGCCAGCGAGGCCAGGCGCTTCACGCTGCTGGTGGATGTGCTCTACGACCGCCGCGTGAAGCTGATCCTGTCGGCGCAGGTGCCAGCCGAAGCGCTCTACACCGAAGGGCCGCTCGCGCACGAGTTCCCACGCACCGTTTCACGTCTGCAGGAGATGCGGTCGGCCGAGTACCTCGGGCTCGAGCGGCGCAATGTGGACACCCGGATCACCTGACATGGGCTCGCGAGTCGTCGTCGGCATGGGGTTGTGGGTGTGCTGGATGCTGGGCGCAAGCATCGGCGTGCACGCGGCTGAATCCGCGCAGGACACTCGAGCCCGCCTGAGCGCTGGCGAACGCCAGGCCCGTCTGCGCTTCGAGCAGCAACGGCAGGTTTGCTACGGGCAGTTCCTGGTCGAGGCATGCGTGGAACGCGCCCGCGAACAGCTTCGCGCCGACGTTCAGGCCATCCGCGCCGAGCGGGTCGAAATCGACGCGCAGCGCCGGCAGGAGCGGGCGCAGCAGCGTCGCGCGCGCGTCGACGCCAAGGCGGTGCAGATGCGTGCGCCGGCAGCATCTGCCGCCAATGGACATCGGTTGACCGGCCGGACGGCCAGCCCAATGGCCTCGGTAAGCCGTCATGGTGAAGGCGCGGCTGCGGGCCCGACCCCGGCCGCAGGCAGCGCACCGTCGGTAGCGGCCACGGACAAAGATGACGGCGGGGCGGCTCGCGCGGCCCAACAAGATCGCCAGCGCGAGCGCGCCGCGCGATCAGCTCAAGCGCAAGCCCGCCGGGCCAGCGCAGCCCAGGCTCATCGGGAGTCGGTGACGCAGCGTGAAGCGCAGCGCGCGCGGGACAAGCCGGCGATTGCGCCGTTGCCGGTACCGGCCGCTTCGCGCTGACAACGGGTCAGCGCCGCTGCGCGCTGGCTGGCTAGGTCAGAGCCTCGACGCGGACCAGCGCAAGCGAGAGGTTGTCACCACCGCCGCGCGCGCGTTGGCGCGCCTTGGTCACCAGCATCTCGCTCGCCTCGCGGGGCGTGAGCCCTTGTACGATGGCACCGAGTTCGCGCGGCGTGAAGTAATGCCACAGGCCGTCGCTGCATGCCAGCAGGCTGTCGCCGATGGCTACCTGCCCTAGATGGCCGATGGCGATTGGTGGGTCGCTTTGCGTGCCCAGGCAGCCCGTGAGCAGATTGCCCTGTGGGTGGCTGTTGGCCTGCTCCTCGCTGAGCTTGCCCTCGTCGATGAGCCGCTGTACGTAGGAATGGTCGATGGTTCGACTGACCATCTCGGCGCCGCGGAAGTGGTAAACGCGCGAGTCGCCCGCGTGGGCAACGCAGCAGTCCAGGTTCGGGCTCAACAGAAACGCCGCCACCGTGCTGTGCGGCTCTTCCTCAGCGGTGATCGCCGTCAGCTTGATCATGAGATGGGACTCCATGACCAGTTGCTTGAGGGTCTCGGCCGGATCGTCCTTGCTGGGCACGTAGCGCTCGAAGAGCTGCCGCGCCGTCAGCACGACCTGGTCCGAGGCCTTGCGGCCACCGCTCTTGCCGCCCATTCCGTCGGCCAACACGGCCAGCAGGCAGCCGGATACGCGATCGTGGGTCAGGATCTCGACCTGGTCCTGCTGGTAAGCCCGATCGCCCCGGTGCAGGGCGGTGGCGGCGACCAGGCGATGGGCCTGTGGGGCTGTGGCGGTCATGAGGCGGGACTATAAACTCTCAAATATATGGATCCGGATGCCCAACAGGCGCAGAACCACCATTCGCCCGAGAGGCGTCTGATCGAGCTGCGTATCGAACACGCCGACCTCGACAGCCTCATCGACCGTGCGGCAGAGCAGTCGCCGGTGGACGAACTGGCGCTGCGAAGGCTCAAGAAGCGTCGCCTGGTGCTGCGCGACATGATCGCACGGCTGGAGGGCGAACTCGACCCCCCGGAACCGGCGTAAACCGGTGCCCGCGGCGATGACCCACGACGCAGGACCCGTCGAATCCGAACTGGTGCGGACGGTGCACGAGGCGCTGTCGATGCGGGGACCGCTGTCGCTGGTGGATCCCGGGTTCCGCCCGCGTGAGCAGCAGCAGCAGTTGGCTCGCGAGGTTGCGCGCGCTCTCGAGGACCGGGCCACCCTGGTGGCCGAGGCCGGTACTGGCGTCGGCAAGACATTCGCGTACCTGGTGCCGCTGCTGATGTCGCAGCGCCGTGCCCTCGTGAGCACCGCCACCAAGAGCCTGCAGGACCAGCTCTATCTGCGTGACTTGCCGCGCTTGCGCGATGCCCTGCGCCTGCCGGTACGCATTGCGCTGCTCAAGGGCCGGTCGAGCTACCTGTGCCTGCATCGGCTCAAGCAGTCGCGCCAGGCCGCGACGCTGCCGGACCGGTTCGCTGTCCGCACCCTGTCCCGGGTGGAACAGTGGGCGGCCCACACCCGAAGTGGCGACCTGGCAGAAATCGAGGGCCTCGATGACCGCTCGCCGGTCATTCCGCTGGTCACCTCGACCCGCGACAACTGCCTGGGCACCGATTGCCCCGAGTACCGCAACTGCCATGTCGTGGCCGCGCGTCGCGAAGCCATGGCCGCCGATCTCGTGGTCGTGAACCACCACCTGTTTTTTGCCGACCTGACATTGCGCGACAGTGGCGTGGCCGAGTTGCTGCCCACTGTGGATGCCGCGGTGTTCGACGAGGCCCACCAGCTGATGGAGACCGGGCTGCAGTTCGCCGGCACGACGCTGGCCACCGCTCAGGTGGTCGACCTGTCTCGAGACCTGCTCGCAGCTGGCCTGGCCCACGCGCGCGGGTTGGCCGCCTGGCCAGACCTTGCCGGCGGACTCGAACATGCGGCGCGCGAACTGCGCCTGGCCTGCGCCGGGGCACTGCGGGACCTGCGCGGCATCATCAAGCTGCGCTGGGACGAACGAGCCGCGCAGCCCGCATTCACCGCTGCCGTGCAATCGCTCGCGGCGGCCGCCAAGGCCGCCGGGGCCGCGGTCGAGAGTGTGGAAGGCAGCGCGCCCGACTTCACTCGGCTGGCCGAGCGCCTGCGCGCGCTGGGCGCGCTGGCCGTCCGATTTGCCGAGCCCGTTCCTGACCAACGGGTACGCTGGATCGACCTCGGGCCGAGGGACTCACGGCTGGTGGAATCGCCGCTCGACATCCGGGATCTCTTCACTCAGCAGCGCAGCGAGTCGGGTCGGGCCTGGATCTTCACCTCGGCGACCCTGGGCACGGACGACGACCTGACTTGGTTCAGCGAGGCAGCTGCGCTGGAAGATGCGCGCAAGCTGCGCGTGGGCAGTCCCTTCGACTATCCGAACCATGCCCGTACCTGGGTGCCGCCGCGCTTCCCGCGCCCGAACGAGGCTGGGCACCCCGAGGCCGTTGGGCGCCTTGCTGCGACTTTGGCAGCACGCCTCGGTGGACGGATGTTCGTGTTGACCACCACCTTGCGCGTGCTGCCCGTGATCGCCCAGGCGCTGGAACAAGCGCTTGCGCAGGCCGGCGTGCCCCTGAATGTGCTGGTTCAGGGCACGCACCCGAAGCGAACGCTGCTGCAGCGATTCCTCGACGGCTCTGGTCAGGTTCTGGTCGGCTCGCAGAGCTTTTGGGAGGGCATCGACGTGCCCGGCGACGCGCTGCAGTGCGTGCTGATCGACAAGCTTCCCTTTCCGCCGCCGAACGACCCGCTCGTGCAGGCCCGCTCACGCGAACTCGAGCGCCTGGGGCGGGACGCGTTTACCGATTACTTCCTCGCGGAAGCCGCGATCTCACTGAAGCAGGGTGCGGGGCGCTTGATTCGCACGGAGCACGACCGTGGCTTGCTGGTCATCGCCGATCCGCGGCTGCGCCAGATGCCCTACGGTCGCCGGTTGCGTCAGGCGCTACCGCCCATGGGAACACTGGACACCGAGGCAGACGCCTTGGCATGGCTCGATGAACTGGCGGCTGCACACGCCTGAACGCAGGCTGCGTGCGGCCCATGTCACCAGAACTGCCACCAGGCGCGTTCGGGCAGACGCACTCCGTCCTTGAGCAAGCGGCTGTTCGGGTAGTTCTTCTTCAGCACCCGATCCGCATCGTCGCGAAGGTCCTTCAGGCCCAGGCGCTCATAGCTCACCGCCATGATGTAGAGCGCTTCTTCCAGGGCCGGCGTCTGCGGGTATTCCTTCAGCGCATGCTGGGCGCGGTTTGCAGCAGCCAGGAATGCTCCGCGACGGAAGTAGTAGCGCGCCACATGCACCTCGTACGATGCCAGCGCGTTGACGATGTAGTCCATGCGCAGACGCGCGTCAGCGGCGTACTTCGACACCGGAAACTGTTCGACGAGTTGCTGGAATGCCTGGTAGGCATCGCGCGAAGCCTGCTGGTCCCGCTCCGACAGGTCCTGCCTCGCGATGGCATTGAGGAAACCCAGGTTGTCATTGAAGTTGACCAAGCCCTTGAGGTAGAGCGCATAGTCCAGCGCCGGGCTGGATGGGTGGTTCTTGATGAACCGATCGAGCGTGGCTACCGCCTGCACGCGTTCGCCCGAGCGCCATTGCGAGTACGCCATGTCCAGCATGGCCTGCTGCGCGAGCAGCGTGCCGGCTGCCCGGCCCTCGATGCGCTCGAAGGTCTTGATGGCCTTCTCGTAGCTGCCGCTGACCATGTCGTCGCGAGCGTCTGCATACAATCGGTCCACCGACTCGCCATCGCGGCCTTTCGGGTCCGAGCCACAGCCAGCCAGCAAGGCGAGCGCGATCGAGGCAAGTGGCGCCCACAGGCGCAGTGACGGTATCAGGCTCATCGGGTTCGGCGCCGGCAGCGGGGCCCGCGCGCATCCTGGCATCAACGACAAATCGGCGGATTCTAATGGCCCCATTACCGCAGGCCTGCAGCGGGTCGGAGTTCAGCGAGCCCGACACCGGTGAGCCCGGTGATGCGGCACCCGAACGGCGTGAGTCCGTGATCGGGCCCGCGGGCCACGGCCAGCGGCTCGACAAGTGGCTGGTGCAACTGGTTCCCGAGTTCTCCCGCAGCTACCTGCAAACCCTGGTGGAGGGGGGGCATGTGCGCGTGGACGGCGTGCCGTCCTCGACGTCGTCGCGCAAGTTGCGCGCCGGCCAACTGCTGCAGGTGGAACTGGTACCAACGGCACAGAGCCTCGCGTTCACCCCCCAGGCGATGCCGTTGGCCATCGTGCATGAAGACGAGCACATCCTCGTGGTCGACAAGCCTGCGGGGCTGGTGGTGCATCCGGCAGCGGGCAACTGGAGTGGCACGCTGCTCAACGGTCTGCTGGCGCACCATCGCGGCGCCGCATTGCTGCCGCGCGCCGGCATCGTGCACCGATTGGACAAAGACACGTCCGGCCTCATGGTGGTGGCCAAGTCGCTCGAGGCGATGACGTCGCTGGTGCGGGCCATCGCAAACCGTGAAGTGCGGCGTGTCTACCTGGCGCTGTGCCATGGTGAACCCACCTGGGTGCACCAGGTGATCGAAGCCCCGATAGGCCGCGACCCGATTTCACGCGTGCGCATGGCGGTTGTGCCCGGCGGCAAGCCGGCTCGGACCGACGTCGAGTGCCTGGCCCGCAGCAAAGCCGTGTCGGCATTGAAGTGCCGCCTGCACACAGGGCGAACTCACCAAATCCGGGTGCATCTGTCCCATCTGGGTCTCCCGTTGGTGGCAGACGCCATCTATGGCGGCACGCCCGCACTGGGTATGGCCCGGCAGGCGCTGCATGCCGTGGAACTCGGGCTGATCCACCCCATGTCCGGCGCGGCCATGGCATGGCGCAGTCCGTTGCCTGCCGACATGGGCGCTGCCTGGGCGCGCGTGGCGCCCGATCCGTCGACCATCGTGGCTGCTGGCCCTGTTGACGTGGCGCCGCAGTCACGTCCGGGCCCTCGCCGAGTCGCCGGCGGCAGCAAGCCGCGCTAGAATGCGCCAAACCGGAGCAGGGTGGTCTCGAGTGCCGTGCAGTCTGCAGGCCACCCGAAGCGGACCGAATCGCCCGCACGTATATCGTGTTGTGGCACGCCGCGCCGAGGCAGCCGTGCTGCCCGCCGCCCTGACCTGATCGACAACTCCGCCCACGGGCCCGATGCGGGTCCGGCAGCCTTGACGCCCAGACCCGTCCCGACCGGGCCTGCACATGTTGCAGGCCGCGCGAATAGAGGTTCATGAACACTCTGGAGGCCAAGCGTGTCCTCGAGACAGCGCTGATCTGCGCGCAGCAGCCGATGCCCCTGCGCGACATGCGTCTGCTTTTCGACGAACAGGTGGGCATCGACACGATTCGCTCGATGCTCGATGAACTGGTTCGCGACTGGGAAGACCGTGGTGTCGAACTGGTCGCTCTGGCGTCGGGCTGGCGTTTCCAGAGCCGTCCGCAAATGCGCGTCTTCCTCGACAGGCTGCATCCGGAGAAGCCGCCGCGCTACTCCCGCGCCACCATGGAGACACTGGCCATCATCGCCTACCGCCAGCCCGTGACCCGTGGTGATATTGAGGAGATCCGCGGAGTCACCGTGAGCAGCCAGATCGTCAAGCAACTCGAGGATCGCGGCTGGATCGAGGCAATCGGCTACCGCGAGGCGCCCGGGCGTCCCGCGCTGTACGCCACGACCCGCCAGTTCCTCGATGACCTGGGGGTGGCCAGCCTGGACCAGTTGCCGGCCATCGAAGGAGCGCCGGCCTCGCAGTCCCTTCCTGGCCTTGCTGATGCCACAGGCGCAGCCGACAACAGCGATCCCGCTCAGGCGCTGTTGCCGCTCGAGGCCGCGGCCGGCCCGCAGCCGACCTTCGCACCTGCTGGCGCCGATGTGCCTGACCAGCCTCCTGTCATGCCCGGTCTGGCCGAACCTGCAGACGCCGGCGTCGCTGGCTGTGCGACTGCCGAACCTGAACTCCACGCCGCGCCGGGCGCCGATTGCGACGACGCACCGACCGAACCCACCCCACCAAGCGTGCAAGCATGATCCCTGCAGAACCCGATCAGCCTCAGCTGGACACTCCTGATAGCGACGGGGCACGACCCGACGAGGCGCCGCGACCCCGACGGCGTCGCACAGCCGCGCAGGCGCCGGCAGAGTCCGGGGCCGGTATCGGCGCTTTGGCGACCACAGTCGGGGAAGAACCGGGGGCATCGGTGAAGCCGCGCCGCACGCGGCGCAAGCCGGGGGTCGCCGCTGATGCCACGGGTGCCACGGTGCCGGAGTCCAATGAGGCGCCGGCCGTATCGAGTGCAGAGTCCCGACTCGCTGATCGACCGGCCGACCTTGCTGACCCCGCCGGCGCCGAACCGACCCCGCGCCGCGGACGTCGGCGCATTGCCGAAGCCGCCGCCGTTGTCGCCGAGGCCCCGGTGGAGGCGCAGACTTCGGCGTCGCCGACGGTGCCCACCGAAGTTTCTGCGCCGCAGGAGGCTGCTGAGGGCGCATCGAGCGCGGGCGCCATGCCGGTACCCGAGGGCGCTGCCCCGGAAGTTGCTGCGGAAGATACGCGGCGGCGCAACAGGGGACGTCGCCGCGGGCGGCGGGGCGCTGCGGAGCGGGTCGACGGTGGTGGATACGAAGCGGCGCAACCGGCCGACGATGAGCGCAACGACGGCGATGATCGTGACGGGCTGGATGACGCGGCCTCGCCCGACGCACAGCCTGCCATTCCAGTGGCTGTGTTGCCCTCCGACGCCGGGGAGACTTTCGCCGACGTGGTCTCTGGCGCCTACGACGCCGTCGCGCCGGAGGACATCTCCGTGGTTCCGGAGCGCCGCGTCCTCCTTCCCGAGCCTGACGCGCCCAAGCTGCACAAGGTACTGGCGCAGGCCGGCATCGGATCGCGTCGTGACATGGAAGACCTCATCGCCGATGGTCAGGTGACGGTCAACGGTCAGCCGGCACACATTGGCCAGCGAATCTCGTTTGGCGACCACATCAAGGTTGCCGGCAAGCCCGTCAAGGTGCGAATAGCGCCACCACCACCACGGGTGCTGGCCTATCACAAGCCGGTGGGCGAAGTCGTCACACACGACGACCCTCAACATCGGCCCACCGTCTTTCGTCGACTGCCGCGCCTTCCGCATGGCAAGTGGCAATCGGTCGGTCGCCTGGACATCAACACCGAAGGCCTCCTGCTCTTCACGAACTCGGGCGAGCTGGCCAACCAGCTGATGCACCCGCGGTTCGGCGTGGAGCGCGAGTACGCCGTCCGCGTGCTCGGCACGCTCGATACCGAGGCGCGGCAACGCCTGCTCGACGGGGTCGAGATCGATGGCCAGGTGGCTGGCTTCCGTTCGATCGAGGACGGCGGCGGCGAAGGCGTGAATCATTGGTATCGTGTCGTCATCACCGAGGGCCGCAACCGCGAGGTGCGCAAGCTGTTCGACGCGGTCGGCCATGGCGTCAGCCGCCTGATCCGCATCCGCTATGGCTGCGTGGTTCTGCCGCGAGGGCTGAAGCGAGGCGTGTGGGTCGATTTGGGGGAGACCGACGTCCGGGCACTCCGGCGGCTGGCACAGCCTGCGCAAGGCCAGGGCGAGCAACGCTCCGATCGCGGCCCTGATCGCGGCCCCGACAGAGACGGCGAGCGCCACGGCAAGTCACGGCGCAATCGGCGCGGCCGCGGTGGCAGGGCCGACGATCGCGGCGCGCCACGCGACGAAAGCTTCGAGGGCCCCGACCATGGCCCCATTCCCAATCCGCTGCAGCAGACCTTCGACCTGCGGGCCATTCGTGAGGCGCGCAAACCCCGGCGCGAGTACTCGGAGGATGGCCCGATTCCCAATCCGCTGGAGCAGACCTACGACAAGCGGTTCGTGCAGAAGCAGCGTGGACCGGGTGGTGGCAGTCGTGGTGGCAAGGGTGGCGGTCAGGGGGGCGGACAGCCCGATCCCATGCGCACCTCGGTGGGCTACATCGGCGCCGACGCCTTCGTGCGCAAGCTTCAGAACACGGGCGGGGGCGGCGGCGGACGTGGTGGCCGGCGGCGGGGCGGTCGTTGACGGCCGACTGCTGAACGCGGTCGCGCCGGCGATGGGGCATCCGGCGATCCGGTCGTTCCCTCACCTGCGCGCGGCGGTCCCGCTCGCTCGCAGCACGTCACCGCGGTGGTGACTGACACCATCGACCGTTAGAATATTGGGTTTATCTCAACAGCCATCGATCCAGGAGCACTACACATGGCCATCGAACGTACGCTATCGATCATCAAGCCCGACGCCGTGGCGAAGAACGTGATCGGGCAGATCTATGCACGCTTCGAAGGTGCCGGCCTGAAGATTGCCGCTGCCAAGATGGCGCACCTGTCGCGTGGCGAGGCCGAGGCGTTCTATGCCGTGCACAAGGCGCGTCCGTTCTTCAAGGATCTCGTCGAGTTCATGATTTCGGGGCCGGTGATGATCCAGGTGCTCGAGGGCGAGAGCGCCATCGCCAAGAACCGCGAGCTGATGGGCGCCACCGACCCGAAGAAGGCCGACAAGGGCACGATCCGGGCCGACTTCGCCGACAGCATCGACGCCAATGCCGTGCATGGTTCCGATGCACCCGAGACCGCCGCTGTCGAGGTGGCGTTCTTCTTTCCCGGCATGAACGTCTACAGCCGCTGATCGCGGTTGTCCGAGCGCAGCAGTGGGCGTGGACCGGGTCAACCTTCTCGAGTTCGATCTCGAGGCCCTGGCCGCCTACTGCCTGCAGCTTGGTGAAAAGCGCTTTCGCGCGGTCCAGCTCTTCCGTTGGATTCATCAGAAGGGGGCCTCGGAGTTCGCCGCAATGTCGGACCTGGCGCGCTCACTGCGCAACAAGCTTGCGGCGCATGCCGAGATCCGGGCCCCGGAGCTGTTGACCGAGCAGGCCTCGGCCGATGGCACTGTCAAGTGGCTCTTCGACGTCGGCGGTGGCAACGCCGTCGAGACCGTCTTCATCCCTGAGGACGATCGCGGCACGCTGTGTGTGTCGTCGCAAGCGGGCTGCGCGGTCGGTTGCCGGTTCTGTTCCACGGGCCACCAAGGGTTCAGTCGCAACCTCACCACGGGCGAGATCGTTGCGCAGCTGTGGTACGCCGAGCACCACCTGAGAGTTCGCCTTGGCCTCGGCCCTGGCGAGCGCGCCGTTACCAACGTCGTGATGATGGGCATGGGCGAACCGTTGCAGAACTACGCTGCCCTGGTGCCGGCACTGCGCGTGATGCTCGATGACCATGGGTATGGGCTTTCCCGGCGGCGAGTCACAGTGTCCACGTCGGGCGTGGTGCCCATGATCGATCGCCTGCGCGCCGACTGTCCGGTGGCGCTGGCTGTGTCCCTGCACGCGCCCAACGATGTCCTGCGCGATCAACTGGTACCGCTGAACCGGAAGTACCCGCTGGATGAATTGCTGGGTGCCTGCAGGCGATACCTCGAGGCTGCGCCGCGTGACTTCATCACCTTCGAGTACTGCATGCTCGACAGCGTGAACGACACGCCGGAGCTCGCGCAGCAATTGGTGGAGCTGGTTCGTGGCGACCACCGATCGATGTCGGTGCCCTGCAAGCTCAACCTGATTCCGTTCAACCCATTCCCACAATCGGGTCTGCGCCGCTCATCGCGCGAACGCGTGTTGGCGTTCGCCAAAGTCCTCCAGGACGCTGGCATCGTGACAACGATACGACGTACGCGCGGCGATGACATCGACGCAGCCTGTGGCCAGCTGGCCGGCGAGGTGCAGGACCGTACGAACGTGCAGACCCGGATGGCGCGACCCGTGATCCGCATCGAAACTACGGGTTGAGCCCGCGGAAACGTCACGCGGCAACGAGGAGACACGCCGATGCGCATGGGATGGCCGGGCTTACTTTTGGTGCTGGTTGGGGTGGCGGGGTGTGCCAGCACGTCGGGCGATGGGCCCGGCGGTGATCTGCGCGAGCGGGCCACCGCATCGGACCAGTCCGACTCGGAGCGGCGTGCCCGCGTTCGCCTCGAGTTGGCCAGCGCCTATTTCGCGCAGGGGCAGACCGACACCGCGCTCGACGAGCTCAAGTTGTCGATCGCGGCGAACCCGAACCTCAGCGATGCCTACAACCTGCGTGGCCTGATCTACGCCAGCCTGGGAGACGATGCGCTGGCCGAAGACAGCTTCAGGCGCGCGCTTCAGATCGACCCACGTGACGGCAGCGCGATGCACAACTACGGTTGGTATTTGTGTCAAAGGCAGAAGTTCTCGCAGGCGCAGGTCCAGTTCCAGGCCGCACTGGCACTGCCGCAGTACCGCGATGCGGCGCGCACGCACTTGGCCCGTGGCATTTGCCTGACTCGCGTGGGCGACTGGGCGCAGGCCGAGGCTGCGCTGATGCGCTCCTATGAGCTCGATCCTGCAAATCCTGGCACCGCGGTGAACCTGTCCGAGGTTCTGCTGCGCCGGGGCGAGTACACACGGGCTCGGTTCTATGTCGGTCGCGTCAACGCTCAGGGGGCCACGACCAACGCCCAGTCGCTCTGGCTGGCCGCTCGCATCGAGCACCGCATGGGCAACACCCGCGGCGCCCAAGATCTCGGCGAACAGATGCGCAGCCGCTTCCCGAAGGCGCCCGAGGTGGGCCTGTTCGACCGGGGACGGTTCGATGAGTGAGGGGGTCTACCGCAGCGGCGAAGGAGCGGGCGTGTTGCTGCGCACGGCGCGTCAGCAGCAGGGCCTGCACATCGACGCCCTGGCCGCATCGATCAAGGTGCCAGTGGCCAAGCTCGAGGCGCTGGAGAGTGGCCGCTACGACGCACTGCCTGATGCCACGTTCACGCGTGCCTTGGCGCAGACCGTGTGCCGCGCGCTCAAGATCGATGCGCGGCCGGTGCTGGCGCAACTTCCCGCGCCCAGCTCGCCTGTGCTCGAGCGGGTCGACCAAGGCCTGAACACACCATTTCGAGACCGGCCGGGGCGGCTGGTGCCGAGCGACTGGGTTCCGTGGCGGCATCCCGCTGCCTGGGCGGTGGGTCTGTTGCTGGCTGCCGCGGCGGGTTTTGTGCTGATGCCGGGATCCTGGGTTGCCAGATGGGCGCCCGATGCGTCTGTGGCAGACATGCCCACTGTCGCAGCCCAGTCGCGCCAAGGTTCCGAGCCGGCGGGTTCGATCGCAAGCCCGGCAACGGTGGCCGCCGCAGGTGGCACAACGGCGCAGCCTGCGGCGGTGACCGCGACCACGGCGCCGGTCTCTCCTGTAACGGCTGCTGCGGTTGACGAGCACGCATTGCCAGCCGGACCCTCTGTCGCTGTGCCAGCGGCGCCGGCCGTACGTCCGCCGACTACAGATGCGCCGGACCCGGCCGTTCGCGGCGCCCGACTTCGCGCCAGCGAGACGACCTGGGTGCAGGCCACCGATGGCCGAGGCCAGGTGCTGGTTTCGCGGCTGCTGGAAGCCGGTGAGGTGGTCGATCTCGATGGTGCGCGGCCGCTACGCCTGCGCATCGGCAACGTCCGCGGGGCCGAACTGGTTTATCAGGGGCAACGCATCGATATCGCGTCCCGCGCCCGAGAGAACGTGGCGACTGTGGAACTGCCCTGATCCATCCCATCGACTGCCTGACCCAGGACCCCATGCGCGATCTCGCCCTCGACATCACCGAGCCGATCGCTGCGGCGATGCCGCAGCGCCACTCGACGCTCCAGGCCCGCGTGGCATGGGGCTCACGCGTCGTCACGATCGGGGGCGACGCGCCGGTGCGCGTGCAGTCGATGACCAATACCGACACGGTCGATGTCATTGGCACGGCCATCCAGGTCAAGGAACTGGCGCAAGCGGGGTCCGAGTTGGTGCGGATCACCGTCAACACCCCAGAGGCCGCGCAGGCGGTGCCCGCGATTCGCGAACAACTCGACCGCATGGGCATCGACGTGCCGCTGGTCGGCGACTTCCACTACAACGGCCACACGCTGCTGACCGAGTATCCGGACTGTGCGGTCGCGCTGTCCAAGTACCGCATCAACCCCGGCAACGTCGGCAAGGGCGACAAGCGTGACCGCCAGTTCGCCCAGATGATCGACGTGGCCGCGCGGCGCGGCAAGGCCGTGCGCATCGGCGTGAACTGGGGCAGCCTGGACCAGGAACTGCTGGCTGCGCTGATGGACGAGAACGCCCGACGATCGGCGCCGTGGGAAGCACGCCAGGTGATGTACCAGGCGCTCGTGCAGTCTGCGCTGCAATCGGCACACTGGGCCGAGGAACTCGGGTTGCCCGCGGGGCAGATCATCATCAGCTGCAAGGTCAGCGGCGTACAGGACCTGGTCACGGTCTATCGGGCGCTTGCCTCTCGCTGCCGCTATCCACTTCACTTGGGACTCACAGAGGCCGGCATGGGTACCAAGGGCACTGTGGCGTCATCGGTAGCGCTGGGCCTGCTGTTGCAAGAGGGTATCGGCGACACCATACGCGTGTCGCTCACCCCCCAGCCGGGCGAATCGCGGACGCAGGAAGTGGTGGTCGCGCTCGAGGTGCTGCAGGCATTGGGCCTGCGCAGCTTCAACCCCAGCGTGACGGCCTGCCCGGGCTGCGGGCGCACGACCAGCACCACCTTTCAGGAGTTGGCCAAGCAGATCGACGACCATCTGCGTGCAATGATGCCGGTCTGGCGCGAGCGCTACCCGGGCGTCGAGTCCATGAAGGTGGCGGTCATGGGCTGCATCGTGAACGGTCCCGGTGAGAGCAAGCATGCAGACATCGGTATCAGCCTGCCGGGCACCGGGGAGACTCCGGCGGCCCCGGTCTTCATCGACGGGCAAAAGGCCATGACCCTGCGCGGCGAGGGAATCGCTCACGAGTTCCACCGCATCGTCGAAAGCTACATCGAGCGGCGCTTCGGTGCCGTCACCGCCGCGCACCGCCAGCCTATCGCTGAACCCTGACATCTCAGTCACGGGCCGCCGCACTGGTGCTGCCCCTGCCGACCCCACGAACGCACGACCGGGCCCACGCGGGCCTACGCAACGACATGGCCGAAGAACTGCAAGCCGTCAAAGGCATGAACGACATCCTGCCGCCGGAGTCGGCCCGGTGGGAGTGGTTCGAAGACAAGGTACGCGCGCTCATGCGCCGTTATGCCTACCTCAACATACGCACGCCCATCGTGGAGCCGACGCCGCTGTTCGTGCGCGGCCTGGGCGAGGTGACCGACATCGTCGAGAAGGAGATGTACTCGTTCGTCGACTCGATGAACGGTGATGCCCTGTCGCTGCGGCCGGAGAACACGGCGGGCGTGGTGCGAGCGGCCATTGAGCACTCCCTGCTCTATGACGGAGGCAAGCGCCTGTACTACATCGGGCCGATGTTCCGCCACGAAAAGCCACAGCGTGGCCGCTACCGCCAGTTCCACCAAGTGGGCGTGGAAGCGCTGGGTTACTCAGGGCCGGATGTCGACATTGAAGTGATCCTGATGGCTCGAGCGTTGTGGCTGGACCTGGGGCTGACCGACGTGCGGCTGGAACTCAACAGCCTGGGGCAGCCTGAGGAGCGGCGCGCCCATCGCGCGGCGCTGATCGCTTATCTGCAGACGCACGAGGCCAGCCTCGATGCCGAAGCTCGTCGGCGCCTGCACACCAACCCGCTGCGCATCTTGGACACCAAGAACCCGGCCATGCAGGCGGTCGTCGAAGGCGCGCCGCGGCTGATGGACTACCTCGGAGAGGACTCGCTGCGTCACTTCGATGCCGTGCGCAAGGGGCTTGATGCGGTGGGGCAACCCTACGTGCTGAATCCACGGCTGGTGCGCGGCATGGACTATTACAACCTCACGGTCTTCGAGTGGATCACGCCACGCCTGGGTGCACAGGGCACGATTTGCGGCGGCGGCCGCTATGACGGGCTGATCGAGATGATCGGTGGCAAGTCCACGCCGGCGGTTGGTTGGGGCATGGGTGTCGAGCGCGTGCTGGACCTGCTGGTGCAGTGCGGAATCGAGGCACCCGCCCCGACACCGGATGCCTATCTCATCGTGCCCGATGCTCAGGCGATGACGGATGCCACCGCGCTGGCCGAGGCGCTGCGCAGCCAGGGGGTGTGTCTGCAGATGCATGCCGCCGGGCGCGATGGTCCCGGCAGCATGAAATCACAGTTCAAGCGTGCCGACGCCAGTGGCGCGCGTTACGCACTTGTTCTCGGTGCTGACGAGCGATCCCAAGGGATGGTGGCAGTCAAGAACCTGCGTGACGGTGCCGCTGGACAGCACTTGCGCGCCCTGGCCGATGCCGGCGCCTGGGCCGCGCAATTGCGCAACGCATAATCCACCCCTTCGACCACCGACGGCGCGTCATGGCCAATCCTCTCGACCTGCAGGAGCAGGAACAACTCGACGAACTCAAGGCGTTCTGGAAGCAGTACGGCAACGCAATCACCTGGGCGCTGACGCTGGCGTTGCTGGCCTTCAGTGCGTGGAGCGGCTGGAACTGGTGGCAGCGCGAGCAGGGCGTGAAGGCCGGCGCGATGTTTGAAGAACTCGACAAGGCCGCGGTGGCGGGCGATGCCGATCGCGCCCAGCGCGTGATGACTGACCTGAAAGAGCGGTATCCGCGGACGACCTATGCGCACCAGGGTGCCTTGCTGGCCGCGCGGGTGCTCGCCGACAAGGGTCGTCGCGACGACGCGCGTGCAGCGCTGACCTGGGTCGCCGAGCAGGCACCCGATGACACGTACCGGGCGCTCGCGCGGTTGCGCCTGGCGGCTATCTTGCTGGATGGCAAGAAGCACGACGAAGCGCTCAAGCTTCTGGAGGCGACCATGCCACCCGAGTTTGCCTCGTTGACGGCCGACCGGCGTGGCGACGTGTTGATGGCAATGGGGCGGCGAGAGGAGGCCCTGGCGGCCTACCGCAGCGCCTATCAGGGCATGGACGACAAGACCGATTACCGTCGGCTGGTCGAGGCCAAGCTGGCCGCCTTGGGCGCCTCGCCGGCTGCGTCGGGGGCGATGCGATGATGCCGCGCCGCAATGCCCGGTCGCCCGGCATGGCGATCACATCCCCCCATCGATGGGCGCGCACAGCGATTGCCATGCTTTCGGCATGTTGCGTGGCGATCGGCCTCGGCGCATGCTCGGGAAGCGGTCGCCCCAAGCCCACGCCGCTGGAGCAGATGCAGCCCCAGATTGCTGGGCGTCAGGTCTGGAGTGCGCGGCTGGACAGCGTGCGCTTTCCGCTGGCCGTGGTCGCGCGCGACGGGCAGTTCGTCGTCGCGGGCACCGATGGCACGGTCATGGCTCTGGACGCGCAAACAGGGGCAATTCGCTGGCGCGCTCAGGCCGGACGGTCGTTGAGTGCAGGTGTGGGCAGCGATGGTCGACATGCTGCCGTCGTCACCACCGCCAACGAGCTGGTCGTGTTCAAGGGCGACACTCGCCTGTGGTCGGCGTCACTGAGTTCGCGCACCAGCACCGCGCCGTTGGTGGCTGGCGAGCGTGTTTTCGTCATGGGGGTTGATCGGGTTGTCCACGCATTCGATGTGCTCGACGGTCGGCGCCTGTGGAGCTACCGCAGGGCTGGCGAACCCCTAACGCTGGCCCAGCCCGGTGTGGTAGCAGCATACAAGGACACACTGGTCGTGGGTCAAGGTGCCTCCCTGGTGGGGCTGGATCCCCTGAAGGGAACGCTGCGCTGGGATGTGCCCGTGACCTCGCCGCGCGGCACCAACGAAGTCGAGCGGCTGAACGATCTCGTCGGGCCGTTGCTGAGGGTGGGCGACACGCTGTGCGCCAGGGCGTTCCAGACTGCGGTCGGATGCGCATCCGCCGAGCCCGCGCGCTTGCGCTGGAGTCGCCTGGCCGGGGGCCATGAGGCCGTGGGCGGGGATGCCGAGTTGCTGGTGGGGGCCGATGCCTCCGACCGAATCACCGCGTGGCGCGCCGGCGCTGGCGAGATCGCCTGGACCAACGAGCGCCTGCTCTATCGCGGTCTGTCGGCGCCGCTGGTGGCTGGCAAGACGGTCGTCTTCGGAGACATGGAAGGCCAGGTGCACTTCCTGTCTCGTGCCGATGGTCGAGCCCAGCTTCGATTGCCCACAGACGGCACGCCCGTCGTGGCGCAGCCTGTGGTTTCGAGTACGACGATGCTGGTGGTCACGCGCGCCGGTGGCCTGTTCGCCTTCCGGCCCGAGTGATCCATTGCAGGGACAGCCAACGTGAAGCCGGTGATCGCGCTGGTCGGACGGCCCAACGTGGGCAAGTCCACGCTTTTCAACCGCCTGACTCGCACCCGCGACGCGATCGTGGCCGACTTCGCCGGTCTCACGCGTGACCGGCACTACGGCGACGGACACCAAGGCGGGCGCGAGTTCATTGTCATCGATACCGGCGGATTCGAGCCCGAAAAGCCAACCGGCATCGTGGCCGCGATGGCGCGCCAGACGCAGCAGGCCGTGGCAGAAGCCGATGTGGTTGTGTTTGTCGTCGATGCTCGTAGCGGGGTGAGCGGGCAAGACCACGACATCGCACGGTACCTGCGCACCGCGAACAAGCGCGTCGTGCTGGCGGTGAACAAGGCAGAGGGCATGCTCGATGCGCCACAACTGGCCGAGTTTCACGAACTGGGGATGGGCGAGCCACATGCAGTGTCGGCCGCCCACGGGCAGGGCATTCGCAGCCTTCTGGACGCTGTGTTGGTCGACTTCCCGGAGGAGGCGGTCGAAGAGGAGCCTTGTGAGGGGGCGCCGATCCGTCTGGCCGTGGCCGGTCGCCCCAACGTGGGCAAGTCCACGCTCATCAACACCTGGCTGGGCGAGGAGCGTCTCGTCGCCTTCGATCAGCCCGGTACGACCCGTGACGCGATTCGGGTGCCGCTGGAGCGGGGCGGGCAGCAGTTCGAGCTGATCGATACCGCCGGTTTGAGGCGCAAAGGCCGGGTTTTCGAGGCCATCGAGAAGTTCTCGGTCGTCAAGACATTGCAGGCCATTGCCGACGCACATGTCGTGGTTCTGCTCATCGACGCCACGCAAGGCGTGAGCGACCAGGATGCGCACATCGCCGGCTACATTCTGGAAGCCGGTCGCGCGGTGGTCATTGCAGTCAACAAGTGGGATGCCGTCGACAGCTACCAGCGCGAGATGCTGGCGCGGTCGATCGAGCAGCGGCTGCCGTTCCTGCGTTATGCACCGGTGCTGCATATCTCGGCGATCAAGCGCCAGGGCCTGGGTCCGCTTTGGAAGTCGATCGCCGAGGCGCATGCCTCGGCAACGCGCAAGCTGCCAACGCCCGTGCTGACCCGGCTGTTGCGCGATGCTGTGGAGCACCAGGCTCCCAAGCGCGCAGGGATGTTCCGACCGAAGCTGCGCTACGCCCATCAGGGCGGCATGAACCCGCCGGTCGTGGTGATACACGGCAACGCGCTCGATCACGTGACGGCGGCCTACAAGCGCTACCTGGAAGGGCGCATACGCGACCACTTCAAGCTGGTCGGCACGCCATTGCGCATCGAGATGAAGTCGTCGCGCAACCCGTTTGCCGAAGGTGCGGACGAGTGAGTTGCCCCTCAGGCGAGGCCCTGCGGGGCGGCTGTGAAGGGGGTGCTCCGCGGGATGACGCGCAATGTGATAAGGTGCCGTCTCCTGGAACTCTCAACACGGAGCATATCGTGTCGAACAAAGGGCAACTTCTACAAGACCCCTTCCTGAACCTGCTGCGCAAGGAGCACGTGCCGGTCTCGATCTACCTCGTCAACGGTATCAAGTTGCAGGGGCACATCGAGTCTTTTGACCAATACGTCGTCCTTTTGCGCAACACCGTCACCCAGATGGTCTACAAGCACGCCATTTCCACTGTCGTGCCCGGTCGACCGGTGAACTTCCATGCCGCCGATGCGGCACCTGCGCAAGGGTAAGCGTCGCCATCAGCGAAAAGCACATCGTGTCGGGCCTTGAGTCGCCCGAAGCGCGCGAAGACGCACCGGCCCGCGCCATCTTGGTTGGGGTGGATTTGGGCGACGGGTGCTCGTTCGACCCAATGCTGGACGAACTCGCCCTGCTGGCCGAGTCTGCTGGTGATGAGCCTGTGGCTCGTGTCGTCGCGCGGCGCAAGGCAGCCGATCCTGCGCTTTTTGTCGGTTCGGGCAAGGCTGACGAAATCAAGGCGCTGGTTCTGGCCCACGGTGCACGTGGGGTCATCTTTGATCAGGCGTTGTCACCTGCGCAGCAGCGCAATCTCGAACGTCACATTGGAGTGCCGGTCGCCGATCGCACCGCGCTGATCCTCGAGATCTTTGCCCAGCGTGCGCAAAGCCATGAGGGCAAGCTGCAAGTCGAACTGGCGCGTTTGCAGTACCTGGCAACGCGCCTGGTGCGACGCTGGTCTCACCTCGAGCGTCAGCGCGGCGGCGTCGGCCACCGGGGTGGGCCAGGCGAGGCGCAGATCGAGCTCGACCGTCGGATGATCGGCGAGCGCATCAAGACCGTCAAAGCGCGTCTCGAGCGTGTGCAGCGGCAGCGCGGCACGCAGCGCCGGGCCCGGCATCGCAGCGGCACGTTCCGGGTATCGCTGGTGGGCTACACCAATGCCGGCAAGTCGACGCTGTTCAATGCATTGGTAAAGGCCCGAGCATACGCTGCCGACCAGTTGTTCGCGACGCTGGACACGACGACCCGTTCGCTCTACCTCGACGAACTGGCAGCCAGCGTGTCGCTGTCGGATACCGTGGGCTTCATCCGTGACCTCCCGCACAAGCTCGTCGAGGCGTTCCAGGCGACGCTGCAAGAAGCGGCGGACGCGGACCTGTTGCTGCACGTGGTCGATGCGTCCAGCCCCAACCTGCAAGAACAGCGTGCAGAAGTGGAACGTGTGCTGGCGGAGATCGGTGCAACCGACATTCCCCAGCTCATCATCTACAACAAGCTCGATCGGGTGCAACCTCCGCCGCGAGTTCTGCAGGACTGGATCGAACGACAGCCTGGCGTTTGGGCGCCACGGTTGTTTCTCAGTGCCGCCGAGGGCACGGGCTTGGCTAACCTCAGGGCGTGGATCGCGCGCGCGGCACAGGGGCAGCCCTTGAACCACGACGCCGAGACCCCAACTCATATGCCGCCGCCCCCGCCGCAGGGCGGGATTTCCGAACCCGGTAAGACCGAGGCCTGAGTCCGAGGCATTACCATTGCCGTCCAAATGAACACCCAACCGCATCTTCCAGGCTCCGAGCCGCGACCGCTGTCGATGACCGGCTGGCGCCGTCGCCTGGCGATACTGATGAGCAACGGGCGCAACGAGGGCCCGCCGGACCTCGACGAGTTATGGCGCGACTTCAATCGCAAGCTTGGCGGGCTTTTCGGCGGCCGAGGGGGATCGGGCAGGCCACCCGAGTCGCGAGGCGACGGGCCGTCGTTCCAGCCTGACATGAAGAGCGCGGGCGTCGGCGTCGGCTTGATCGGCGTGGTTGTTGCGCTCATCTGGGCTGGCAGCGGCTTCTTCATCGTCCAGGAAGGCCAGCAGGCCATCATCACGACATTCGGTCGCTACTCGAACACCGTCGACGCCGGCTTCCAATGGCGGTTGCCGTACCCGATTCAGGAACAGGAGACGATTCCGGTCACCCAACTGCGCACGATGGAAGTGGGGCGCAACAGCATCGGTCAAACCACAGGGTTGCGCGACTCGTCGATGCTCACGCAGGACGAGAACATCATCGACATCCGGTTCACGGTGCAATACCGCCTGAAGGATGCCAAGAGTTATCTCTTCGAGAATCGCGATCCGGACAAGGCCGTCGAACAGGCCAGCGAGTCCGCAGTGCGGGAGATCGTCGGCCGCAGTCAGGTCGACTCGGTGCTATACGAGCAGCGCGACGCCATTGCCACTGACCTGGTGAAGTCCATTCAATTGCAGCTCGATCGGCTCAAGGCCGGCATCCTGATCGTGAACGTCAACGTGGGCAGCGTGCAGGTGCCCGAGCAGGTGCAGGCCGCCTTCAACGACGCGGTGAAGGCCGGCGCGGACCGCGATCGGTTCAAGAACGAAGGACAGGCATACGCGAGCGATGTCGTTCCAAAGGCGCGCGGTCTGGCAGCGCGCCTGCGTGAGGAGGCCGAGGGCTACCGCCAGCGAGTGATCGCGCAAGCCGAGGGTGATGCGCAGCGTTTCCGCTCGGTGTTGGGTGAGTACCAGAAGGCGCCTGCGGTCACTCGCGATCGCTTGTACATCGACACCATGCAGCAGGTCTACAGCAACGTGAGCAAGGTGATGGTTGATTCACGATCAGGTTCGAACCTGCTCTACTTGCCGCTGGACAAGCTGATGCAGCAGACCACAGCGCCCGCTACCGCTGCCGCCCCCGCGGCACCGGGACTGCCCGCCGAGGGCGGCACGGTGTTCGGCAGCCCCGATGCGCGCGCGCGTGACAGCGCCCGTAGCCGCGACCGCGACGGTCGCTGACAGGAGTCACCTCTCATGAACCGTATCGGGCTCATCGTGGCCACGGTGCTTGCGGCGCTGATGCTGGCGTCGTCCACGATGTTCGTCGTCAAGCAGACGCAAGTTGGCGTGGTGTACGCGCTGGGCGAAATCCGCGAAGTCGTCTCCGAGCCGGGCTTGAAGTTCAAGCTTCCCCCGCCACTGCAGAATGTGGTCTTTCTCGACAAGCGCATCCAGACGCTCGACAGCCCGGAGACGCGACCCATCTTCACCGCCGAGAAGAAGAGCCTGGTGATCGATTGGCTCGTCAAGTGGCGCATCACCGAGCCGCGGCAATTCATTCGCAACAACGGTACCGATATCCGCAACCTCGAGTCGCGGCTGAGTCCGGTCGTCCAGGCCGCCTTCAACGAGGAGATCACGCGCCGCACGGTTCGTGGCGTGCTGTCGGCCGAACGCGACAAGGTGATGCAGGATGTGCGCAACCGCCTCGTTGACGAGGCGAAGGCGTTCGGCGTCGAGATTGTCGATGTCCGGATCAAGCGGGTCGACTTCGTGGCTGACATCACCGACAGCGTGTACCGTCGGATGCAATCCGAGCGGCAGCAGGTCGCCAACGAGTTGCGCTCGCAGGGCTCGGCCGAGGGCGAGAAAATCAAGGCCGATGCCGACAAGCAGCGCGAAGTCATTCTGGCGGAGGCCTACCGCGATGCCCAGAAGGTCAAGGGCGAGGGCGATGCACGGGCCTCGGCGTTGTATGCCGACGCATTCGGTCGAGATCCTCAGTTCGCGCAGTTCTATCGCAGTCTTGAGGCCTACCGGACGTCGTTCCGCAACCGAAACGATGTCATGGTGGTTGACCCTTCGAGCGAGTTCTTCAAGGCGATGCGTGCGGGCGGGCCGGCGGCGCCGCCAGCGGCGGGTACCGGCAACGGTAAGCGCTGAGGGCGCCGGGGCATGCCGGAGTTGCTGCTGGGCGCGCTGGGCCTGATGCTGGTGGTCGAGGGGCTGCTGCCTTTCCTGGCGCCTGGAGTTTGGCGGCGCGCGTTTCAGGCGGCGTTGTCGCTGACCGATGGTCAACTCCGCTTCATCGGACTGACCAGCATGATCGTGGGTCTGCTGGTGCTCATGTTCTGGCGCTGACTGCCGCGGGGCGGCCCGGTAGAATGCCGCTTTTAACCGCCCGGTGTCGTTCATGACTTCAGCCTGGCTGCTGCCCGAGCACATCGCCGATGTGCTTCCATCCGAGGCGCGGCGTATCGAGGAACTGCGGCGTCAGCTGCTCGAGCGCGCCGGCAGCTACGGTTTCGAGCTGGTCATTCCACCACTGCTCGAGCATCTGGAGTCGCTGCTGACTGGCGCTGGACACGCCCTGGATCTGCGCACGTTCAAGCTCGTCGATCAGCTCAGCGGGCGCACGCTCGGATTGCGTGCGGACGCCACGCCACAGGTCGCCCGAATCGACGCCCACCTGCTCAACCGCAAGGGCGTCGCGCGGCTGTGCTACTGTGGGCCGGTGCTGCACACCCGCCCGCAGGCGGCGCACGCGACCCGCGAGCCGCTGCAGTTGGGCGCGGAGATTTACGGGCATCCGGGGTTGGAGGCCGACTTCGAGATCCAGGAACTCGCGCTCGACTGCCTGGGTGCGGCGGGCGTGTCGGCGCCGGTGATCGACATGTCGGATGTGCGCGTCCTTCGGGCCGCGTTGTCTGGGGTCGCGCTGGAGTCGGCCGCTCTGGATGAGGTGGTGGCGGCCCTGGCGGCAAAGGATGCGCCGGCATTGCGAAGTCTGGCGCGTGGTTGGCCGACCGCTGCGAGGCGCGCGATCGAGATCCTCCCCGAGCTCTACGGCGATTTTGCGGTGCTCGATCGAGCGTCCACCGAACTGGGCAGCGGCGCAGGCATCGTGAAGGCGCTCGCCGATTTGCGCTGGCTGGCCACGCAAGTCAACCGGGCGCATCCGACGGCGCATGTCGGGTTCGATCTCGCCGACATGGGTGGGTATGGCTACTACAGTGGCGTGCGCTTTGCCATATATGCGCATGGCGCTGCCGATGCCGTGTTGCGGGGGGGGCGCTACGACGAAGTCGGCGCCGTCTTCGGTCGCAACCGACCGGCAGTTGGCTTCAGCACCGACCTCAAGGTGCTGGCCGAGCTCCTGGCGCCGGAATTGCCTCGGCGCGCGGTGCGTGCCCCGTGGAGCGAAGAGATATCGCTGCGAGCGGTCGTGCGCCGCCTGAGGGAGCAGGGCGAGACGGTTGTGTACGCCCTGCCCGGGCACGAGCACGAGGGCGAGGAGTACGCCTGCGACCGCGAACTGGTGGCTCGCAATGGCAGCTGGGAAATGCAGGACTTGCCGGCACGCTGACCGCGAGCTGGCGCACGTATCCCTAAACAAATCGGAACATCGGACATGCAGCAAGACAACGCGCCCACGCGCGGTCGGAACGTGGTCGTCGTGGGGACCCAGTGGGGCGACGAAGGCAAGGGCAAGGTCGTCGATTGGCTCACCGAAGGCGCCCAGGGCGTTGCACGCTTCCAGGGCGGGCACAACGCGGGACACACGCTGGTGATCAAGGGCGTCAAGACGGCTTTGCAGCTGATCCCGTCGGGCATCATGCGTGAGGGCGTGCCCTGCTATATCGGCAATGGGGTGGTGGTCGACCCGGTGCACTTGTTGGGCGAGATCACGCGGCTGGAGGCCATCGGGCTCGACGTGCGGTCACGGTTGAACATCAGCGAATCCTGCCCGATGATCCTTCCGTTCCACGTGGCGCTTGACCGCGCGCGCGAGACGCTGCGCGAGGACTCCGGCGCGGGCAAGATCGGTACCACCGGCAAGGGCATCGGTCCGGCCTACGAAGACAAGGTCGCGCGCCGCGCGCTGCGGCTGCAAGACCTCAAGCATCCCGAACGCTTCGCCAGCAAGCTGCGCGAACTCCTCGAGATGCACAACGTCGCACTGTCTGGTTACCTGAAGGCAGAGCCGCTGGCTTTCGAGCCCATCTACGAAGAGGCGATGAGGATCGCCCCGCAGATCATTCCGATGCTGGCCGACGTGGGCTACTTGATCCACAGCGCATGCGCCGCGGGATCGAACATCCTGTTCGAGGGCGCTCAGGGGACTCTGCTCGACGTGGACCATGGCACCTATCCCTACGTCACGTCGAGCAATTGCGTGGCTGGCAATGCTGCGGCGGGCGCCGGAGTCGGCCCTGACCTCCTGCACCACATCCTGGGCATCACCAAGGCCTACACAACCCGCGTCGGCAGTGGGCCGTTCCCGACGGAACTGCCGATCGACGCGCCAGGTACCGTGGGCCATCACCTGTCCACCGTCGGCCTGGAGCGTGGCACCGTCACCGGCCGCGCGCGGCGGTGCGGCTGGCTGGATGCAGCGGCTCTCAAGCGGTCGGTCATCATCAACGGCATCTCGGGACTGTGCATCACCAAGCTCGATGTCCTCGACGGGTTGCCCGAGATCCAGGTGTGTGTCGGCTATCGGCTCGGCAACCGCACGCTCGACATCCTCCCGCTGGATGCCGATGACATCGCGGCCTGCGAACCGGTCTATGAGACCTTCCCGGGTTGGCAGGAAAAGACCTTCGGCCTCACCCGCTGGGAGGAACTGCCTTTGCGGGCCCGTGCCTACCTGGAGCGTGTGCAGGCGCTGATCGGTTCACCCATCGATATGGTGTCCACAGGACCGGATCGGGAGCACACGATCCTGCTGCGTCATCCCTACAAGCACTGAAACGGAGCAACGAGATGCTGACCGACGACGGCAAGCACCTGTATGTGTCGTGGGACGAATACCACCTGCTGATCGAGCGCCTGGCGCTGCGGGTGGCGGCCTCGGGCTGGGAGTTCGATCAGATCCTGTGCCTGGCACGCGGCGGCATGAGACCTGGCGACGTGATCTCGCGCGTGTTCGACAAGCCGTTGGCCATCATGTCGACCAGTTCCTATCGTGCCGAGGCAGGCACGATCCAGGGGCGGCTGGACATGGCGAAGTACATCACCATGCCCAAGGGGGAACTTGCCGGTCGGGTGCTGCTGGTCGATGACCTGGCCGACTCCGGCATCACCCTTCGAGCCGTGGTCGATCGACTGCGGGGTGTGCCGGCGATTCGTGAGCTCCGCTCGGCCGTGATCTGGGTAAAAGGGGTCTCCAGCTACACGCCGGATTACTACGTCGAGATGCTGCCGACCAGCCCGTGGATACACCAGCCGTTCGAGGAGTACGACAATCTGCGTCCCGATGGGTTGGCGCGCAAGTTCGCCGTTTGAGGCGATGAGCGCCGCCGTGTCGGATTGGCACGGGTCTCGCGGTCGAGCGTCGGGGTCATGCGGGGTTCTCGCCGGAACTCGATGGCAGCACGTGTACGTTGCCATCGTGCGCGATCAAGGCGCGCGCATCGGGCGCACAAAACAAGAAAGGCCGGAACATGTGTGCCGGCCTTTCAAGGATTCCGCTCAATCGCGGGTACGTTCTGAATGTGGTGCCCAGGAGAGGACTCGAACCTCCACGCCGCTAAGCGCTAGTACCTGAAACTAGTGCGTCTACCAATTCCGCCACCTGGGCAGGTACTGAAGCTAGGAGTATAGCATCAAGACAACAAAACAAACAAGTGCGCCGCCGCTGGGCGCGGCGCTGATGAGTGAGATCGATGGCACGGTGACAGGCCATCGCGATGGCCATGGTTTCGTCAAGCGCGACGACGGCGAGGCCGACATTTACCTGTCTGCCCAGGAGATGCGCGCGGTTCTGCACGGTGACCGCGTGCGGGTGCGCGTGGTTCGATATGACCGCAAGGGCCGCCCTGAGGGACGCGTGCTCGACATCGTCGAGCGGCGTCGCGTGCCCATCATCGGGAGGCTCCTGCACGAGAACGGTGTCTGGCTGGTCGCGCCGGAGGACCGCCGCTTCGGGCAGGACATCATCGTGCCCAAGAACGCCACGGCCAATGCCACGGTGGGGCAGGTGGTTGCGATCGAATTGACCGAGCCGCCTTCGATGTACTCGCAGCCGGTTGGACGCGTCACTGAGGTGTTGGGCGAGATCGACGATCCCGGAATGGAGATCGAGATCGCAGTGCGCAAGTTCGAAGTTCCGCACCGCTTCTCACCTGAGACGCTGGCCCAGGCCGCCGCGCTGCCCGAGCGCATACGGCCGGTCGATCGACGCCAGCGCATCGACCTGACCGATGTGCCGCTGGTGACGATCGACGGTGAGGATGCGCGCGACTTCGACGATGCGGTGTATTGCGAGCCCTACAAGCGTGGCAGGGGCAAGACCGCGGTCCAGGGCTGGCGGCTGTTGGTGGCAATTGCCGATGTCAGCCATTACGTCAAGCCAGGCGAGTCGCTGGACGCCGATGCATACGAGCGGGCTACTTCGGTGTACTTCCCGCGGCGCGTGATTCCCATGCTGCCCGAGAAGCTTTCGAACGGGCTGTGTTCGCTGAATCCCGACGAAGAGCGCCTGTGCATGGTCTGCGACATGGTGGTCGACGCCGGAGGCGACATCGAGGCCTATCAGTTCTATCCTGCGGTGATGCGCTCTCATGCGCGCCTGACCTACACGGAGGTTGCTGCGATCCTTGGCAACACGCGCGGCGGCGAGGCCCAGCGCCGGGGCGCGCTGGTGCCGCACCTGCTGAATCTGCACGATGTCTATCGCGCGCTGCTCAAGCACCGTGGCACCCGAGGTGCGGTCGACTTCGAGACGACGGAGACGCAGATCATCTGCGACGAGCGTGGTCGCATCGAGAAGATCGTTCCCCGCACCAGGACCGAGGCCCACCGGCTGATCGAGGAGGCCATGCTGGCGGCCAACGTGTGTGCTGCCGGCTTTATCGAGGCGCACCAGCACGCCGCGCTGTACCGCGTGCATGAGGGGCCGACCCCTGAGAAGCGCCTGACCCTCCAAAACTACCTCAAGTCGCTGGGTTTGGGTTTTCCGCTGAGCGACGAGCCGCGGCCGGGTGAGTTGCAGGCCATTGCACAGGCGACGAAAGATCGTGTGGACGCAGCGCAGATCCACTCGATGCTGCTGCGTTCGATGCAGCAGGCCATCTACACGGCCACCAACAGTGGGCACTTCGGGCTGGCATATGAGGCCTATACGCACTTCACCAGCCCGATCCGACGCTATCCAGACCTGCTCGTCCATCGTGTGATCAAGGCGCTGCTCCACGGGCGGCGCTATCACCTGGCCGGTAGTGCGGTCGACGAGCCGGCGGCAGTTCCGCCGCCGGGCCGCAAGGTGCCTGCCGCCAAATCAGACCGACGCGTCGCCGTGCCCAGCCATGAAACCGAGTTGTGGGAAGCCGCCGGCGCGCACTGCAGTGCCAACGAGCGTCGCGCCGATGAAGCGTCACGCGACGTCGAGGCCTGGCTCAAGTGCCGCTTCATGCGTGACCATCTGGGCGAGGAGTACGCAGGCACGGTGAGCGCCGCGACCGGTTTCGGCATCTTCGTCACGCTCGACGAGCTCTACGTCGAGGGTCTGGTTCACATCACCGAACTGGGCGGCGAGTACTTCCGCTTCGATGAAGCGCGCCAGGAGCTGCGTGGCGAGCGCAGCGGCGTCCGCTATGCGGTGGGCACCCGGGTGCGCGTGCAAGTGAGCCGCGTTGATCTCGACAGCCGACGCATCGACTTCCGCATCGTGCGCGAAGAGTCGGGCGAAGCTCTGTTGACGCGGACGCGACGCACCGGCGCAGCCGAGCAGGAGTTGGCCGATGTGAAGGTCCGCGATCGCGCCACCAAGGCGGCACGAACTCGGGCGGTGTCTGCCAAGGCGACAGCAGGCAAGTCTCGCGCGGCGCGACCGAAAGCCGCGGCGAGCGCACCGCGAGGGCGCAAGGCTCGATGAGTTGGTGCGCGACCCGACGTGCCGCGGGTCGCGGCCGGTGCGTCACCCAGGGGCGACCAAGTGCCCGATCAGTTCAGCGGCGCGCATCGTGTGATTGCCGGGTGCCCGGTCGGCTGCGTGCCCGTGCAGCCAGGCGGCGTCCATGGCGACCTCGACGCTATCGTCCGATGCGCGCGTGGCCCAGGTGCCGCCCAGCCAACCGGCCAACACGTCGCCTGTTCCCGCGGTTCCCAGCCGGGCATTGCCGGTTGGGTTGATTCGAAGGGGCACTCCCGGAAGCGGGCCTGCAGTCACGGTGCCCGAGCCCTTGAGCAGCACGGTGCAGGACATGTCATGCGCCAAGGAGCGCGCGGCACCGAGGCGGTCGGCCTGAACATGCGCTGCGGTGCTGCGCAGCAGGCGCGCGGCCTCCAGCGGATGTGGAGTCAGAACGCTGGGCAGGCCCCGTGCGGCGCGGCCACGCAGCGCACGCTTCAGGGCGGGGGACGCGGCAATGGCGTTGAGGGCGTCGGCATCGAGCACCAGCCGTGCGGCACGGTGGATGACGGCTGGAAGAGCGGCTGCGATGGCGTCACCGCCACCACACCCACACACGACGGTGGCCGCTGCCAAATGGGCCGGCGCGGTGGCGGAATCGAACGGCCGCAGCATCAGCTCCGGCCACGTTGAATCGATCGACATGGCGGCGGAGTCCAACAGCGCCAAGTAGACGCGGCCGGCGCCGGCGGCCAGCGCGGCTCTTGCCGCCAGAACCGCGGCGCCAACCATCCCGGCTGCACCGCCGATCACGCGGACATCGCCGAAGCTGCCCTTGTGCTGGCTGTGCAGCCGCGGCGCCGCGTGCGGCGGCGCACCGAGCCAGGCGTCTGGTGGTGTGGAATCGTCCACTCCGAGCCGCGCCAGCCAGATCGTTCCGGCATGGTCGCGCCCGTGGTGGGTGAACAGGCCCGGCTTGAGCGTGAGCATCGCGAGTGTGTGGGAGGCACGCACGGCCGATCCGCCGATCACGCTGCCCGTATCGGCCGCCAGGCCCGACGGCACATCGGCGGCGAGGACGGGCGCGCCGTGCGTGCCGTTGATGGCGTCGATTGCGGCAGCGATCGCACCCTCGGGTGGTCGGTTGGCCCCGATGCCCAGCACTGCATCGATCACCAGATCGACCGCGCCTGCGGATGGCGCGGCAGGCACCGCGGCTTCGAGGCCCACGCCGGCCTCACGCGCCATGGCCAGCGCGCGTGCAGCGTCGGCAGACGGACTGTGATCGCCGGGCAACACGCTCGCGCGTACGCGCCAACCGCAACTGGCAAGCTCGGCCGCCGCCACCAAGCCGTCGCCGCCATTGTTCCCTGGTCCGCACACGACCCACGCGCTGTGCGCTCGAGGCGCGATCGCGACGGCCAGCCGCGCCAGGCAGGCGCCGGCACGCTTCATCAACGTGAATTCCGGAACCGTCGCCAACGCATTGCGCTCGATGGTGCGTGTATTGGCCACGCCATGCAGCGACCAACCCCGCCGGGATGGCAACACGCGGTCAACGAGCAGTGCGGGCGGTTGCATGGCCGGATTGTGCGACGTGCAGGCTCTTACGGCGTTCAGGCGCCGCCGGCGGCTGGCAGGCAGCGCCGGATTCAACGCAGGCGATCAGGTGTGAACCCGGACGGGTCGATGGCTGGCGTGTGGCCGGCCACCAGGTCGGCCAGTAGACGTGCGGAACCGGCGCACAGTGCCCAGCCACTGCTGCCGTGACCCAGATTGAGCCACACGCCAGCCGGTCCGGCGCGCCCGATGACCGGCGGGCCGTCGGGCAGCATCGGACGTGCGCCCTTCCAGGCTTGCACCTGTGCCAGTTGCGCGCAGCCCGGAAACCAGTCGTCGAGTATCTTGTACAGGGTGCCCAGCGCGGCCGGATTGTGTGCGTTCAGGCGGCCACCCAACTCGGCACTACCGGCCACGCGCACCCGCTGGCCGAGACGACTGATGGCGACCTTGTACTGCTCGTCCATGATCGACGAGCGAGGCCCGATGTCGGGATGTCCTTCGAAGTGCCGCAACGGGGCGGTGATCGAGTACCCATGGACGGCGATCATCGGCACGCGCACACCCAAAGGCGCCAGCAGCGACAGCGACGGCAACGCGGCGCACACCACAACGGCGTCGAACGATTCCGCGACCGTGCCGGCGGCGGTGTCGCCCGCGATCGCATGTACGCTGGGCTTCGAGCCGGGCTCGACGCGTTGGACTTCGTGCTGGAAACGAAAGTCCGCACCGTGCCGCTGCGCCTCCAGCCGCAACAGGTGGGCAAACTGGCGGCAATTGCCCACCAGCGCACCCGGCAGGTGTATGGCTGCGTGCAGCGGCGTACCGGGGTTCAAGCCAGGCTCGATCTGCCTGGCGCGCGTGGCATCGACCAGATGGAACGTCTCTCCAAGTTCAGCCAGAAGCTTCAATCCGGGCCTGGCCTGCTTGAGCTCCCGCTGCGAGCGCAGCAGGACCAGGTATCCGTCCGTGCGTTCGAACTCGAGGCGCAGGTCGTGCGAAAATGCGCGCAGCCGGTCGTGGCTGTCCCGCGCGAGCCGATGCATGCATGCGCGGTTGCCGGCACTGGTGCGTGCATCACAGGCGCGCCACCATCGCCACATCCATCGCCACTGCCCGGGGGCTGCCACGCTGGCGATGCGCAGCGGTGCGTGACGGCCGGCGAGGTGCCCCAACATCTTGCGCGGCATGCCGGGCGCTGCCCAGGGCGCCACATATCCTGGCGCAACGACACCTGCGTTGGCGAAGCTGGTTTCCTCCGCGACCGATGCACGGCGCTCAAAGACGACGACCTCATGACCGTCGCACTGGAGCTCGTAAGCGGTGGTCACGCCGACGATGCCGGCGCCGACGACGGCGATCCTCATGGTGCTCCTGCACCAGAAGCCATGCCGCGCCCAGAAGCCAGCGCGGCCTCCACGCCTTCGGCCAGATCGAGCAGCCTTGCGTCCGCGTCTGCCGCGGCCCACATCATCAAGCCCACAGGGGCGCCGCCTGTCGGGTGGCAGGGCAAGGTCACGGCGCAACCATCGAGCATGTTGACGACCGATGGATTGCGCAGCAGCAGCGCGTTGACGCGGAAGAACGCCGCATCGTCGTGGATCAGGGGCGTCATGGGCGGGGCCACAATGGGCACCGTCGGGCACAACAGGGCGTCGTAGTGGCGGGTCGCGCTCTCGATCTCGACGATCCAGCGTCCGCGCGCTTGGTGCAACTCGATATAGTCGGCTGCGCTCATCTGCGCGCCGCGCTCGATACGCAGCGCCACACGTGGGTCGTACCCGGCACGCTGCAGGGGCAGGCGCTGCCGGTGCCAGGCCCAGCTCTCGGCTGCTGCGAAGCTGCCGAGTGCCTGCCATTCGGCCAGGCGCTTCAGCTGCTGCAGTTCGATCGTTTCGATCCGTGCGCCAGCTCGCGATAGCACGCCCAGAGCTGAATCGAAGGCACTGGCAACCTCGGGCTCGAGGTCATCGAGGACCAGCGTGGAGGGCACCGCCAGACGCGCCGAGCACAGTGGAAGTGGCGAGCGCACTCCCGGCGGGGCGGGTTCCATCCCGCACAGCACGGCATCGATGAGTCGCGCATCGCGTGTGTCGCGGGTGATGGCGCAGACGGTATCGAGAGTGCTCGACAGCGGTATCACACCCGTGCGCGGCACGCGCCGCTGCGTGCCCTTGAAGCCGACCAGCCCCTGCAGCGCCGCCGGAATCCGGATCGAGCCGCCGGTGTCCGAGCCCAGCGCGGCACGACAGGCGCCTGCGGCCACCGTCACCGCGCCACCGCTGGTGGAGCCACCCGGAATGCAGGCCGCTGAACCGGGCATGGCCGGGTTGATCGGCGTGCCCAGGTGTGGATTGATGCCGACGCCCGAGAAGGCGAACTCGCTGAGATTGGTGTGCCCCATCAGCAGCGCACCGCCCGAACGCAGCCGGGCAACCGCCAGGCTGTCGGTTTCGGCTGGCCCGGCCTGTGCCAGTACCCTCGAGCCTGCGGTCGTGGGATGGCCGGCGACGTCGAACAGGTCTTTCACCGAAACTGTCCAGCCTGCCAGCGGACCGAGTGGCTGCGCGGCCGCGCGCAGCAGGTCGAGGCTGTTCGCGATGGCTCGTGCACTTTCGTCGAACCGACGCACCCAGGCATGCTGGCAGGCCTTCGAGTCGGCGACCGCGATGGCTTGGGCGAGGGTGTCCGCGAAGCTCTGGCCGGCGCCTGCTATAATCTTTGGGTTTACCTGGGGGGCCATGCGCTATGACGGTGCGGCCGCAGGTGAACTCAATCGCGAACCGGCCAACTGAAGAAGGTGTCGCGCAGGCCCGCAACAGCTGAAGCACCCCGACTGCGGGTGCCTCCCGTGTGGTGGACCTTGTGCGATTCGCGCCGGATTCTAGACCCAACCTTTGGAGTGCTCCATGTCCGTCACGATGCGTGAAATGCTGGAGGCGGGTGTCCATTTCGGACATCAAACCCGCTTCTGGAACCCGAAGATGGCCCCTTTCATCTACGGCCATCGCAACAAGATCCACATCATCAACCTCGAGAAGACGCTTCCGAAGTTCGAGGAGGCGATGAAGTTCGTGCGCCAGCTGGCTGCTCGTCGCGGCACGGTCCTCATGGTGGGCACCAAGCGCCAGGCGCGTGACGTGATCGCCCTCGAAGCGCAACGCGTGGGCATGCCCTTCGTCGATCAGCGCTGGCTCGGCGGCATGCTGACCAACTTCAAGACGGTCAAGGGGTCGCTGAAGAAGCTCAAGGACATGCAGGCCCAGAAGGAAGCCGGCCTTGAGCAGATGACCAAGAAGGAAGCGCTGATGTTCGAGCGTGAGCTGACCAAGCTCGAAAAGGACATCGGCGGCATCCAGGACATGAACGCGCTGCCGGACGCGTTGTTCGTCATCGACGTCGGGTACCACAAGATCGCGGTTGCCGAAGCCAAGAAGCTGGGCATTCCCGTGATCGGCGTTGTCGACACGAACCACTCTCCTGAGGGCATCGACTACGTCATTCCCGGTAACGACGATTCCGCCAAGGCTGTCGCGTTGTACGCCCGCGCCGTTGCGGATGCCGTGCACGAAGGCAAGGCCAATGCCATCAACGAGGTGGCCCAGGTGGCCGCCGGCACCGACGAGTTCGTCGAGGTCAGCGAAGACGCCTGAGCGTCGCCCCAACCCACATGAACGAGGGGCTGTCACAGCCCCTTTTTCTCAGCGAACGGAGAACTGAAGATGGCAGCAATCACTGCAAGCATGGTCGCCGAGCTGCGCGCCAAGACCGATGCACCGATGATGGAGTGCAAGAAGGCGCTGACCGAGGCCGAAGGCGACATGGGCCGCGCGGAGGAGATCCTGCGCGTCAAGCTGGGCAACAAGGCCGGCAAGGCGGCGTCGCGCATCACCGCCGAGGGCGTGGTTGCCGCGGCTGTGCAAGGTGCCACCGGCGCGCTGGTCGAGATCAACTGCGAAACCGATTTCGTCTCGAAGAACGACTCCTTCCTGTCCTTCTCGAAGGCCTGCGCGACTTTGGTGGCCGAGCAGAACCCCGGCGACGTCGCCGCGCTTTCGACCCTGCCGTACAACCAGGACGGCTTCGGCCCGACGATCGAGGACGTGCGCAAGGGCCTGGTGGGCAAGATCGGCGAAAACATGTCGATCCGGCGATTCCAGCGTTACGCAGGCGGTGGCAAGCTTGCCCACTACCTGCACGGCACCCGCATAGGCGTGATCGTCGAGTTCGACGGTGACGAAGTGGCGGCCAAGGATGTGGCCATGCATGTCGCGGCCATGAAGCCGGCGGCGTTGTCGGCGGCCAATGTGCCCGTCGAGTTGGTCGAAAAGGAGCGCAAGATCGCTGCCGAAAAGGCCGCCGAGTCGGGAAAGCCGGCTGAGATCGTCGCCAAGATGGTCGAGGGATCGGTGCAGAAGTTCCTCAAGGAGGTCTCGTTGCTCGATCAGGTCTTCGTGAAGGCGTCCGACGGCAAGCAGACGGTCGGCGCGATGCTCAAGGAGAAGGCCACCACGGTCAAAGGCTTCACGCTGTATGTGGTGGGCGAGGGCATCGAGCGGAAGACCGACGACTTCGCCGCTGAAGTAGCCGCTCAAGTGGCTGCCGCCAAGGGCCAGTGAAAGCCGAGGGCGCCACGCCGGCAAGGCTCGGCGCCCCTTAAACTCACCCACTCGATCCGCACCCGAGAGCCCTGACGCATGCCGGCCTACAAGCGCATCCTCCTCAAGTTGTCCGGCGAAGCCCTGATGGGTGACGATGCCTACGGCATCAACCGCGCAACCATCGTACGCATGGTGCGCGAGGTTGCCGAGGTCACCGCGATGGGCTGCGAGGTGGCGGTGGTCATCGGTGGCGGGAACATCTTCCGCGGCGTGGCGGGCGGTTCAGTTGGCATGGATCGCGCCACGGCCGACTACATGGGAATGCTCGCCACGGTGATGAACGCCCTGGCCTTGGCCGACACCATGCGCCAGGAGGGCATGACGGCACGTGTGATGTCGGCCATCAGCATCGAACAGGTGGTCGAGCCCTACGTGCGCCCAAAGGCGCTGCAATACCTCGAAGAGGGCAAGGTGGTGATATTCGCTGCCGGAACCGGCAATCCGTTCTTCACCACCGATACCGCAGCGGCGTTGCGCGGCGCTGAGGTCGGAGCCGAGATCGTGCTCAAGGCCACCAAGGTCGACGGTGTCTACACCGCTGATCCGCGCAAGGACCCCACCGCCACTCGCTACGCGTCGGTGAGCTTCGACGAGGCGATCACCCGCAACCTGCAGGTGATGGACGCGACCGCGTTCGCGCTGTGCCGCGACCAGAAATTGCCGATCAAGGTGTTCTCGATCTTCAAGGTCGGCGCGCTGAAGCGTGTGGTGCAGGGCGAGGACGAGGGAACGCTCGTCCACGTTTGAGCCAGGAGTGCACACACCATGACCATTGCCGACATCAAGAAAACCGCCGAGACGAAGATGGCCAAGTCCGTCGACGCGTTCAAGGCGGAACTGCAGAAGATCCGCACGGGGCGCGCTCATCCGGGCATCCTCGATCAGGTTCACGTCGACTACTATGGCTCGATGGTCCCGATCAGCCAGGTGGCCAACGTGTCGTTGCTCGATGCCCGCACGATCAGCGTGCAGCCATGGGAAAAGGGCATGGGCCCCAAGATCGAAAAGGCAATCCGCGAGAGCGATCTGGGGCTCAATCCCGCTGCCCAAGGCGACTTGCTGCGCGTGCCGATGCCAGCGCTGACCGAAGAGCGGCGCCGCGATCTCACCAAGGTCGTCCGGCATACCGGCGAGGAAGCCAAGGTGGCGGTGCGCAACCTGCGGCGCGACGCCAACGAGCACCTGAAGCGTTTGCTCAAGGACAAGGCTGTCGCGGAAGACGAGGAGCGCCGTGCGCAGGACGACGTGCAGAAGCTGACCGACCGTACGGTCGCCGAGATCGAAAAGCTCGTGCATTCGAAAGAAGCCGAGATCCTCGCGGTCTGAGCCGGGCGCACGCCTCGTGCATCGCGACATCGCGCTACCGCGCCATGTGGCCATCGTCATGGATGGCAACGGGCGCTGGGCCAAGAAGCGCTTCCTGCCGCGGTTCTTCGGCCACAAGGCGGGCGCCGACTCGCTGGTGCGCCTGATCAAGGTCTGCCAGCAGCGCGGAGTCGAGTACCTCACGGTCTTCGCCTTTTCTTCCGAGAACTGGAAGCGTCCAGAGGACGAGGTTTCGGGACTGATGGGCCTGGTCCTGGTCTCCGTGGCCAAGTACCTGGCCCGACTCGCCGGCGACAACGTGCGCATCGTGATCGTGGGTGACCGCGATACGGTGCCCGAGCGCTTGCGCCAGGCGTGGGCAGACGCCGAAGGCCGCACGCGGGCCAACACGGGCCTGACGCTGACAGTCGCGTTCAACTACGGTGGACGCTGGGATGTCGTTCAGGCCTGCCGCAAGCTCGTGCGCGAAGGGCTCGCGCCAGAGCAGGTGGACGAAGCGGCGCTAGCGCGGTCGATGGCGATGGCGCATGCGCCCGATCCGGACCTGTTTATCCGTACCGGAGGCGAGATGCGAATCAGCAATTTCTTGTTGTGGCAGTCGGCTTATGCCGAGTTTGTCTTCACGGACTGCCTGTGGCCCGATTTCGGCCCTGCTGAGCTTGACGCGGCACTGGCCGCGTATGCGCGGCGCGAGCGTCGCTTTGGCGATGTGGCGCCTGCCCAGGCAAGTCGGATCGCACGCTGACAACAGCCATGCTGCGGCTACGTGTCATCACCGCCCTGGCTCTGATGGCCGTGCTGTTGCCGACATTGTTCGCACCGGGCCCGCTCCCATTCGCGCTGCTGGCCCTGGTGGCTGTCAGCGCCGCGGGCTGGGAGTGGGCGAGGCTCAACACCATGCGTGCAGGACACGCTGGTGCAGCGCTTCAGGTGACGCAGCCGCCGGCCATTCGTGCGGCATGGTCTTTGGGCAGTGGCGTCACCTTGGCCGGTGCCTGCCTGGCGACCGGGTATTGGTGGCCGGGAGGACCAAGCGGCACTGGCCTGTGGTGGGTTGCGGCGGCACTCTGGGTCGCAGGCGGTGCCTGGGCGCTTCGGGTCGGCCCGACAGGGTGGGGCCGGCAGCCCGTTGTGCTGCGCTGGTTCGTGGGACTGCTGCTCCTGTGGCTGGCGTGGTTGGCCATGGTGCAAGCTCGCACCCTGGGCATCAACTTCCTGCTGTCGACCCTGTGCGTGGTTTGGGCTGCCGACATTGCTGCGTACTTCGGTGGTCGTGCCTTCGGTCGGCGCAAGCTGGCCCCGTCGATCAGCCCGGGAAAGAGCTGGGAGGGTGTGTACGCCGGCGTTCTGGGCGTGCTCGTCCTGGCGCAACTGTGGATGGGCGCCGACCGGCGCTGGCTGTTCGACTCACCCAGCTTGTTCACTTTGCTCGACAAGCACCTGGGCGCCTGGGTGTCGATGCTGGCTTGTGCGGCACTGGCCGGGCTCAGTGTCGTGGGCGATCTATTCGAGTCGCTCGTCAAGCGCAGTGCGGGTGCCAAGGATTCCAGCACACTGCTGCCCGGGCACGGTGGCGTGCTCGATCGCATTGACGCGCTGCTCCCGGTGCTGCCGGCCGCGCTGGCGCTGGCGGCACTCTGACACGCTCCGCGCCTTTCGCCCTCTGTTTCACCGCCTTCCTGCCAGTTCATTGCCGTTCAACATGCGTCAACGCGTTTGCATCCTCGGGGCTACGGGTTCGGTCGGTCAGAGCACGCTGGACGTGGTTGCGCAGCACCCCGATCGTTTCGAGGTGTTTGCATTGAGCGCCCAGGTGCGCATGGATGACCTGGTGCGCTTGTGCGAGCACTGGCGGCCACGCTATGCCGCCGTGGCCAATGCGACGCAGGCCACCGACGTGGCGCGTCGCTTGCGCGACTATGGAGTGAAGACCGAGGTGCTGCACGGTCCTCGAGCGCTGTGCGACCTCGCGGCGCATCCGGAAGTGGACAGCGTGATGGCGGCCGTCGTCGGTGCGGCTGGGCTGGCGCCGTGCCTGGCGGCTGCTGCGTCCGGCAAGCGGCTGATGCTTGCCAACAAGGAGGCGCTTGTCGTGGGCGCGGGACTGTTCATGCGCACGGTGCGCGAGGGCGGTGCCGCGCTGCTGCCGATCGACAGCGAGCACTCCGCCATCTTCCAGTGCCTGCCTGCCGACCGTCGGGCATGGGCCGGGCTGATCGATCACATCGTGCTGACGGCTTCGGGCGGGCCGTTTCGCAGCCGCGACCCGCAGACGTTGGGCGACGTCACTCCGCAGCAGGCCTGCGCTCACCCGAACTGGGTGATGGGGCGCAAGATCTCGGTGGACTCGGCCACGATGATGAACAAGGCGCTCGAAGTGATCGAGGCCCGCTGGTTGTTCGGGTTGGATCCCGAGCAGATACGTGTTCTCATCCACCCACAGAGCATCATTCACTCGATGGTGGTATGCCGCGATGCGTCGGTCCTGGCGCAACTGGGAACACCGGACATGAAAGTGCCGATCAGTGTCGGGCTGGCACATCCGCAGCGCATCGCATCGGGTGCGCCGGCGTTGGACTTCTGCAGCGTGGGCGCGCTGACGTTCGAACCCGTCGACCGCGATCGGTTCCCGAGCTTGGACTTGGCCTATCAGGCCCTGCGTGAACCCGATGGAAGTACTGCTGTCCTCAACGCGGCCAACGAGGTCGCGGTGCAGGCGTTCCTGGACGGCCACATTCGCTACACCAACATCTATCGAATCAATGCCGTCACGATGGAGCGGGTGCGCCCCGATGCCGGCGAGGCGGATTCGCTGGGGGGCCTGCTCGAACTCGATGGCCGGGCCAGGCGCGCCGCGGCTGCGCTGATCGGGGAGTGCATGTCATGATCACCACGATCGTGGCCTTCTTGGTGACGTTGGGCGTGCTCATCGTCGTTCATGAATACGGGCACTACCGAGTGGCTGTCGCTTGCGGGGTAAAAGTGCTTCGCTTCTCGGTAGGGTTCGGCCGGGTGGTGTGGTCCCGTCAGCGAGGGGCGGACGGCACCGAGTTCGTTTTGTCTGCGCTTCCGCTGGGCGGCTACGTGCGCATGCTCGACGAGCGGGAAGCGCCCGTTGCACCGCACGAGCTCGAGCGCGCCTTCAATCGGCGCCCGCTGTGGCAGCGCACGGCCATCGTCGCGGCAGGTCCCCTGGCCAATCTCGCGTTGGCAGTGGTGCTCTACGCCGCTGCGCACTGGGTGGGACTGGATGAACCCAAGGCTGTTCTGGGTTCGCCGATCGCGCAGTCGCCCGCCGAGCGCGCTGGCCTGCGAGCCGGTGATTGGGTGCAGGCCTGGCAAGACACACAGGGCCAGTGGCATGACATCCGCGCCATGACCGATCTGCGCTGGCAGATCACGCAGGCGGCCATGGAGCGCCAACCCCTGGACCTCCTCGTCACCGACGCCCAAGGCCAGGGACGGCGGCAGGTCCGCCTGCCGCTGGACGAGTTGCAGAGCACGGACATCGATGCCTCGCTGATGCGGCGCGTAGGCCTTGGGGGCGCCTACAGCGAACCGGTGCTCGGCGAAGTGAAGCCTGGCGGCCCGGCGCAACTGGCGGGACTGAAGCCCGGCGATCGAGTGCTTCGCGTCGACGGTCAGGTGGTGCCCGACGCCCAGGTGCTCCGCGAGCGCATCCGCGCGGCGGTGCGTGGAGACCAGGGGCGCACGCAGACCTGGGTCGTGCTCCGCCAGGGCCGGCAACTTGAACTCGACGTGACCCCGCGTGTCGCGCAGGAGGGGACGGGAGATGCGGCACGATCGATTGGCCGCATCGATGCTGTGCCTGGACTTGCGCCCGCGATGGTCACGGTCAGGCTGGGCTTCGTCGACGGGCTTGCGCAGGGTGCATCGCGGACCTGGGAGATGTCGGCGTTAACCGTGCGCATGCTGGGTCGCATGCTCATCGGCGAGGCGTCGGTGCGCAACCTGAGCGGGCCGCTGACGATTGCCGACTACGCGGGCCAGTCCGTGAACCAGGGGGTGGCTTACTACCTGGGATTCCTGGCGATGGTCAGCGTCAGCCTGGGAGTGCTCAACCTGCTGCCTCTGCCGATCCTCGATGGGGGACACCTGATGTATTATCTTTTCGAGGGCCTTACCGGCCGCCCGGTGTCCGAGTTGTGGCTCGCACGCCTGCAGCGCGGCGGCATCGCAGTCCTGCTGGCGATGATGTCGGTGGCTCTCTTCAACGACGTGGCCCGCCTTCTGGGCCTGCACTGAACCCACCGAATGCTTGCTTTTCCTTCGCCGTGCCTGTTTCGTCCCGCGGCTGTGGCCGTGGCTGTCATCGCGGCCGTCGCTGTGCCGCCGGCGCGCGCAGTCGAGCCGTTCGTGCTGACCGACATCCGGGTCGAGGGCCTTCAGCGCACCGACCCTGGAACGGTCTTCGCTGCGCTGCCGTTCCGGGTTGGGGACACGTACACAGACGACAAGGGCGCTGCCGCCCTGCGGGCGCTGTTTGCAACGGGCCTGTTCAAGGACGTACGCATCGAGATCGACGGCAAGGTTGCGGTCGTGGTGGTCGAAGAGCGGCCGGTCATCCAGACGGTCACCTTTGTCGGGTTGCAGGAATTCGACAAGGACGTGCTGGTCAAGTCGCTCAAGGATGCGGGCATAGGCGAGGGTTTGCCATTCGACAAGGCCCTGGTCGACCGGGCCGAACAGGAGATCAAGCGCCAGTATCTGTCGCGCAGCCTGTATGGCGCCGAGGTGGTGACCACCATCACGCCCACCGAGCGCAATCGCGTCAACGTCACGTTCACGATGACCGAGGGCGACGCAGCCCGGATCAGCGAGATTCGCATCAACGGCAGCAAGGCGTTCAGCGAGTCCACACTGACGGGACTGATGGACCTCACCGTCGGCGGTTGGCTCACGTGGTACACGAAGAACGATCGGTATTCGCGCGCCAAGCTCAATGCCGACCTGGAGACGATCCGCTCCTACTATCTGAACCGCGGCTACCTCGAGTTCGAGATCGAGTCGGCGCAGGTCACCATTTCGCCCGACAAGCAGGACATCGCGATCTCGATCACGGTGCGGGAGGGACAACCCTACACCGTCACGGCTGTTCGTTTCCAGGGTGAGTGGCTCGGCAAGGACGACGAGTTCAAGGAACTCGTCGCGATTCGCCCAGGTCAGCCCTATCGTGCATCGGCAGTGGCCGAGACGACGAAGGCGATGAGCGACCGGTTTGGCATCTACGGCTATGCCTTCGCGCGCATCGAGGCACGTCCTGAGGTCGACCGGGCAACCGGTCAGGTGGCCCTGGCCCTCGTGGCCGACCCGCAGCGTCGGGTGTACGTCCGGCGCATCGACGTGGCGGGCAATACCCGCACCCGCGACGAAGTGGTGCGCCGGGAGTTCCGTCAGCTCGAATCCTCATGGTATGACGGCCAGCGCATCAAGTTGTCCCGCGAGAGGGTGGACCGCCTGGGCTACTTCAAGGATGTCAATATCGACACCAACGAGGTTCCCAACTCGCCCGACCAGGTGGACCTCGTCGTCAACGTGACCGAGCGCCCCACCGGCAACCTGATGTTCGGCGTCACCTTCTCCAGCGCCGAACGCCTGGCGCTGAATGCGTCGATCCGGCAGGACAACGTGTTCGGCTCGGGCAACTACCTTGGTTTCGAAGTCAATACGAGCAAGAGCCAGCGCAGCCTCGTGTTCAGCACGGTCGACCCGTACTACACGGTCGACGGCGTCTCGCGGTCGCTCGATCTCTACTACAAGACCTCCAAGCCGTTCAACAGCCTGGGTGACCAATACCAGATCAGCAGCCCAGGCGCGGCGGTCCGGTTCGGCGTGCCGTTCAACGACTACGACACGGTCTTCTTTGGCATCGGTGCCGAGCAAACCCGGATCGGTGCCACGTCGGGGATCCCGAATTCCTACTTCGAGTACCGCTATCGCTATGGCCCCAGCAGCAGTTCTCTGCCGCTCACGGTCGGCTGGGCGCGTGACGAGCGCGACAGCGTGCTCACACCCACGGCGGGCCGCTACCAGCGCGTCAACCTTGAGTGGAGCGTGGCCGGCGACGTGCGCTATGCGCGAGCCAACCTCCAGTACCAGGAGTTCTTCCCGTTCTTCAACAACCGGTTCACGCTCGGCGTGAATGCCGAGCTCGGATGGGGCAAGGGTCTCGGCGGGCGTCCATACCCGGTGTTCAAGAACTTCTACGGTGGCGGTTTGGGGTCGGTGCGGGTCTTCGAGCAAAGCTCGCTCGGCGTCATCGACCCCACAGGCGCGTACATCGGTGGCGCACGCAAGCTCAACCTGAATGCCGAACTCTACTTCCCGGTTCCAGGCACAGGCAACGACAAGAGCCTTCGCATCTTCGCGTTTGCCGACACCGGCAATGTCTGGCGCGAGGGCGAGCGCATGGACGCCTCGACCCTGCGTGCCTCCGCCGGACTGGGCCTGTCCTGGATCTCACCGGTGGGTCCGCTCAAGCTGAGCTACGGCACGCCGTTGCGCAGCAAGCCCACGGATAGAATCCAACGTTTCCAATTCCAGATCGGGACCTCGTTCTGATGATCACCAAGCTAATCAAGTCCGTCGCCATGGCGGCCTTTGCGGCCGCGGCGCTGGCCTCGGCACAGGCGCAAGAGCTGAAGATCGGCTACGTGAACAGCGAGCGGGTGTTGCGGGAGGCAGCGCCTGCCAAGGCTGCGCTGGCTCGGATGGAGTCTGACTTCGGCAAGCGCGACAAGGACCTGAACGAGCAGGCCGCACGATTCAAGTCCGCCGCCGAGAAGCTGGAAAAGGACGCGCCGACACTGTCCGAGGCGGAGCGCAACCGGCGGCAGCGCGAGTTGGTCGAACAGGAGCGCGACATCCAGCGCAAGCGCCGCGAATTCCAGGAAGACCTGAACCAGCGGCGCAATGAGGAGACGGCCGCGCTGGTCGAGCGTGCCAACAAGGTCATCAAGCAAATCTTCGACTCCGAGAAGTACGACCTCATCGTGCAGGACGCGGTGTTCTCCAGCCCGCGCGTGGACATCACCGACAAGGTGATCAAGGCGCTCAACGGCGCACCGGCAGGTCGCTGAGGCGGCTCTGCACGGCAGGGGCGGCGCGGTGTCGGGTGTCCGGCTTGCCGAGGTCGTCGCAGCGCTGGGGGGGGAGCTGCTGGGCGAACCCGGGTTGGTGATCCGGCGACTGGCACCGCTCGATACGGCTGGCGCAGATGCGCTTGCGTTCCTCGCCCACCCCCGTTACCTGTCGCAGTTGGCCACTTCCGGGGCGGCCTGCGTCGTTGTCGGGCACGCCCAACGAGAGGCCGCTACGCTGCGCGGCGCGGCCATCGTTGCCGACGACCCCTACCTCTACTTCGCACGGCTCACGCAGTGGTGGGCCCGCATGCATCGGCGCGAACCGCCGGTCGGCGTCCATCCCACAGCCGTGGTCGAGCCTGGCGCGTTGATCCACCCCACCGCATGTGTCGGCCCTTTGGCTGTGATCGGTGCGCGCGCGCACGTCGCAGCGGGTGCCGCGATCGGCGCCCATTGCACGGTGCTGGCCGATGCCCGCGTCGGCGAAAGCACGCGACTGCATCCGCGCGTGCATGTGGGCGAAGGCTGCCTGATCGGTGCGCGCGGCATCGTCCATCCGGGGGTCGTGATCGGAGCAGATGGCTTCGGTTTTGCTCCGCACGAAGGCGAGTGGGTCAAGATCGAGCAGCTGGGCGCAGTTCGCATCGGCGACGACGTCGAGATCGGCGCCAACACCTGCATCGACCGTGGCGCGCTCGAGGATACCGTGATCGAAGACGGTGTCAAGCTCGACAACCTGATCCAGGTGGGCCACAACGTGCGCATCGGCGCCCACAGCGCCATGGCCGGCTGCGTTGGCATCGCGGGCAGCGCACGCATCGGGCGCCACTGCACAGCAGGCGGCGGCGCCATCATTCTGGGACATCTGGAGTTGGTCGATCATGTGCACATCACGGCAGCGACTGTGGTCACCCGGTCGATCTTGAAGCCGGGGCAATACAGTGGCCTGTTTCCCTTCGATGACAATGCGTCCTGGGAAAAGAACGCGGCCACGCTGCGCCAGTTGCACAGCCTGCGCGAGCGCCTCAGAGCGCTGGAGAAGAAATCATGACTGCCCCCGTGCTCGACATCCATCAGATCCTGCGCAAGCTGCCGCACCGGTACCCCATCCTGCTGGTCGACCGCGTGCTCGAGATCGAGCCCAACGTGCGGATCAAGGCGCTGAAGAACGTCACCATCAACGAGCCGTTCTTCACGGGCCACTTCCCTCAGCGCCCGGTGATGCCGGGTGTGCTCATGCTCGAGGCGCTGGCGCAAGCGGCCGCGTTGCTGTCCTTCCAGTCGAACGGCCAGACGCTCGATGACGACACCGTGGTGTATTTCGTGGGTATCGACGCAGCGCGTTTCAAGCGTGTGGTCGAACCGGGTGATCAGTTGGTGCTCGAGGCCACCATCGAGCGTGCCAAGTCCGGAATCTTCAAGTACAAGGCCCGTGCCAGCGTCGACGGTGAAACCGCCGTCGAGGCCGAACTGATGTGCACCATGCGCAAGGTCGCGTGATCGGCGCCGCCCGCCCATGACCCGCATCCACGCCACTGCCATCGTCGACCCTGAAGCCGAACTGGCCGACGATGTCGAGGTGGCGGCCTACGCGGTAATCGGTGCCCACGTGCGGGTGGGCGCAGGCACGCGCATCGGGGCCCATTGCGTGATCGAGGGCCACACCACCATTGGCCGCGAGAACCGCATCTTTCAGTTCGCATCCATCGGTGCGGCTCCCCAGGACAAGAAGTACGCCGGTGAGCCAACCCGGCTGGAGATTGGGCACGGCAACACGATCCGCGAGTTCTGCACCATCAACACGGGAACTGCCCAGGACGAGGGGGTCACCCGCCTGGGTGATGACAACTGGATCATGGCTTACGTGCACATCGCGCACGACTGCCGCATTGGTAGCCACACGATCATCGCCAACGCGACGCAGCTCGGGGGTCACGTGCACCTCGGTGACTGGGCGTTTCTGGGCGGATTGTCCGGGGTTCACCAGTTTGTGCGGGTAGGCGCTCATGCGATGACCGGCTTTCAAACCCGGCTGGCGCAGGACCTGCCGCCCTTTGTTACTGCTGCCGGCAATCCGGCGCAGGCCACCGGCATCAACGCCGAGGGCTTGCGTCGGCGTGGCTACTCGCCCGAACGTATCGCCCGGGTCAAACAGATGCATCGCATCCTTTACAGGCAGGGCCTGACCTTGGCCGCCGCCACGGAAGCATTGCGAGCGCTGGTCGACGACGTGCCGGAGGCGGCAGTCGACGTGTCGTTGATGTTGTCGTTCCTCGCCGAGGCTGAGCGCGGCATCGTGCGTTGACCATGGGCGAGGGCGCCGCCATCTCTGTGGCGATGGTGGCCGGTGAGGCCTCGGGCGATCTGTTGGCTGGCTTGCTGCTGGCCGGGTTGCGTTCGCGATGGCCGGGGCTGCGTGCTGCTGGGATCGGCGGTCCGCGCATGGTGGCTCAGGGCTTCGAGTCGTGGTGGCCGCACGAGCGCCTGGCGGTCTTCGGATATGTGGATGCGCTGCGTCGCCTGCCCGAACTCTTGAAGATTCGGCGCCAGCTGGCCGGGCGCCTGCTGTCCGATCGACCGCAGGTCTTCGTCGGCGTGGACGCACCGGACTTCAACTTCGGGCTCGAAGCTCGGCTGCGCTCGGCCGGGGTCCCGACCGTGCACTTCGTCTGCCCCTCGATCTGGGCCTGGCGCGGCGAGCGCGTGCATCGTCTGGCCCGCGCCGCCGACCATGTGCTGTGCTTGTTCCCGTTCGAGCCGCCGCTGTTGCACCGCCACGGCGTCGCGGCGACGTTCGTGGGGCACCCGTTGGCCGATGCCATTGCGCTGACCCCGCCTCGCAGTCAGGCGCGGGCGTCTCTGGGCCTGACCGAGGATGCCACAGTGGTGGCGCTGCTGCCCGGCAGCCGCCGCAGCGAAGTCGACTTGATCGCGCCGCTCTTGGCGGCAGCGGCTGCGCGCCTGGCGCGCTCCCGGCCGGCGTGCCAGTTCGTCCTTCCGGTAGCGCCCGGAATGAAGGAGCTGGTCGAGTCTATCCTTCGGCGCGAGGCGCCCGCTCTGGGAGTGCTGTGCCTGGACGGCCGCTCGCATGATGCGCTGGCGGCATGTGACCTCGCACTGGTGGCCAGCGGTACGGCCACGCTCGAGGCCGCGCTGTTCAAGCGGCCCATGGTGATCACCTACCGGCTGTCCTGGTTGAACTGGCAACGCATGAAGCGCATGCGCTACCAGCCCTGGGTCGGACTGCCCAACGTCCTGTGCAACGAGTTCGTCGTTCCCGAGCGGATACAGGATGAAGCCACGCCGGAGAATCTGGCGAGTGACGCGCTTGCGTGGCTGGACGACCCGCAGCGTGTGCGCTCAGTTCAGGCCAGATTCGATGAGCTGCACCGGATGTTGCGTCAGGACACCGCTCGAAAGGCCAGCGATGCCATCGCGGCGATCATCCAAGGCTGAGCCCGCGCAGCTGGGGCTGGCCTGGGACCGACCCGGGCTGGTTGCGGGAGTCGACGAGGCGGGTCGCGGACCCTTGGCGGGCCCGGTCGTGGCTGCGGCTGTGATCCTCGACGACCTGCACCCGATCAGTGGCCTGGCCGACTCGAAGGTGCTGACACCGAAGCGACGGGAGCGCCTGCACGATGAGATTCGCGCCAAGGCACTGGCCTGCTGTATCGCCCAAGCCAGCGCCGAGGAAATCGACCGTCTGAACATCCTGCAGGCCAGCCTGCTGGCGATGCGCCGGGCGGTCGAGGGCCTGCGCTTGACGCCCCATCGCGTACTCGTCGACGGCAATCGCCTGCCGGTGCTCCGCGTGCCTGCCGAGGCCCTGATTGGTGGCGACGCGAAGGTGCCGGCGATCTCGGCCGCGTCCATCCTGGCCAAGGTGTATCGCGATCGGTTGTGCCACCACATGCACGAGCAGCATCCTGGGTATGGGTTCGATGTTCACAAGGGCTACCCCACCCCTTCCCATCTGGCGGCACTTCGGGCGCTGGGGCCCTGCGAGTTGCACCGGCGCAGCTTCGCTCCCGTGCGCGACGCGATGGCTGCCGTTGCAAGCGGCGGCGCCCAGGCGAGCGCTGATGCGAGCCGCAGGCCCGACACATGAATTCACCCCTGCGGATCACATCGCGTGATAACCCACTTTTGGTGCGGGTACGCAAGCTGGCCCGCGGTGCTTCGGTGCGCCGTCTGGGCGCTGCGGAATCGGAAATGTGGCTGGAGGGCGAACACCTGTGCGCGGCGCTGAAGCTGCGGGGGTGGCAGGCCACCCAGGCCCTGGTGTCTGAATCCGCCTGGCTGCAGCCGCGCGTGCGCGAGGTGGTCGAGGGCGTGCTGCGCGTGGCCGTGATCCCCGATGCACTGTTCGCCGGCCTCAGCGCGCTGGAGTCGCCTGCCGGGATCGGGTTTCTGTGTCCTGTTCCGAGCCCACTGGCGATGCGACCCGAAGCGAGCAGCGTCGTGCTCGATCGGTTGCAGGATCCAGGCAATGTCGGCAGCATCTTGCGTACGGCCGCGGCGATGGGGTTCACTCAGGTGCTGGCCATGCGCGGAACGGTCGCGCTGTGGTCGCCGAAGGTGTTGCGCGCGGGGATGGGAGCGCACTTCGGCTTGATGCTGTATGAGGGTCTGCAGCCCGCAGACCTCGACGTGCTGAAGGTGCCGATGCTGGGCACCAGCCTCCAGGCTCAGGCCATGCTGCACAACAGTGCGTTGCCGAGTCCCTGCGCGTGGGTGTTCGGTCACGAGGGGCGGGGCGTCGACCCAGGGATGCTGGCGCGCTGCGCGCTGCAGGTGCGCATCGCCCAGCCCGGGGGCGAGGAGTCGTTGAATGTGGCGGCTGCGGCGGCCGTGTGCCTGTACGAGTCGTGCCGCCAGGCATTGGCCGGCCGGTGATGCCCCGGGGCGCGGGGCCGTGTTTCTCGCCACTCGCAATTCAGTAGATCAGTCGATCAGGTCGTATGTCGCGCAAGATGGTGGTGGCGATTTCCTCGATCGACTTGTGCGTGGAGCTCAGCCACCCAATGCCATGTCGTCGCATCAGCGACTCGGCGTCGCGCACCTCCTGGCGGCAGTTTTCGAGCGCCGCGTAGCGGCTGTCGGGCCGCCGCTCGTGGCGGATCTGCGCCAGTCGCTCGGGATCGATGGTCAGGCCGAAACACTTGGCCAGATGGGGATTCAGGGCAGAGGGCAGGCGGCCGCGTTCGAAGTCTTCGGGGATCAGGGGGTAGTTGGCCGCCTTGATGCCGTGCTGCATGGCGAGGTACAGCGACGTGGGCGTCTTGCCGCAGCGACTGACGCCGACCAGGATCACGTCAGCCTGGGCCAGGTTGCGCGCGGACTGGCCGTCATCGTGTACCAGTGAGAAATTGATGGCTTCGATGCGGTCGTGGTATTCGCGGCTCTTTGCGGCATCGGAAAAGCGGCCAACGCGGTGGTTGGACTTGATGCCGAACTCGACCTCAAGCGGCTCGACGAAGGCCTTGAACATGTCGAGCACCAGGCCGCGGCAGCCGGCGTCGGTGACGATGTCGCGGATTTCATCGTTGACCAGCGTGATGAACACGATGGGGCGGTGACCCTCGCTGTCGGCCACGCGATTGATCTCGTCCACGACCGAGTGGGCCTTTTCCACTGAGTCGATGAACGGCCGGCGGACATGGCGCGGACGGGCCGAGAACTGCGCCAGGATCGAGTTTCCGAAGGTCTCCGCGGTGATACCGGTGCCGTCCGAGACAAAGAACACGCTTCGATGAGGCATGGAGGTGGCGCCGCGAGGGCGCTTTCAGCCGGAGTTCAGGGATCATAGAGGCTTCGTCCGTAGAATCACCGCCCAAGCGCGACCCCAGATGCTGCGACCTTTGCGATGAGCCCCGCCTGCCCACAACTCGAATCGACACACGCAGGCGCGCGTGCCCGCCACGCAGCCGGGACGGCACCGGTTTCTCACCATCACGGAGCTTCCCCATGTCACCGTCGCACCTGGCCACCGAACGGTCGGCCCAACTGGCGTCCGCCCTGGTCGTCCCCTTCGAACACCTGAGAATGACCGACGTCGAGGCGGTAGGCGGCAAGAACGCCAGCCTCGGCGAAATGATCAGTCAGCTTGCCGCATCTGGCGTGCGCGTGCCCGGCGGGTTCGCGACTACCGCGCACGCGTTTCGTGAGTTCCTGCGCCACGGCGGCCTGACCGAGCGCATCAGTGCGCGCCTGGCCGCGCTGGACATCGACGATGTTCGGGCCCTTGCGCAGGTGGGCGCGGAGATCCGCACCTGGGTGGTGGAGGCACCGTTGCCGCCGGCGCTGGAGGCGGCCGTCCGGCAGGCCTATGACCAGTTGGTCGCCCACGATCCTCAGGCCACCTTCGCGGTGCGCTCGTCAGCCACTGCCGAGGACCTGCCCGATGCCTCGTTTGCAGGGCAGCAGGAAACCTTCCTCAACGTGCATGGCATCGACGAAGTGCTGCACAAGATGAAGGAGGTTTTCGCCAGCCTCTACAACGATCGCGCGATCAGCTATCGCGTGCACAAGGGCTTTGCCCACGATGACGTGGCACTGTCGGCCGGCGTTCAGCGCATGGTGCGCTCCGACCTGGGCTCGTCGGGTGTGATGTTCACCATCGACACGGAATCGGGGTTCGAAGACGTGGTCTTCATCACCGCCAGCTACGGGCTGGGCGAGACCGTTGTGCAGGGAGCCGTCAACCCGGACGAGTTCTATGTTCACAAGCCCGGGCTCAAGGCCGGCAAGCGCTCGGTGATCCGCCGCAACCTGGGCTCCAAGCTCATTCGCATGGAGTTCGCTGCGCCGCAGGAGCGCCAGGCCAGCGGGCGACTGGTCAAGACGGTCGATACGCCTGCGGAGCTGCGCAACCGCTATTCGTTGGCCGATGACGATGTGATCGAGCTGGCGCGTTACGCGCTGGTGATCGAGCAGCACTACGGTCGTCCGATGGACATCGAGTGGGGCAAGGACGGCCAGGACGGCCAGCTCTACATCCTGCAGGCCCGACCGGAGACCGTGAAGAGCCAGGGCGCTCAGGTCGAGCACCGCTACAAGCTCAAGGGCCACAGCACGGTGTTGGCCGAAGGTCGCGCCATCGGTCAGAAGATTGGCACAGGTCCTGTGCGACTCGTGCACTCGGTGGCCGAGATGGATCGCGTGCAGCCGGGTGACGTGCTGGTCACCGACATGACAGACCCGAACTGGGAGCCGGTGATGAAGCGCGCCAGCGCGATCGTCACGAACCGCGGCGGCCGCACCTGCCACGCGGCCATCATCGCCCGCGAATTGGGCATCCCGGCGGTGGTCGGTTGCGGCAACGCCACCGAGTCGCTCAGCGATGGCGCATTGGTCACGGTCGTGTGCTCCGAGGGCGACACCGGCTACATCTATGACGGCCTGCTCGAAACCGAGGTCACCGAGGTGCGGCGCGGCGAGCTGCCGTACTGCCCGATCAAGATCATGATGAACGTGGGCAACCCGACGCTGGCCTTCGAATTCGCGCAGATCCCGAACGCAGGTGTCGGCCTGGCGCGGCTCGAGTTCATCATCAACAACAACATCGGCGTCCACCCCAAGGCGATCCTGGACTACCCGAACATCGATGCCGACCTGAAGAAGGCAGTCGAGTCGGTGGCGCGCGGACATGCCTCGCCGCGCGCCTTCTACGTTGACAAGCTGGCCGAGGGCGTGGCCACGATCGCGGCTGCGTTCTGGCCCAAGCCGGTGATCGTGCGACTGTCAGACTTCAAGTCCAACGAATACAAGAAGCTCATCGGCGGTTCGCGCTACGAGCCCGACGAGGAGAACCCGATGCTGGGCTTCCGCGGTGCCTCCCGATACATCAGCGGCGAATTCGCCGATGCCTTCGGCATGGAGTGCGAAGCGATCAAGCGCGTGCGCAACGACATGGGGTTGACCAACGTCGAGATCATGGTCCCCTTCGTGCGCACGGTCAGGCAGGCCGAACGCGTGGTGCAGTTGCTCGCTGGACGTGGGCTGGAACGTGGTCGTGGCGGTCTGCGGCTGATCATGATGTGCGAGGTGCCGAGCAACGCGCTGTTGGCCGAGCAGTTCCTGCAGCACTTCGACGGCATGTCGATTGGTTCGAACGACCTCACGCAACTCACGCTGGGTCTTGACCGCGACTCGGGACTGGAGCAACTGGCCGAAGACTTCGACGAGCGTGATCCAGCGGTGAAGGCGCTGATTTCGCGAGCCATCGCGGCTTGCCGGGCGACCGGGAAGTACGTGGGCATTTGCGGACAGGGGCCCAGCGATCATGCCGACTTTGCCGACTGGCTCGCCAGCGAAGGCATCGTGTCGATTTCGCTGAACCCGGACTCCGTGGTGGAGACCTGGCTGCGCCTGGCGCAGCGCTGAGCGCAGGACGCTGCCGGCCGGTTGCAGGGGTGGCGCTCAATGACACTGGAGACCACCCGCCGGTTCACTCAGCGGTTGCACCGTCGCTATGCCGGCTACACGCTCGGCGTCGTGGCGTTCGTCATCGCACTTGCGGCGGCCGAGCGCAGCGGCTGGCCGCGTCACTGGATCGGCGGCAGCTTCCTGATCGCCACGGTGCTGGTCTATGCGGGCATCGGTCTGTTCAGCCGCACGACCGATGAAGCCGAGTACTACGTGGCCGGGCGCCGCGTGCCGGCCATGTACAACGGCATGGCCACCGCCGCCGACTGGATGTCGGCAGCGTCGTTCCTGGGCACCGCGGGCGTGCTCTACCTTCAGGGCTATGGTGGCCTGGCCTACATCATCGGCTGGACAGGCGGCTACTGTCTGGTCGCGGTGCTGCTGGCGCCCTACCTGCGGCGTTTCGGCCAGTTCACCATCCCTGACTTCCTGGGCGCTCGCTATGGCGGGGTGCTTCCGAGACTGATCGGCGTGGCCGCTGCCGTGATCGTGTCGTTTGTCTACGTCGTGGTTCAGGTCTACGGCGTGGGGTTGATCACTTCGCACCTGACCGGCTTCAGTTTCGAGATCGGGATCTTTGTCGGGCTCGGGGGCGTGCTCGTGTGTTCATTCCTCGGCGGCATGCGCGCGGTAACGTGGACGCAGGTCGCTCAGTACATCGTGCTGATCCTCGCCTATATGGTTCCGGTGATCTGGATGAATCTGAGCCAGACGGGTTCCTGGACGCCGCTCCTGACCTACGGGCACCAACTGCGCGTCGTCGTGCAACGCGAAGGGGAACTGCTGTCCGATCCGGCCGAACGACAGGTCCAGTCGATTTGGGCTCAGCGTGCCGAAGAGGCCCGGCGCAAGCTGGTCGACGTACCGGCTGCGATGGTCGACGACGGTCAGCGTTTGGCCCGCGAGCGCGAGGCGCTGAGGGCCGACGACGCGCCGCTGGCACGGATACAGCAAGTCGAGAGGGCGATCCGCAGGCAGCCCCGAACCGAAGCGCAGGCCCGCGAGTGGTACGAGCGCGATCTGGCGTTGGCCCTGCAGCAGGCCCAACCGCTGGCCGGCGTTTCGCGCCAGACCGAGCCGTTCGTGCGACCGGGCGACAACGCTGCGGACGATCAGGCGCAGACGGCTGTGCGGCGAAACTTCCTGGCACTCGTCTTCTGCTTGATGATGGGTACGGCCGCCATGCCCCATGTCCTGACCCGGTACTACACCACGGCGTCGGTGGTCGATGCCCGGCGTTCGGTTGGCTGGTCGCTGGCATTCATCGTGCTGCTGTATCTCTGCGCGCCGGCGTTGGCCGTCATGGTGAAGTACCAGGTGTTCACCGAACTGGTCGGGACGTCGTTCGGTTCGCTCCCCGACTGGCTGCGACGGTGGTCTCGGTTGGACGCTGGATTGGCCTGGGTCCAAGACGTCAATGGTGACGGCGTACTGCAGTTCGGTGAATTGCGCTTGGCCAGCGACATGCTCGTGCTGGCCGCTCCCGAAATGGGCGGTCTGCCACTGGTGGTCACCTATCTGGTCGCGGCAGGAGGCTTGGCGGCGGCGCTGTCGACGGCCGACGGCCTGCTGCTGACCATCTCGAATGCGCTGTCGCATGACCTCTACTACCGCATCGTGAACCCTCGTGCTTCCGCGGTGCGACGCGTGATGTTCTCGAAGCTGATGGTGCTGGTGGCAGCGGTAGGCGCGGCTTGGGTGGCGTCGTTGCGCATCGCGGGAATACTGCCGTTCGTGGCGGCCGCGTTTTCGTTGGCCGCCGCGGCGTTCTTCCCTGCGCTGGTCGCGGGCGTGTTCTGGCGACGAGCCAATCGGGCTGGTGCAACCGCCGGTATGTTGACTGGGCTGGCTGTGTGTGCCGGCTACATGGTGGCGGGGCTCCCCGCGGTTCGCCTTTGGCTCGGGTGGGCAGCCGAACCCGTGCGGTGGTTCGGAATAGAGCCCGTTTCGGCCGGTGTCTTCGGCGTGCCTGCGGGTGTGGTTGCGCTGGTGTTGGTGAGCCTTGCCACGCCTGCACCGTCGCGGGAGCAGCTCGACATGGTCGACCGCCTCCGACGCCCTGAGCCCGTACGCGCCGCTGACTGACCGGCCGCTTGCCGGTTTCGGGCTATAATCTTCAGCTTTTTCCAGCGCGAGGCCCCTACGGGGATTCGAGCGCGACTTGCCACACCGGCGTACCGACGCCGCCGGGTGGCTTCCGATCCACGGAACCCACAAGGAGTGTTCATGCGTCACTACGAGATCGTGCTCGTGATCCACCCGGATCAAAGCGAGCAGGTTCCAGCCATGCTGGAGCGCTACAAGGGCATCGTCACCGCCGCCGGCGGCAAGGTGCACCGGGTCGAAGACTGGGGCCGCCGTCAACTGGCCTACATGATCCAGAAGCTCGCCAAGGCCCACTATGTGTGCCTGAACATCGAGGCCTCCAAGGAGACCCTGGCTGAGCTGGAGACCGGCTTCCGCTACAACGACGCCGTGCTGCGCCATCTCACGGTGGCCAAGAGCAAGGCCGAGACTGCGCCGTCGATCATGATGAAGGCGGTCGAGAAGGAAGAGGCCCGCAAGGCCGCCCAGGAGGCCAGCGCCTGATCGACAACAGCTCCGCTGCGGCCCACGACGGTGGGGCAGGTCTGAACCGACTGGTTCTGACGGCCCAGCTGGTCGAACGGGGGGCGCTGCGCTATACGCCTGCCGGACTGCCGGCGCTCGACCTCAGGCTCCAGCACGAGTCGCTGGCCACCGAGGACGGGCTGCCCCGCAAGGTCTCACTCGAGATCAAGGCACTGGGCGTCGGCGCGATCACGCAACCCCTGGGAGCGCTGGCACTGGGCAGTCGCGGCGAATTTGCCGGCTTCCTGGCCACCGCTCGCAACGGCCGCGGTCTGCTGTTCCACATCACGTCGCTCGCCTGACGAGTCCCGTATCCATACCCAAGATCTGAAAGAGGTGCATCATGGCCCCGCCCCGTGGCAAAGGTAAGTTCTCGAAGGACCGCAAGCCCAAGCGCAATCAGCAGTCGCTGCTGTTCAAGCGCAAGCGGTTCTGCCGATTTACCGTCGCCGGAGTCGAGGAAATCGACTACAAGGACATCGACGTCCTGCGTGACTTCGTTGGCGAGAACGGCAAGATCACGCCGGCGCGCCTGACGGGCACGCGCGCGTTCTACCAGCGCCAGCTCACCACCGCCATCAAGCGTGCGCGCTTCCTGGCGTTGTTGCCTTACAGCGACCAGCATCGCGTCTGAGCGAGGAGAATTTGACATGCAAGTGATCCTGCTCGACAAGGTGGCCAACCTGGGCAACCTGGGTGACGTCGTCAAAGTGAAGGACGGCTACGCCCGCAACTTCCTGATCCCGACCAAGCGCGCGCGTCGCGCCACCGATTCGGCGATCAAGGAGTTCGAAGCCCGCCGCGCCGAACTGGAGAAGGTCGCCGCCGAGAAGCTGGCTGCCGCCCAGGCTCTGGGCGAGAAGATGGCCGGCAAGACCGTCACCATCTCGCAGAAGGCCGGCGTCGACGGCCGGCTGTTCGGCTCGGTGACGAACGCCGACATCGCCGAAGGCCTCAAGAAGCTGGGCTTCGATGTCGTCAAGTCCCAAGTGCGTCTGCCCAATGGTCCGCTGAAGACTGTGGGCGAGCACCCGGTTTCGGTTGCGGCGCACACTGACGTGGTGGTCGACGTGACCGTCCAGGTGGTGGCCGAGGCGGAGTAACTTCCGCACGGATGCCAGCGCTCGGTCCTCGGGCCGCGCACAGAGCCAAGGGCCGGCACTGCCGGCCCTTTTTCATGGGTGCGTCCGGCGCGGTCGCACGCATGCGGATCGCGGGCCGGGCCCGTGTCGCGATTTCCCCTGCATGCCCACTGCATCTCCACAGGCTTGCCCACAGGCCGCCTGGTCGGGCCCGCATATGATGAACGGCTGACCATGAACACTGCCCTGCGCAACGCCGATGCTGCCCCGATGGACGACGAGGTCGCCCGGCTGCGCGTCCCGCCGCACTCCACGGAGGCCGAGCAGAGCGTGCTCGGCGGTCTGCTGATCGACAACCTCGCCTGGGATCGCGCCGGCGACGTCGTGACCGACAGCGACTTCTATCGCTACGAGCACCGCGAGATCTTCAACGCCATTGCCACGCTGATCAACGCCAGCAAGCCAGCTGACGTCATCACCGTGTACGAGCAGTTGCAGAGCGTGGGCAAGGCCGATGCCATCGGCGGGCTGGCTTACCTCAACGCCCTGGCCCAGAGCGTGCCCAGTGCCGCGAATCTCAGGCGTTATGCCGAGATCGTGCGGGAGCGCGCGATTCTGCGCAAGCTCATCTCGGCATCGGACGAAATCGCCACCAGTGCCTTCAACCCACAGGGCCGGCCGGTGTCGCAGGTGCTCGACGAGGCCGAGGGCAAGATCTTCAAGATCGGCGAGGAAGGGCAGCGCAACAAGCACGGTTTCGTCAGCATCAGCCAGTTGGCGGTCCAACTGATCGATCGGGTGACCGAGCTCTATGAGAACGGTGCCGAGGAAGTGACTGGCGTGCGCACCGGGTTCTATGACATGGACCGCATGACCGCCGGCCTGCAGAAAGGGGACTTGGTCATCCTGGCAGCGCGCCCATCGATGGGCAAGACCGCCTTTGCGTTGAACATCGCCGAGAACGTGGCAGTGAGCGAAGGCCTGCCAGTGCTGGTGTTCTCCATGGAAATGGGTGCTTCGCAACTGGCACTGCGAATGGTCGGGTCACTCGGGCGCATCGACCAGAGCGGGCTGCGCACGGGGCGCATCAAGGACGACGAGTGGGGGCGCCTGACCGAGGCGGTCGACAAGCTCGGCAAGGCGCCCCTGTACATCGACGAGACCCCGGGCCTCAACCCGGCCGAGTTGAGAGCGCGTGCACGCCGCATGGCGCGCCAGTACGGCGGCACCCTGGGCCTCATCGTCATCGACTACCTGCAACTGATGAGCGGCACGGCCAAGTCCGACGGCGAAAACCGGGCCACCGAGTTGTCGGAAATCTCACGCAGCCTGAAGGCGCTGGCCAAGGAACTGCAGTGCCCGGTGATCGCGCTGTCGCAGCTCAACCGCTCGGTCGAGACGCGCACGGACAAGCGACCCATGATGAGCGACCTGCGTGAGTCTGGCGCCATCGAGCAGGATGCCGATGTCATCATGTTCATTTACCGCGACGAGTACTACACGAAGGACCAGTGCAAGGAGCCCGGCGTGGCCGAGATCATCATCGGCAAGCAGCGCAACGGCCCGGTGGGCACGATCAAGCTGACTTTCCTGAAGCCGTTGACCAAGTTCGACAACATGGCCGCTGGCAGCGGCGGCGGCGAGTACTGATCGCCTCCCCGCGACTGCGGGCCGATGGATCACCGCCGGCAGGCGTTCAGGTTCGGACCACCAGGCCGCCGGGCGATCGGCCCGTGCGACGCACGCCGGCCAGGTGGGTGATGGGCTGGCAGTAGCGGCGCTGCAGCGCCGCGGCCTCGGCCAGAAGCGCGTCCTGGCCTTCGATGGCGTCGGCATGGCGACGCGCGACAAGGCCGGCCATCTCGATGAGCTTGGCGTTGCGCGTGTCGGTGCCCTGACGCAGCAGTTCGGCGACTGCGACACCGGGGCGCCCTCGCACCGAGTGGGCCATGGCCTCCTCGGCGATGCTGGTGATGGTGGCGTGGCAACCGCGTATCACCGAGGCTACGGGTTCGCGCCGCTGGGCCGAAGCGACCAGCACTTCGGTCACGGCCTTTGAGACGCAGAAGCGCATCGCGATGCCGCGGGCCAGGTTCTCCAGTTCGTCGGGCTCGACCGACTCCGTCGGCAGTCGCGTCCACAGCGCCAGCAGGATGTTCGATGCCTCGACGTCGAAGCCGTCGTCGTCGACACCTGCGGCCAGGCTTCGTGCCAGGGCCACGGCTTCATCATTCTTGCGCGCCAGCAACAGCCGCAGTGCGCTGGACGCGACTTCCATGCGCTGGAGGCGGCGCGAGTCGGGGTGCCGTTCGAGGAACTTGCGGATCAGGTCACAGGCCACCCCGAGCGCCTTGGTATCGGCCGTGTCGTGGCGCAGCAGTGCCAGCAGCATGAGTGTCAACGCATCGAACAACTTGGACTTCAGCCCCATGGCGACCACGCGGTCCAGCATGCGGATCGCTTCGTCGCGCTCGCCTTCATAGAACGCCAGCGTGCCGCAATGCTGCAGGCGCAGCATGCACCCGGGCGTGAGCTGGGCGGCCGTGCGGTAGGTCATCAACGCATTCGAGAACTCACCCTGGTCCACCTGCAGCCGCCCGAGGACATCGTAGCCGTCGGCGTGCTCGGGGTTGTCGCGCAGCAATGCTTCCACCGTGCGTCGTGCGGGGGTCACCTCTCCGGCCGCGAACTGTGCCCGACCCACCCCCAAGCGCGCCCAGGGTATGTTCTTCTCGTTGGCCACCGTTTCGTAGATCTGCCGGGCCTCGGCCTGCCGGTCCAGCTTGAGCAGCAACTCGGAAGCCAGGCGGGCACAGAAGAGCCAGTACGACTCCCGTGCGTGGTAGCGGCGCAGGCAGATCTTGGCCGCCTCGGCGTGGCGACCTTGTTCCAGGGCCTCGAAGATGTCGCACAGCACACGCTTGCGGCGCCGCGCCTCGATCAAGCGCTCGCCGAGTGCTTGGGCGGTGTAGGGCTTGAGCAGGTAGCTGTCCAGCGCGGCCTCGGCCGCCTCGACCACCTTCGAGTAGGTGGCTTCGCCGGTGACCATGATGAAAACGGTGGAGTAGGGCAGCAGGTTCTCTCGACGCAACTCGTCGAGCAGATCCTGGCCCGACATGTCGGTGCCCTCGAAGTGGTAGTCGCACAGGACGATGTCGTAGGGCCGCTGCTCGAGGGCGAGCCGCGCTTCCGTCACCCGGCTGGTCTGCTTGACGTGGCCGACGCCGAGGTCGCGCAACTGAGCCGCCATCACGCTGCGCGATGTCGGATTGCCGTCGATCACCAGGGCGTGGGCGCGATCGATGTCGCGGTCGATCATCATGCCCGGCCCCCCTCGGTCGGGAAGGCGGGTCGGCGGCGACTCGGCGGGTTGGCACTGGGCATGGCAGATGGCGTGACAGGGGCTCCTGCCGCCATATCGGCCATTCCCGGCTCCGCCTTGAGCCGTGCAGCCGGCACGGTTGTGACAGGCCGTCTACTTGAACAGGTCCTTCACCCGGTCGGTCCAGCTCTTGGCATTGGGCGAGTGCTTGTCGCCGCCCTTGCGCAGAGACTCGTCGAGCTCGCGCAGCAGCTTGCGCTGGTGCTCGGTGAGCTTGACGGGTGTTTCGACCGCCACATGGCAGTACAGATCGCCCGGGTAGCTGGATCGCAGTCCCTTGATGCCCTTGCCGCGCAGGCGGAAGGTCTTGCCGTGTTGCGTGCCTTCGGGCAGTTCGATCTCGGCCTTGCCGCTGAGGGTGGGAACTTCGATGGCACCGCCAAGCGCGGCTGTGATCAGTGAAACCGGCACTGTGCAGTGCAGGTCGTCGCTGTCGCGCTCGAAGATATCGTGTTCCTTGATGCGGATCTCGATGAAGAGGTCGCCCGGAGGTCCTCCGTTCGTTCCTGGCTCGCCGTTGCCTGTCGAGCGGATGCGCATCCCCTCGTTGATGCCGGCTGGAATCTTGACTTCCAGCGTCTTCTGCCGCTTGATTCGACCGGCACCGTTGCAGCTGGTGCACGGCTCGGGAATGATCTTGCCGCTGCCATGGCAGTGCGGGCACGTCTGCTGGATGCTGAAGAAGCCCTGGCGCATGTGCACCGTGCCGCTGCCGTTGCAGGCCGTGCAGGTCTTGGCGCTGGTGCCGGGCTTGGCGCCGCTGCCGTGACAGGCGTCACAGGTATCCCAGCTGGGAATGCGGATCTGGGCATCCTTGCCCAGCGCTGCTTCTTCCAGGGTGATCTCCATCGCATAGGACAGATCGGCCCCGCGGTACACCTGCGAGCCGCCGCCGCCGCCGCGACGACCTCCGTTGAAGATGTCGCCGAAGATGTCACCGAAGGCCTCAGCGAAGCCTCCGAAGCCCTCGGCCCCGGCGCCGCCTCGAAAGCCCGCTCCCATACCGCTGTTGGGGTCGACGCCGGCGTGGCCGTACTGGTCGTAGGCCGCTCGCTTCTGGGTATCGGAGAGCATCTCGTAGGCCTCCTTGGCCTCCTTGAACTTCTCCTCGGCCTTCTTGGCGTCGTCACCCTGGTTGCGGTCAGGGTGGTGCTTCATGGCCAGCTTGCGGTAGGCCTTCTTGATGTCGTCGTCGGTCGCGTTGCGGGGCACGCCCAGGACGTCGTAGTAGTCGCGCTTGGCCATCGATCACTCGAAAGGGTAGGAATCAATTCGCCGCGCCGGGCCGCGGGCAGCGCCCGCCGGCTCGAGCGCGGCGCGTCTTCAGCTCGGGCCGCGAGGCCCGGCCCAGGTCACTTCTTGACTTCCTTGAATTCGGCGTCCACCACGTTGTCGTCGGCCGGCTTGCCGGCGCCGGCCTGCGCCGCGCCATCGCCCGGGGCCGCGCCTGCAGCCCCGGCGGCACCGGCGGCGGCCTGCTCGGCCTGCATGTCCGCGTACATCTTCTCGCCGAGCTTCTGGCTCACTGTCATCAGCGCCTCGGTGCGCGACTCGATGGTGGCCTTGTCGTCGCCCTTGAGCGCTTCCTCGACTTCCTTGATGGCGGCCTCGATCTTCTCTTTCTCGCCGGCGTCGAGCTTGTCGCCGTGCTCGCCCAGGCTCTTCTTGACCGAATGCACCATGGCATCGGCCTGGTTGCGGGCCTGCACCAGTTCGAGCTTGCGGTGATCCTCGGCCGCATTGAGTTCGGCATCCTTCACCATCTTCTGGATCTCGTCCTCGGACAATCCCGAATTGGCCTTGATGGTGATCTTGTTTTCCTTGCCGGTGGCCTTGTCCTTGGCGCCGACGTGCAGGATGCCGTTGGCATCGATGTCGAACGTGACCTCGATCTGTGGCAACCCACGCGGTGCCGGCGGGATACCCTCGAGGTTGAACTCGCCCAGGCTCTTGTTGCCGGCGGCCATTTCGCGCTCGCCCTGGAACACCTTGATGGTCACCGCGGGCTGGTTGTCGTCGGCGGTGGAGAACACCTGGCTGAACTTGGTCGGAATGGTGGTGTTCTTCTTGATCATCTTGGTCATGACGCCGCCCAGGGTCTCGATGCCCAGCGACAGCGGCGTGACGTCCAGCAGCAGCACGTCCTTGCGCTCGCCGCCCAGCACCTGGCCCTGGATGGCGGCGCCCACGGCCACCGCCTCGTCGGGGTTGACGTCCTTGCGCGGCTCCTTGCCGAAGAACTCCTTGACCTTTTCCTGCACCTTGGGCATGCGCGTCATGCCACCGACCAGGATCACGTCGTCGATCTCGCTGACCTTGACGCCGGCGTCCTTGATCGCGATCTTGCACGGCTCGATCGTTCGCGCGATGAGCTCATCGACCAGCGACTCGAGCTTGGCACGGGTGAGCTTGATGTTCAGGTGCTTGGGGCCCGAGGCGTCGGCCGTGATGTACGGCAGGTTGACATCGGTTTGCGTGCTGTTCGAGAGCTCGATCTTGGCCTTCTCGGCGGCTTCCTTCAGCCGCTGCAGGGCCAGCACGTCCTTGGTCAGGTCGACGCCTTGCTCCTTCCTGAACTCGGTGACGATGTAGTCGATGATGCGCTGGTCGAAGTCCTCGCCACCGAGGAACGTGTCGCCGTTGGTGGAGAGCACCTCGAACTGCTTTTCGCCGTCGACATCGGCGATCTCGATGATGGAGATGTCGAAGGTGCCACCGCCCAGGTCGAACACCGCGATCTTGCGGTCGCCCTTGCCGTGCTTGTCCAGGCCGAAGGCCAGGGCGGCTGCGGTGGGTTCGTTGATGATGCGCTTGACGTCCAGGCCGGCGATGCGGCCGGCGTCCTTCGTGGCCTGGCGCTGGCTGTCGTTGAAGTAGGCCGGCACCGTGATCACGGCCTCGGTGACTTCCTCACCCAGGTAGTCCTCGGCCGTCTTCTTCATCTTGCGCAGCACTTCGGCGCTCACCTGCGGCGGCGCGAGCTTCTTGCCGCGCACCTCGATCCAGGCGTCGCCGTTGTCGGCCGCGGCAATCTTGTAGGGCATCAGGTCGATGTCCTTCTGCACTTCCTTCTCGGTGAACTTGCGGCCGATCAGGCGTTTGGCGGCGTAGACCGTGTTCTTCGGGTTGGTGACGGCCTGGCGCTTGGCGCTGGCACCCACCAGCACCTCGCCATCTTCCTGGTAGGCGATGATGGATGGCGTGGTGCGTGCGCCTTCGGAGTTCTCGATCACCTTGGTCGAGTTGCCCTCCATGATGGCTACGCACGAATTGGTGGTGCCCAGGTCGATGCCGATGATCTTGCCCATGTGGTTCTCCTGCGGGGAATTGGTTCGGTTGTCTTCGAGTTGTGGTCCGGGCCGCGGCTTTCAAGGGCGGGCGGCTTCGGGCGTGTGTACTACTTGGGTGCGGCGACCGTGACCAGGGCAGGCCGCAGCACGCGATCGGCGATCAGGTAGCCTTTCTGCAGCACCGCCACCACGGTGTTGGCCTCCTGCTCGGCCGGCACCATGCTGATGGCCTGGTGCTGGTGCGGGTCGAACTTGGTGCCCGCTGGCGGCGCAATCTGCAGTACCTTGTTGCGCTCCAGCGCGGCCGCGAGTTGCCGCAAGGTGGCATGAACGCCTTCGAGCACCTGCTCGACGCTCGCGCCGGGCGTGGCGATCGCCGCTTCGAGGCTGTCCTTGACCGGAAGCAGGCTCTCGGCGAACGCATCGATGGCGAACTTGCGTGCCTTGGAAACCTCCTCGTCGGCGCGACGGCGGACGTTCTCGACCTCGGCCTTGGCCCGAAGGAAGGCGTCGGACACCTCGGCGTGGCGGGCCTGCCACTCCGCGAGCTGCTGCTCGACGGTGGCACCTGCCGCGTCTGCGGGGGGCGAAGCCGGCTCTGTGCTCGGCGGGGTAGGCTCGATGGGCGGTTGGCTCATGGAATGGGTGCGGTGCAGTGGTGTGATACGCGTCGGGTCCGGATATGGGGGCGTGCTCGGGCGGTTCAAGGGCCAGCCCGCGTGACGGCAATTGGCTTGAGCTGAGTCAAGTTCGGCGAGTCGGCGATCAGCCTCGCCGGGAGCCAGGGAATCGCCGCGCGCCAGTCGGGTCAGGTGGAGTCGATCGATGCGCTCCAACGTTGCCAGTCGACCTGGGTACGTTCGATGGCACGGCGATCGCGCTTGGTCGGCCGACCTTGCGTGATCGCATGCGCGGGCTCGCTCGCCAGCCGCCGCGCACTTGCGGCGGCAGCCCGAAGGGCAAGGCTGGCAGCGGACTCCTCGTACATCGTCTGGGCCACGATCGCCGGCCCGCGGATCGCACTGAGGGCACGGACGACCACGGTGCGCGACACATCACCTTGGCGCACCTGGAGTTCATCGCCCACTCGGACCTCGCGTGCGGACTTGGCGGCCTGCCCGTTGACCGTCACCCGGCCTCGGCCCACTTCATCGGCCGCCAGCGACCGCGTCTTGTAGAACCGGGCGGCCCACAGCCACTTGTCCAGCCGCATGCCGGTCGGCTCGCCTGCCTGTTGAATGGTGCCTCGTCCCCGTTGGCTCATGACCCCGGATTGTCCGCCAACGGCAGCGAGGCGCGAGCGTGCAGCCCTGCAATCGGGTGTCGGGTGGCGGCTGCATCGCCTGTGGTGGCAGGCTGGTTCTCGAGCATCAACTCACCGCCGAGTGACTGCACGATCTCTCGGCAGATGGCCAGGCCCAGCCCGCTACCGCTGCCTGGATCGCCGGCGGCAAACGGCTGGCACAGGCGCGGACGCAGCGAGTCCGGAATACCGGGCCCGCTGTCGATGATTGCAAGCACGGCGCTGCCGTCGCGCGCCTGCACGGACACGGACAGCCGCCCCAGCGGCGGGCTGTGCCGGATCGCGTTGTGAAGCAGGTTGCGGGCCAGCTCTCGCAACGCCCACTCGTGTGCGGAAACTGGAGCGGGTTCGGTCTCGATGTCGAAGTCGAGTTGGCGATCGGCCACCAGCGGAGCCAGATCGAGCGCGACAGCGCGTACCACGCTGGACCAGTCGACCACTCCGTGCGACGTCTGGCGCCGCAGTTGCTCCACCTTGGCCAGCGCCAGCATCTGGTTGGCCAGTTGGGTCGCCCGGTCCACCGTTGCGGCCATTTCGGCCAGTGCCTGCTCAGGCGCCACGTCGCCGCGACGTGCGGACTGCACCTGCGTCTTCAGGACCGCCAGGGGCGTTCTCAGTTGGTGCGAGGCGTCGCGCACGAACCGCTTCTGATGCTCCAGCAAGTGCTGCAGACCCTCTATGACCTGATTGGTGGCCGCCACCAGGGGCTGAAGCTCGCGCGGGGCTTCCGGGGCCGACAGCGGGGTGAGATCACCCTGTCCGCGCTGCGACAGGTGCAGGCTGAGCAGGCGAACCGGGCGGGTGACGCGCTGGACCACCCACACGACGACGCCCGCGAGAACGGCCACCAGCGCCACCTGACGCCACAGCGTGTCCATCAGCAGTTCACGTGCCAGCGTGTGGCGCAATTCGAGCGTCTCGGCCACCTGAATGGTGGCCATGCCTTGGCCCGCTGCGCCGGCAACCGGCTGCAGCAGCACGGCCACGCGCACGGGTTGCCCGCGGAACTGGCCGTCATAGAAATCGACCAGCGCGGCGTACGGGCCCTTGACCGGCAGTGTCCCACGCCAGGCGGGCAGGTCGTCGAAACCCGACACCATCTCGCCGCCAAACCCGCTGACGCGATAGAAGATGCGGCTGCGGTTGTCGGCTTCGAAAGGCTCCAGCGCTGAATACGGCAATGTCGCACTCAGGATCGGGCCGTCGGGGCCGTCCGAAACCTCGAGCTGTTCGCCGATGGCCTTGGCCGACGCCAACAGTGTGCGGTCGTAGGCCGTATCGGCCGCGCGCAGGGCCTGGCGGTACAGGCCGGCACTGTTGAACACCACGAGCACGATGACGGGCAAGAGGATGCCCACCAGCAACTGGCGACGCAGTGACGAGCGTGCCGGCGCACTCGCGCTGGGTTGAGTGCCGGACATCTACGCGGCCTTGAGCAGATAGCCCAATCCGCGCAGGGTGACCAGCTGCGCGCCGGTTCCGGCCAACCGCTTGCGCAGGCGGTAGGCCACCACCTCGATGGCCTCGTAAGCCACATCCGGCTCGTGCGGAAACACCAGCCCGAACAAGCGCTCCTTCGACACCGCTTGCCCAGGGCGGGCCAGCACGGCGCGCAGGAGTGCGGCTTCGCGCGGCGCCAGTTCGAGCACCCGGTCGTGGTGGTAGATCGCGCCGCTGGCTTCGTCGTGGTGCAGACCGCAGAAGCGGGCAGGCGCGGCGGACGCCGCCGACGGCGATCGTCGGCGCACGAGAGCCCGCACCCTCGCCTCGAGCTCGTCCAGATCGAAGGGTTTTGGCAGGTAGTCGTCGGCCCCGGTGTTGAGGCCGATGACGCGGTCGCCGACGGTGCCGCGCGCCGTGAGGATGAGCACCGGCGTGTCCAACCCGCTTTGCCGGGCTTGCGCAAGCACGTTGAGCCCGTCGCAGCCCGGCAGGCTCAGGTCGAGCAGCACCACGTCGGGACGGCTCGACTGCCATTGCTGCAGCGCGAGGTTGCCGTCGCGACAGCCCGCAACGGCGAAGCCCGCTCGCTCGAGCGCGCGGCTCAGGGTGGCGTGCATCGCCGGATCGTCCTCGACCAGCAGGATCTTCACGGCCGTGACCTTAGCACCGCGGTCCTCGCCTGAAGCGGGCCAGTTCATAGCGGTGGACCTGAGGGTTTGCCCGGGGGTATCGGACAGCAGAGTGACAGCCCGGCCGACGACGATCGCTTATCGCAATTCCATCCGTACAGGAGTGACCATGCGTCGAGACGAGTTCGTGAAGTCGATGGCCGCGTTGGTGGCGGCCAGCACCCTGCCACTGGCCGTGCGGGCGGCCGACAACCTGAAGATGATGATTCCGGCCAACCCCGGTGGCGGTTGGGACAGCACCGGCCGTGCATTGGGCAAGGCCTTGATGGAAGCGGGGGCTGCCGCATCAGTCAGCTACGAGAACAAGGGTGGCGCTGCGGGCGCGATCGGACTGGCACAGTTCGTCAATGCGTCCAAGGGCGATCCGAACGCGCTGATGGTGATGGGCGCGGTGATGCTGGGCGGCATCATCACCGGCAAGCCACCGGTGTCGATCACCCAGGCCACGCCGATTGCACGCCTGACCAGCGAATACAACGTCTTCGTGCTGCCGGCGAACTCGCCGTTCAAGACGATGAAGGATGTGATCGAGCAGCTCAAGAAGGATCCCGGCAGCGTGAAGTGGGGTGGCGGCTCACGGGGCTCCACCGAGCACATCGCCGCAGCCATGATCGCCCGCGCCGTTGGCGTGGATGCCGCCAAGATCAACTACGTGCCATTCCGCGGCGGCGGCGAGGCGACGGCTGCCATCCTCGGGGGCAATGTCACCGTGGGGGGCAGCGGCTACAGCGAGTTCCAGCAGTACATCGAGGCCGGAAAGATGAAGCCCATCGGCGTGACCTCGGATGTGCGGCTGAAGGGCATCGACATCCCGACGCTGATCGAGCAGGGCATCCCGGTCGAGATCGGCAACTGGCGGGGTGTGTACGCGGCGCCGGGCATCGCGGCGACGCGTCGCCGCGAGCTCACCGACATGGTGGTGCGCGCGACCCAGAGCGCCTCCTGGCAGGAGGCGCTGAAGAAGAACAACTGGACCAGCGCGGTGATGGGCGGCGCCAAGTTCGAGGACTTCGTCGACCGCGAGTTCGCTGCTCTGCGCGCGGTGATGGTCAAGGCCGGAATGATCTGACCGAGGACCTCTCAGATGAGTGACGCACAGTCGCCGGCGGTGAGCCGGCAACTCGCAATCGGTGCCGGCGTGCTGGCCGTCGGCGCCGTGCTGGCTGCGGGCGCCCTGGCGATTCCGGCCGACGCCGGTTACGCAGGCGTCGGGCCGAACTTCCTGCCCTGGGTGGTGGCTGCGGTGCTGGCGCTCTGTGGCGGACGTCTCATCTGGGAGGCAACCCACGGTGGCTTTCGGCAGATGGAGGTGCCCTCGGGGGCCGCTCGGGGGGACTGGCGCGCATTGGCCTGGGTCGCCGCTGGTGTGCTGACCAATGCAGCGACGATCACGCGCATCGGGTTCGTGCTCAGCTGTACTGTCTGCTTCGCGCTGGCCGTGCGCGGCCTGCGCCAGGCCGAAGGTCGTGCCGCCGGCGGCGTTCGTCAGGCACTGATGGACGTGGCCGTCGGCATGGCCATTACGCTGCCGGTGTACTGGCTGTTCACCCGGGTGCTGTCGATCTCGCTGCCGGGGCTCACCGGCACGGGGTGGCTCTGAGAACGCGGCCATGGACATCTGGAATCAACTGCTTGGTGGCTTTGCCACGGCGGCTACGCCGATCAACCTGTTGTGGGCATTCATCGGTTGCGCGGTGGGCACGGCGATCGGCGTGTTGCCCGGCCTGGGCCCGGCCGTGACCGTCGCGATGCTCTTGCCCATCACGACCCAGGTGGAGCCCACGGCGTCGATGATCTTCTTCGCGGGCATCTACTACGGCGCGATGTACGGTGGCTCGACCACGTCCATCCTGTTGAACACACCCGGCGAGACCGGGACCATGGTGACGGCGCTCGAGGGGTTCAAGATGGCGCGCAACGGCCGCGCCGGCGCCGCCCTGGCCACGTCGGCAATCGGCTCGTTCGTGGCGGGCACCATCGCCACTGTGCTGGTGACACTGTTTGCGCCCGTGGTGGCCGAGTTCGCGGTCAAGCTCGGGCCACCGGAGTACTTCTGCCTGATGCTGCTGGCGTTCACGACCGTGAGCGCCGTGCTCGGCCAGAGCACGTTGCGTGGCATGACGGCGCTGTTCATCGGCCTGGCCATCGGACTGATCGGCCTGGACCAGATCACCGGGCAGGTGCGTTACACGGCAGGTGTCCCGGAGTTCATGGACGGCATCGAGGTGGTGTTGGTGGCCGTTGGCCTGTTCGCAGTGGGCGAGACGCTGTACACGGCTCTGTACGAAGGGCGCAGCGTGACAGAGCTCAACCGCATGAACCGCGTGCACATGACCCGCGAGGAATGGCGTCGCTCCTGGCCCGCCTGGTTGCGCGGCACCGCGCTGGGATTTCCGTTTGGCACGGTGCCCGCCGGTGGATCCGAAATCCCGACGTTCCTGAGCTACGCCACTGAACGCAAGCTGTCCAAGCACCCGCATGAGTTCGGTACCACGGGCGCCATCGAAGGCGTGGCCGGTCCCGAGGCCGCGAACAACTCGGCGGTCACCGCGACATTGGTGCCGCTGCTCACATTGGGCATACCCACATCGGTCACGGCCGCCATCTTGCTGTCGGCGTTGCAGAACTACGGCATTCAGGCCGGGCCGCAGCTGTTCCAGACGTCGTCGGCGCTGGTGTGGGCGATGATCGCCTCGCTGTACATCGGCAACGTCATGCTGCTGGTGCTCAATCTGCCTCTCGTGGGCCTGTGGGTGAAGCTGTTGAAGATCCCCCGTGCGCCGCTGTACGCGGGGATCCTGGTGTTCGCTACCGTCGGTGTCTATGGCATGCGCCAGAGCGCCTTCGACCTTTATCTCATGCTGGGAATCGGGCTGCTGGGTGTGTTGATGCGGCGCTATTCGTTCCCGACCGCGCCAGTGATCGTCGGGATGATCCTCGGCCCCCTGGCCGAGGCGCAGATGCGCAACGCGCTGTCCATCGGCGAGGGCCGCTGGAGTGTCTTCATCGAGCGGCCAGCATCGGCAGTGCTGTTGGCCGTCTTGCTGGCCGTGTTGGTCGTGCCTCGCGTGTGGGCGATGCGGCGTCGGGTCCGCTTCGGCTGACGCGCGCGCACGCGGTCCTCAGCCGGCAACTGCCCCTCAGGTTGCCGGCGTGCCGCTGCGCGTGGCCCAGCCCTGGAGGTGCCTTTGGGCAAGACCTGCCAACGCCCTGATCCAGGCGTCGTCGTCGTTCAGGCAGGAAATGAAGCGCAGTGCATCGCCACCTGCTCCGACAAAGGCGTCGCGGCCCTCGATGGCGATCTCCTCGAGTGTCTCGAGGTTGTCTGCCGCAAAACCCGGGCACATGGCGTCGACGACCCGTACACCCTGGGCAGCCAATTGGCGCAGCGTGGGCTCGGTATAGGGTTCGAGCCAGCGCGCGCGGCCCAGCCGGCTCTGGAAGCTGACCACCAGCTCGCCCTGGGGCAGGCCCAACCGGTTGGCCAGCAAGCCTGCGGTGCGCAGGCATTGGTCGCGATACGGGTCCCCACGCTCGACGCAGCGCGCCGGTATGCCGTGAAAACTCATCACCAGTCGTTCGCCACGACCCTCCCGCTGCCAGTGCGCGCGAACGCTGGAGGCCAGCGCATCGATGTAAGCCGGGTCATCGTGGTAGTCGTTCACGAAACGAAGCTCGGGCAACCGGCGCGTGCGTTGCAGCCACTGCGCCACCGCATCGAACGCACTGGCCGTCGTGGTGGCCGAATATTGGGGATAGAGCGGCAGGACGAGCACACGCTGTACGCCCTGGCGCATCAATTCGTCCATGACGTCAGGCAACGCCGGCGAGCCGTAGCGCATGGCGACATGAACCTGAACGCGGTGGCCCGCTTCGCCCAGCGAGCCCAGGAGCCGTATGGCCTGCCGCTGGCTCCAGTACAGCAGCGGCGAGCCTTCCGGTCGCCAGATGGACGCGTACTTGCGCGCCGATTGCGCTGGGCGTGTCCGCAGGATCACACCGTGCAGCACTGGCCACCACAGCCATCGCGGAAGCTCCACGACCCTGCGATCAGACAGGAACTGGGCCAGATACCTGCGCAGCGCCGCAGGCGTGGGCGCGTCGGGCGTACCCAGGTTCATGAGGACAACCGCCGTGGTCGCGGCGGTTGCGGCACCGGCTGTGGGAGTGGTCATCCGCGACTTCCCGTGAGAAGCTGACGCAAGGCCAGAACAAGTTCGACCGGGTGAACGGGCTTGGTCCACCATGCGGCAAAGCCCTCGAGATCGCCGTGGGCCGGAGCGGCCTGCGCCAGATCGGCCGACAGCACGACCGCGGGCGCATCCGGCGCTACATCGGTGCACGCCCGCAGGCGCGGCAGCAGAGTCCTTGCATCGCCGTCGGGCAGGTGGGCATCGATGATCAGCGCATCAGGCCGCCAACCGGCGACGCATTCGATCGCCTCGGCCGCTGACTCCGCGACGCGAACTTCGAAATCGGCATGCGGGCGCAAGGCTTCTTCGAAGAGCAGTGCGGCGACCCGGTCGTCTTCGACGTAGAGCACGTGCCAGGAGCGGGAATTGGCCACAGTCACGACATGTGGGGTACCGTGTCCTGGAAGGACAGGACTTCGAATCGGACCATCGGGGCCGATGGGTCGTTGGGTGAGCCGCCCAGACCGATGGTGCCGCTGCCGTGCAGCGTGCAACTGCCCCGGCGCAGGCTGACCACCTCGTCCGCTCCGCCAAAGCGAACGTAGGTCCCGTTGTAGCTGAGGTCAGTCAGTTGGAACACGCCGCCGTGCCAGTCCAGGCGGGCGTGTGAGCGCGACACGCGCGAGTCCTCGACGCGGAAGTGGGCTTGGGGGCTGCGGCCCAGCACCACCGGCATGTGCTCGCCATCGAACACCTCGTTGATGTCCAGCCAGATGAGGCGGACGGCCTCGGGCTCGATGGTGTGCGTGACGGGGCCGAACTGAGTGGCCACGGTGTCGGTGGTGCGGCGGCCCACCAGCACCGATACGAGCACGGGCTCGGCCCGACCCCGCAGATGCATCCAGTCCAGGCTGCGGAAGCGCCGCTGCTGCAACTCGGGCAAGCCCTGCAGCACATCGGCGGTGACCAGTGTCTCGTTGTCGCCGGCATGGTCGAGCAGGCGTGCCGCCACGTTCACCGCGTCGCCAAAACAGTCGCCGCCCATCTCGACCACCTCGCCGCGCGCCAGTGCCACTTGAAGCCGCAGCCCGCGCAACCCTGGTGATGCGCCACGTTGGCGGCCGCGGCTGACGAGCCGGTCGAGTTCGTCGTGCATCTGTTGCGCGGCCTCCAGGCCTTGCATCGGGCGATCGAACACCGCCATCAGCCCATCGCCGAGGGTCTTCACGACCTGGCCGCCGCACGACGGGACAGCCCGCGCAACGGTATTGACTGCGTGGGTGACCACCGTCGTGGCCTCGGCGTTGCCCAGCGTCTCGTACAGGGACGTGCTGCCGCGCAAGTCGGCGAACAAGACGGTGCGCTCGGAGATGCGCGTCATGCGCGCAATTTTACCGACTTGTGGCCGGGCCAATACCACGGCGCCGCTTCGCGGCGACTCGCTGACGCGAGTGCGTATCCGGCCAACCTTTACAGGTTGTCCAGATACGTCCGCAGCTTGTGGCTGCGCCGCTACCACGGCGCCGCTTCGCGGCGACTCGCTGACGCGAGTGCGTATCAGGCCAACCTTTACAGGTTGTCCAGATACGTCCGCAGCTTGTCAGAGCGGCTGGGGTGCTTGAGTTTGCGGATGGCCTTGGCCTCGATCTGGCGGATGCGTTCGCGGGTGACGTCGAACTGCTTGCCCACTTCCTCGAGGGTGTGGTCGGTGCTCATTTCGATGCCGAAGCGCATGCGCAGCACTTTGGCTTCGCGTGGCGTGAGGCTGTCGAGGATGTCCTTGACCACGTCGCGCAGGCCGGCCTGCATGGCGGCATCGACCGGGGCCACATTGTTGGTGTCCTCGATGAAGTCGCCCAGGTGGCTGTCGTCATCGTCGCCGATCGGTGTTTCCATGGAGATCGGTTCCTTGGCGATCTTCATGATCTTGCGGATCTTGTCCTCGGGGATCTCCATCTTTTCGGCCAGCGTCGGCGCGTCGGGTTCGTAGCCGAACTCCTGCAGGTGCTGACGGCTGATGCGATTCATCTTGTTGATCGTCTCGATCATGTGCACCGGGATGCGGATGGTGCGGGCCTGATCGGCGATGGACCGCGTGATGGCCTGGCGGATCCACCAGGTGGCATACGTCGAGAACTTGTAGCCGCGCCGGTACTCGAACTTGTCGACTGCCTTCATCAGGCCGATGTTGCCCTCCTGGATCAGGTCGAGGAACTGCAGGCCGCGGTTGGTGTACTTCTTGGCGATCGAGATCACCAGGCGCAGGTTGGCCTCGATCATCTCCTTCTTAGCGTCACGGCTGGCCTTCTCGCCGGCATTCATGTGTCGGTTGATGTCCTTGAGGTCATCCAGCGGCACCACGGCATGCTGCTGCAGGTCGATCAGCTTTTGCTGCAGTTCCTGCACGGCCGGCAGGTTGCGACTCAGAACGGCGCTGTACGGCTTGCCCTGGGCCGCTTCCTTCTCTGCCCAGGACAGGTTCAGGATGTTCGGCGGGAATGCCTTGATGAACTGCTCCTGTGGCATGCCGCAGCGATCGACCACGATCTTGCGGATCTCGCGCTCGAATCGCCGCACATCATCGACCTGCGAGCGCAGCACGTCGCACAGCCGCTCGATCGTCTTGACCGTGAAGCGGATGGTCATCAGATCCTCGGTCAGCATGTGCTGCGCCTTCTGGTAGGCCGGCGAGTTGTAGCCGTCCTTCTCGAAGGCCTTGCGCATCTTTTCGAAGTGCGCGCGGACCGTGCCGAACCGGTCGAGCGCCTGGGACTTGAGCTCTTCGAGCTTCTTGGTCAGCGCCTTGCTGCCACCCGCGCCGTCGTCATCGTCTTCCTCGTCGAACTCGTCGAAGTCTTCCTCGGCCACGTAGTCATCGGCCTCGTCATCAGACACGAAGCCATCGACGACCTCGGAGATCTGCATCTCGCCCGCGGCGATGCGGTCGGCCATGGCGAGGATCTCGGCGATGGTCTTGGGTGATGCCGAGATGGCCTGCATCATCGACTGCAGACCACCTTCGATGCGCTTGGCAATCTCGATCTCGCCCTCGCGCGTGAGCAGTTCCACCGAGCCCATTTCGCGCATGTACATGCGCACCGGGTCGGTGGTGCGGCCGAACTCGGAATCGACTGTGGACAGCGCGGCCTCAGCCGCTTCCTCGGCCTCTTCGTCGGTGGCGGTGGCGGTGTTGCTGCCGGAGATGAGCAGCGTGGCCGCGTCGGGCGCCTGTTCATAGACGGCGATGCCCATGTCGTTGAGCATCGAGACGATGGCCTCGAGGATCTCGTTCTCGACCAGCTTCTCGGGCAGGTGGTCGTTGATTTCCTGGTGCGTCAGGAAACCGCGCGTCTTGCCCATCTTGATGAGCGTCTTGAGCTCCTGACGGCGCTTGGCGACCTCCTCTTCGGTGAGCGTGGTCTCGTCCAGGCCGAACTCGCGCATCAGCGCGCGTTCCTTGGCGCGCGAAACCTTCATGCGCAATGGCTTGGCTTTGGCTTCTCCCGCGGCGTCCCCACCCACCTCGGCTTCGGGCTCGGCCTCGAATTCCGTTTCGATGTCGGCCAGGTCTTCCTCTTCGGCCGGCTTGGCCGGGGCTGCTTCCTTGCCTTTTCCTACCTTGCCGGTCTTTGCCGGTGCCTTTCCGGCAGGCTTGACCTCTGGGCGCGCAGCTGCACTCTTGGCTTCAGCCTTCTGGGCGGTCTTGGTGCCTGCTTTGGCGGGCGCGGCGCCCGGTACCTTGGCCTCGGACTTGCCGCCGGGCTTGGTTGTTCCAGTCGGCTTCGCCTTGGCCTCGTCGACTGGTGCGTGAACAGGTTTGGACGTGGACTTGGGCGCCGACTTGGCCGAACGCTGCTCCTGAGCATCGGGCGCAACTGCCTTGGAGGATGCAGGCGTCTTGGTGGGCTTGGCAGGTGCCTGGGCAGGAGCCTTGGCTGCGGCGTCGGTCTTCTTGGCGTTCATGCGGATCCTTGGTCGATGGACGGGGTGTTGCCAATGGCCATTGAGCGCACCGCCGAGCACGCCGAACCTCCGAGCGCGCAACAGCGCGCCGGCGGTTGCCGACGTGGGCATGACCCCCGGGAACCCCCGGGTCGGGCGGTGTTGATCTGGCCGGGCAAGCTGGCGTGGACGGACTTTGTCTGCAGCAATGACACAAAAAGTGGGCCTGCGCGCTGTGCGTACCCCTGTGGGTACAAGTGTTGCGGAGGGCCGATGGCCGTGAATGCTGCTGTCACTCTTGCCGATGCAACCAATCGAGCATTATCGTCGCGATGGCGCGTTTCGTCAAAGTGCACCGTGCCCGATTGTCACGCTGCCGGGCTCGCAAGGTCCCGCTTCAGCGCGGCCTGAAGTTCCAGGAGCTCGCGCATGCGCCTGCTGGCATCCTCAGAAAGGTCGGTGCCCGATTCCATCAGCCAGTTCAGTTCGTCGCCCACGGCCTGAAGGCGCAATCGGCGCAGGACGGCGTTGAGCGTGGCGTGCGGATCCTCGGGATCGACCTCGTGAAAGCCGCGCAGGCGTTCCAACAACCCCCGCAGGGATGCTCCGCAGGGTCCGGCCGCAATGTCGTCGAGCATGGCCGGCGCGGCCAAGGGGCCGTGGTCATGGATCACGCGCTCGGCTTCGCTGAAGAAGTCGCCGTGGGGGCTGGGCTGACTGGCCAGCAGGTCGTGATCGTCGGCGGGCAAGTCCTGCAACACGGCGGCGTGGCGAGCGATGAGCCAGGCCGCCCGGTCGAGCAGCGTGGCCGTCTGGGGTGGCAGGCGCCGCCCGCCCATGATTGGCCGTGGCTTGCCGCTGCGCGTCGGCGTGCCTTGGCGCTCGCCGGACGGGGCGGTCTCAGCTGCGGCCGCTCGGCCGGTCCGACGCGCCCAATGGTCGGTGAGCGTCTCGACGGCGACGCCGCCGCGCTGGGCCAGCTCTGCCACCACCTGGGTGCGCAGCAGGCCGTCGGGCAGTAATTCGACCAGCGCACGGGCCTGGCTGAGCATGCGCGAACGCCCTTCGGCTGTGTCGAGGTCGCAGCTCTGGGCCACGTGGACAAGCAGTTGCTGCGACAGCGGCACCGCTGTGGCCACGGCTTGCTCGAAGGCATCGGCGCCCAGTTCTCGAACGAATGTGTCGGGATCGTGCTCGGGCGGCAGGAACAGGAATCGGATGGCGCGTGTGTCGGTGGCGTGGGGCAGTGCGGCTTCCAGAGCACGACCGGCAGCACGCCGGCCGGCGGCATCGCCATCGAAGCTGAAGACCACGGACTCGGTGAACCGAAACAGCTTGGCCACATGCTCGGCCGTGCATGCGGTGCCCAGCGTGGCCACGGCATTGGCATAGCCTGCCTGTGCCAGCGCGACCACGTCCATGTAGCCCTCGACCACCAACGCGTAACCGCGCTGCCGCAGGGCCAGGCGCGCCTCGTACAGCCCGTAGAGCTCCTGCCCCTTGTGGAAGACCGGCGTCTCGGGGCTGTTGAGGTACTTGGGTTCGCCCGTGTCGAGCACGCGGCCGCCAAAGCCGATCACCTCGCCTCGCACCGAGCGGATCGGAAACATGATGCGATCGCGGAAGCGGTCGTAGCGGCGTTGCTGCGACGGGTCCTGCTCGCCGTCGTCATCGGGCACGATGACGAGGCCTGCCTCCACGAGCTGCGGATCGTCATAGCGCGCGAACGCGCTTGCCAGGGATCGCCAGCCCGCGGGCGCATAGCCCAGGCCGAAGTGGGCTGCGATCTCGCCGGTCAATCCGCGACCCTTGAGGTAGTCGATGGCCCTCGGACTGGCCTTCAGCGCGCCGCGATAGTGTGCCGCGGCGCGTGCCAGCAATTCGGTCAGTCCCGTGCGTTGCTCGCGTTCCTGGGCCGCACGAGCACGCTCGAGCGGATCGTCGGCGCGGTCCGGAACGGCCATGCCGGCTTGCTGGGCCAACTCGCGGACCGCGTCCATGAAACCCAGCCCGCTGTGCTCGGTGAGAAAGCGTATCGCGTCTCCGTGGGCGCCGCACCCGAAGCAGTGGTAGGTCTGGCGCGACGGACTGACGATGAAGCTGGGTGTCTTCTCGCCGTGGAACGGGCACAGGCCCTTGTGGTTGATGCCGGCCTTGCGCAGTTCGACATGGCGACCGACGACCTCGACGATGTCGACGCGGCCGAGCAGGTCCTGGATGAATCCGGAGGGAAGCACGCCCGGAGTCTATCGGGCCGCCTGAACCGCCCGTCGCCGCGGTGCTGCGGCGTGCGTCAGCGTACCGGGCAGAGGTCGACCGATGGGGGGCGAGTGCTCGCGGCCTGCGCAGGCAGCACGGTCGTCGCAGCTGCCGAGAGCGCGAACAGGCCGCGCCAGTTTCGTACCCAAGCCGGAACCTCGCCCGCCGGCATGGGCGCTGCGATGCCAGCGCCCTGTGCGACGTCACACCCCATGTCCAGCAGCATCCGCGCCTGTGCGGGTGTCTCGACGCCCTCGGCAACCGATGTGCAGTCGAACGTCCGGGCCAGGCTGATGACCCCTTCGACGATGGCGCGGTCCTGGGCATCGGCCAACATGTTGTGCACGAACGAGCGGTCGATCTTGAGCACCTGCACGGGCAACTGCTTCAGGTACGTGAGCGTGGAGTAGCCTGTACCGAAGTCGTCCAGTGCCCAGCGCACCCCCAGGCGCGCGCACTGTTCGAGCAGCACGGAGGTGAAACCGATGTCGTTGAGGGCAGCAGTTTCGAGCACTTCCAGCTCGAGCCTGGGCCCGAGCGCGCGTGAATGCCGCTCGAGCAGCTGAGCCAGGCGCTGGGCGAACTCCGGCTCCTGTAGGTGGCGTGCCGTGATGTTGACGCTGACGCTCAGGTCGAGCCCCTGCGCGAGCCATGCGTCGAGATGGTCCAGCGCGATCGAGAGCACGTGGTCGCCCAGGCGTGCGGACAGCCCCGTGTGCTCGATGAGCGGCAGGAATTGCGCGGGTGGCACCACACCGTGTTCGGGGTGGTTCCAGCGCACCAGGGCTTCGAAGCCGATCACGGCGCCGCGGCGCAGGTCGACCTTGGGCTGGAAGTACAGCAGAATTTCCTCGCGATCCAGCGCATCCTGCACCCGTCCGATGGCCAGAACGCGCTCTTCGGTACGCCGGCTGTGCTCGGGGTCGAAGAACAGGTAGCCGTTGCGCCCGGCCTGCTTGGCGCCATACATCGCCTGGTCGGCGTGGCGCAACAGGGTATCGGCGTCGCTGGTGTCCAGCGGGTAGACCGTGGCACCGACGCTGGCCGTGAGCACCGTGGGCTCTGCCCCCGGCAACGCAGGGAACGGCTGAGACACGACACGAAGCAGGCGCTCGACCGCTGCGCGGGCTTCGTCGACGGTGGCGGCACGCAGCAGCAGGGCGAACTCGTCACCACCGAGGCGGGCCGCCATGTCTGCCCAGCCGTCCGAACGTGCCCGAAGGGCGCCGCGCAGCCGAAGCGCCAGTTCGGCCAGCAGGCGATCGCCGGCCGCATGGCCCAGCGCGTCGTTGATGGTCTTGAAGTGATCGATGTCGAGGTAGCACACCGCCATCAACTGGCCATCGCGATCGGTGGCGACCATGCCCTCCTGCAGCATCTGGCCCAGGCGGGCCCGGTTGGGTAGCCGGGTGAGCTCGTCGAAGTGGGCCTGCCGTTCGAGACGCTCGCGTTGGAGGCGCTGCTCGGTGATGTCGCTGACCACGAGGACGTAGTAGCGCAGCGACCCATCCGGGCTGTTCACGCTGGAAACGGTGACATGCAGGGCACATGGATCGCCGCTGCGCCGCCGCTCGACCATTTCGCCCACCCAGTGACCCTGGGTGCGCAGCGCCGCCCACAACGTGGCCTGCTGCTGCCGGCCAACGGGGTCGGCTGCTGTCTGATCGAGCAGCCCGGGCACAGTGCCTATGAGCTCTTCGAGCGGCACGCCGGTGATGCGGCAGTAGGTGGGATTGGCGTCGACCACGCGGAAGTCGGCATCGGTGATCAGCAACCCTTCATGCAGATGCATGAACAGGTTGGACGACAACTGCTGGCGATCCTCGGCGCTGCGCCTGGCTCCGATGTCGGCCAGCGACGCGACCACTCGCAATGGGGTGCCGGCGACGCTGCGATCGACCACGTTGACATGAACGTCGAACCAGCACCAACCGTCGCGCACGCGCACCCGCGCTTCGTGTCGCAGCCCTGCGCCCTGCGGTGCATCGAGTTCGGCCAGGGCCGCGCGCAACACGGCGCGGTCGTCGGGGTGGACGCGCGCGAGCCATCGCTCGATGGTCTGCGTCTGCAGGCCGGTCGGGTCGTCCATCAGTGCGCGCCAACGCGGCGATGTGAAACCCTCGCCGGTACGCAGGTTCCAATCGGCGACGCCGAGATCGGAGCCCTCCAGGGCGATCAGCCAGCGCTCTTCCAGTCGAGCCAGCTCGCCGATGAGGACATGGGGCATCAGTGCCAGGCCGAGCAGGGCGACCGCGTAGGACCAGGCCAGGATGGGCAACTGACCTGGCGCCACAGCCAAGGGGCCTTGGCCTTCGCCGCTGGCGGCCAATACCGTGCTGGCAACCAACCATGCGACGGTCGATGCCAGGGCCACCCCGCGACGCATGGCCAGCCAGCACGACAAGACCAGGGGGCCCAGCAGCCACGGCAGTGCGGCGTCTCCCAACCAGCGCTGTGCGAGCAGGCCCAATGCCAGCGAGGCGAATACGCCCAGCAGCAATCCCGCGGTGACATTGAGCTGGGGCGCACGCAACGCACGCAGCCAAACACGGCGCTGCCATGTGATCAGTGGGACACCGGCCAGCAGCACGCCCAGCGTGTGGCTCACCCAGCCGAGCACCCATGCCATGGGCAGGTCCAGCGTGCTGAGTCTGCCCGCCAACGCCAGAGCGATGGTGCCGCTGGTAGCGGCCAGCAAGGCCGATGCGCACACCGCTGCACCCACGAGCAAGCCCAGGTCTCGCCGGCGCTCGAGGTTGTCATCGAATCCGGAGCGGTTCAGCCACAGCGCGCCCAGCCAGGCGCCCGCGGCCTGGCCCACGGCGAGCACGGTTGCCAGGGAGGGCGGCAGACCGAGTTGCCACAAGCTCCAGGCCAAGCCTGCCGTGACGGCGGGCGCCTGCCACTGGCCCCAGCGCCAGAACACGGCGAGCGCGACACCCAATGCGGGCCAGGCGGCCGGCATTGCGCCGGACACCTCTGGGAACCTCTGGGCGAGGTGGCCGCAGGCCCCCAGGGCCAGCACGGCCAGCGCACCGCGCAACGCCCAGCGTGCACCGCCAGCGACGAGGCTGGGCACTGCAGGAAACAACCGGCTTGGCGACACGACAGTGGGCAGGAGGACTCGATGGACGAGGGGTCGGCGCATGCTATGCGACACGGCATGCGCCGCTACCGATCGAACCCCCGATCGAGCGCCCCTTGTTCGGGGCGGGTCTCACAGGTGGGTACGGGGCCGCAACGGCGGTCCCGTCGGGGCCTCAGACGGCGAAGTCCTCGAGCTTGCGACCGCCGGCCAGCGCACTGCGCAGCCACTTCGGCTGCAACCCGCGCCCGCTCCATGTCTCGCCAGTGGCCGCGTTTCGATACTTCGCCGGGACCTTGGCGCCGGACCCGGTTTTTGCACGAGGCACTGAGCCCCTGCCGGCGACATCGGCAGCGGTCAGCCCGAACTCGGCCATCAGCGTACGAACCTTGGTGATCGCTGCGCTGCGTTCCTCGCGCTGTGCGTCCGAGATTTTCTTTTCGAGCTCGGCACGCTGGGCCAGCAATTCCTGTAGAGATGCCATGAATAACCTCCGAGGTCCGGCAAATATGACGGGTCGGAGTATATCTGGTACGCCGCGCGAGGTAAGGTCCACTCGAACCCGGGCCCGAATTCGTTGTTTTCAGCCCGCCGGCGGCACGTAACCGGTGGGCTGATCGGCGCCCTCGCCGAAAAAGAAGCGCTCCATCTGCCGCGCCAGGTACTGGCGTGCCCGCAGATCCGCGAGATTCAGCCGGTTCTCGTTGACGAGCATGGTCTGATGCTTGACCCACGCCTGCCAGGCTTCCTTGCTGACCTGGGCGTAGATCCGCTGGCCCAGTTCCCCGGGATAGGGGGAAAAGTCGAGGCCTTCAGCCTCCTTCTTGAGGTAAACGCATTGAACAAGACGTGCCATTACGGGCTCCTGAAGATTGATCGTCGGTGTCGGTTGACACGGGCCTTTTCAGGCCAGCTTTTTCACCAGGACCTGCGAGCGTCGATCCCAGTTGTACTTGCGCTTGCGGGCTTCGGGCAGCCAATCCGGGTCTACCTGCGCGAAGCCGCGCTTGATGAACCAGTGCATGGTCCGGGTGGTCAGCACGAAGATGCTGTCCAGGCCGGCGGCGCGAGCGCGCTGCTCGATGCGTTTGAGCAACCGCTCGCCGTCGCCCTGGCTTTGCACATGCGGTGATACCGTCAGCGCTGCCATTTCGCCGGTGCGGGCCTCGGGGTAGGGATAGAGCGCGGCGCAGCCGAAAATCACCCCGTCGTGCTCGATCACCGTGTAATTGGCGATATCGCGTTCGATTTCAGTACGGTCGCGCTTGACCAGTGTGCCATCGCGCTCGAACGGCTCGATGAGTTGCAGGATGCCGCCCACATCGTCGGCCGTGGCCTCGTGGAGGGATTCGAGTTTTTCGTCGACGATCATCGTGCCGATGCCATCGTGGGTGAATACCTCGAGCAACAGTGCGCCGTCCACCGAGAACGGCAGGATATGGGTGCGTTCGACGCCGCTGGCGCAGGCCCTGACGCAATACTGCAGGTAGTAGGCCAAGTCAGCGGGTTGGCTCGGCGGTGGCAGTTGCGACAGCATGCGCCGCGCATCGGCCAACGCCATCTCGGTGTCGATCGGGCTCTCGGGGTTGGCCAGGTCTTCGTGGATGCCGGGAATTTCGGTGAGGAACAGCAACTTGTCGGCCTGCAGCGCCACTGCGGCAGCAGTGGCCACATCTTCCATGGTGAGATTGAACGCCTCTCCAGTCGGCGAGAAGCCGAACGGGCTGAGCAGCACCAGGGCGCCGATGTCGATGGCGCGCCGGATGGCCGGGGCATCCACGCGGCGAACGACACCGCTGTGCATGTGGTCGACGCCATCGACGATGCCCACCGGGCGGGCAGTCAGGAAGTTGCCCGACACCACGCGCACCGTGGCGTTGGCCATCGGCGTATTGGGTAGCGCCTGCGAAAAGGCCGCCTCGATCTCGAATCGCAGCTGGCCGGCCGCTTCCTGCGCGCAGTCGAGGGCAATGGCGTCGGTGATGCGAGTGCCCAGGTGATAGCGCGAGGTCTGTCCCTTCGCCGCCAGCTGTTCGTTGACCTGCGGCCGAAAACCGTGCACCAGCACCAGCTTGATGCCCATGGCATGCAAGATGGCGAGATCCTGCACGAAGTTGTTGAGCTTTCCGGCAGCGACCAACTCGCCGGCCATGCCGACGACGAAGGTCTTGCCCCGGTACATGTGGATGTACGGGGCGACCGCGCGGAACCAGGGAATGAAGGTATGCGGGAAGACCAGGTTCATCGTGCGCGGCCGTGGGCGAGCGCACCATTGTGCCGCAGCCTCGCCCGGCCACGGGCTGCGAAGCCGCGGCGCCAGGGACCGATCAGGCTCCGTTCACGGTCTCGCCGCCGCGCACGACCCGGTTCTTGCCACTGCGCTTGGCTGCGTACATCGCGTCATCGGCCAGTTGAAGCAGCCGCATGGGCTGGTTCGTGTCCTGCGGTGCCAGGGCATAGCCGATCGATGCGGTAACGGCCGCGCCGTCGCTGGCGTCCCTGCAGGCGTTGCGCAGGGCGTCCAGCAGATGCTCGCCCAGCACCAGCGCGCCGGCTGGATCATGAACCGGGGCCAGGACCAGGAACTCGTCACCGCCGAAGCGCCCGACGGCGTCCTCGGCGCGCACCGCCTGCTGCAGCGCACGCGCCACCGACTGCAACAACTGGTCGCCCCGGGTGTGTCCCAGGGCATCGTTCACGGCCTTGAACCCGTCGAGGTCGACGAAGTACAGCGCAACGGGTTGGTGGTCGGCCAGCGTGGCGGCCGCATCGATGCGATCCATGATGGTGCGGCGGCTCAACGCATCGGTCAGGGCGTCACGGGCCACGCTGCGCCGCAATCGTTCCTGGGCAACCGTCAGGTCATGGACGTCGATCGTGAGCGTATAGACACCGGCCACATGGCCGTCATCGTCGAAGTCGGGCTCATAGCTCGTGCGCATCCAGCGTGGCGCACCCAGGTAGCTGTTGGCCAGGCGCGTGTATTGCGCGGGCTCCCCGGCGAGGGCCTGCTCGAAGTGCGGGCGGTGGCCGGCCCATTGCTGCAGACCATGGATCTCGGCGATGCGCCGACCGAGCAACTGCTCCTTGGGCTGGCCCGCTGCCGCCAGGTAGGCCCGATTGACGAACCGCAGCACGCCATGCTTGTCCACGTAGGTGAGCGGGCACGGGATGTTGTCGGTGAAGCGCTGCAAGCGCCGTCGAGCCGCCGAGGCGGCTTCCTGGCGCATGACGTCGTCGTGGATGTCGAACGCGATGGTGTAGATCCCGCCGACGACTCCATCGGCCGCGCGGTCGGGAAAGACCTGGATGCGCGCCCAGCGCGCGCTGGCGCCCAGGTGCGTGAGCCTGCGCTCGTAGCAGGTGTGCCGGCCGCTCAATCCACCGGCAAAGGCATTGCGGGCCGCGGCCCAGGCCGTGTCGCCGAAGATATCGGCCAGCGTGCGGCCGATCAGCGCCTCGCGAGGACGCCCCGCCCACCTGAAATAGGGTTCGTTGCATGTGATCAACCGGCAGTCGCGGTCCCAGCGCCCGATCGGCAGCTCGATCGCGTCAGCCAGAAGCGCAATGCCGGCAGACGGCGAGGCGAAGCCGGAGTGCGCGGTTGCGGGAGCGGGCGCCGGCGAGGGTGCGGGCCACGCCGGTGCCGGCCGGCGGAAAGCGTCAGCGTGCATGCGGCCGCATGCTGCTTGCCGCTGGCGCGCGTGTCAACGACCGCTCGTCGGCATGCGGGTTCTGCAGCTGCATCACGTGGCTCTGTTCACGGTGCGTGCAGCACGACCAGCAGCGCTTGCGCCACGCCACGCCCGTTGTTGCGGATGGCATGCGGGCGATCCGCCGCATACCGAGCCGTCTCGCCGGGCTTGAGCCGTGCCAAAGCCTCGCCGGATTGGATCTCGATCGATCCCGCCAGTGCGCTGAGGTGTTCACGTGAACCTGGCTCGTGGCCCGCGGACTCCAGCGATGCGCCGGCCTGCAGCGTGAGCTCGTACCACTCGAACTGGCCGGCGAGCTCGATGGGCCCGAGGATGCGCAGCTGGCAGCGGGCGTCGGCTGCGCCGAGCGTGGGCGTGTCGGCGGCGGGGACGACGGTGATCGCGGGCGGCTCGGATCGTGGCGCATCGTCGAGCAACTCGGAAAGTGGCACGCCCAATGCATTGGCCAGACGCCAGACCACCGCGACGGTGGGGTTGGCCTGGGAGCGCTCGATCTGCGAAAGCATCGACTTGGAGACACCGGCCCGGCGCGACAGCTCGTCGAGCGACAGTGCGCGTTGCTCGCGCAGGGCGGCCAGGGCGGGGCCGACGCGCGGGGGCTCGGCGGCAAGTGGTGGGCGTGGCGGTGGCATGGGTGCTTGCGGTGGGTGGTAACGTTCTGTATAGTGCACGAAACGTTCGATACATCGAACACGTGCAGTCGTTTGGGGCCCCATCATGCAGGACACGCAGGCGTTTCTCAATCATGTTCACGTGCAGTTGCAGGATCTGCGCGACAACGGCCTTTACAAGACCGAACGGGTGATCACCACCCCACAGGGTGCGCACGTGCGCACGACGGACGGGCGTGAGGTCATCAACCTGTGCGCCAACAACTACCTGGGGCTCGCGGCACATCCGCAGGTCGTGGCGGCTGCGCAGCGAGCACTCGAGTCGCATGGCTTCGGCCTGAGCTCGGTGCGCTTCATCTGCGGTACGCAGGATCTGCACAAGACGCTCGAGCAGCGTATCGCCCGCTTCCTGGGGCTGGAGGATGCGATCCTGTACGCCGCAGCATTCGATGCCAACGGCGGCCTGTTCGAGCCCCTGCTGGGCGAGGGGGATGCCGTGGTCAGCGACACGCTGAACCATGCGTCCATCATCGACGGCATCCGCCTGTGCAAGGCCCGGCGCTACCGCTATGCCCATGACGACATGGCCGATCTGGACCGCCAGCTCGAACTGGCGCGCGCCGAGGGCGCACGGCATGTGATGGTGTTCACCGACGGCGTGTTTTCGATGGATGGCACCGTGGCCCGCCTCGACGAGATGCGCGCGCTGTGCGATCGCCATGGCGCGCTGCTGGCGGTGGACGAGTGCCATGCCACGGGCTTCATGGGGGCGACGGGACGGGGTACGCACGAGCACCGGGGGCTGCTGGACGATGGCCGTTCGAGGGTGGACATCATCACCGGCACGTTCGGCAAGGCGCTCGGTGGCGCCAGCGGTGGGTTCACCGCGGGTCCGCGGGAGGTGATCGAACTGCTGCGGCAGCGCTCGCGGCCATACCTGTTCTCCAACACGCTGGCGCCGGCCATCGTGGGTGCCTCGATTGCGGTGCTGGACTTGCTCGAACAGTCCACGGCCCTGCGTGATCGGTTGCATGTCAACACGCGCTGGTTCCGCACGGCCATGGCAGGCGTGGGCTTCGAGATCAAACCCGGCGACCACCCGATCGTGCCGGTGATGGTCTACGACGCCGTACAGGCGCATCGGTTGGCTGCTCGACTGCTCGAGCTGGGGGTGTATGTGGTGGGCTTCTTCTACCCTGTGGTGCCCAAGGGCCAGGCACGCGTGCGCGTGCAGGTGAGCGCGGCGCACAGCCACGAGGACCTGGTGCGCGCGGTGGCTGCCTTCGCCCAAGCAGGCCGCGAGCTGGGTTTGTTGCCGGCGGACGCTTCGTGATCGCGATAATGAACGGAACGTGAGCAATTTCGGGACGCAGGCATGTCTACACCGAGAATCCTGATCATCGGCGCCAACGGGCAGATCGGCACCGAGCTGGGTGAAGCGCTGGCCGCGCGCCATGGCGACCAGGCCGTGATCACCAGCGACCTGGCTCCGACCGGGAGGCTGGCGCAGCTGACGCACGAGGCGCTGGATGTCACCGATGCCGCCGCGCTGCAGGCCGTGGTCAAGCGCCATGGCATCACGCAGGTCTACCTGCTGGCTGCGGCGCTGTCGGCCAACGGCGAGAAGCATCCGCAGTGGGCCTGGAACCTGAACATGGGCGGACTGCTGAATGTGTTGGAGTTGGCCCGCACGCAGCGACTGGAGCGGGTGTTCTGGCCGAGCTCCATCGCGGCGTTCGGGCCGTCGACGCCCGCGCAGGCGCCGCAGACCACGGTGATGGATCCGTCCACCGTCTACGGCATCAGCAAGCTCGCCGGCGAGCGCTTCTGCGCGTGGTATCACGCCCAGCACGGCGTGGATGTGCGCAGCCTGCGCTACCCGGGCCTGATCAGCTGGAAGACGCCGCCCGGCGGCGGCACCACCGACTATGCGGTGGAGATCTTCCATGCCGCGATCCGGCAGGGTCGGTACACGTCGTTCCTGAGTGCCGATACGCGTCTGCCGATGATGTACATGCCCGACGCGATACGCGCGACGCTGGAGCTGATGGAGGCACCGGCCGAGTGCGTCCGCCAACGGGGCTCGTACAACGTCGCGGGCGTCAGTTTCACGCCCGAGGAAATCGCCCGGGCGATTGCCCGCCGGGTGCCGGGGTTTCGGCTCGATTGCGCTGCGGACTTCCGCGAGGCGATCGCGCGCAGTTGGCCGCAGTCCATCGAGGACAGCGATGCACGCCGGGATTGGGGCTGGCGACCGCGCTACGACCTGCAGGCAATGGTCGACGACATGCTCGCGTCGCTGCGGCCCCTGCTGGCGGCCTGACGGATCAGCCGCTGACGGGCCTCAGGCCAGGCTCGCCCGAAGCGCGGCGAGCATCGCCTCCGGTGCTTCCTGCATCAGGGCATGGCCACAGGGCAGGCTGTGGATGCGCGCGTTCAAGGCCTGGGCGATGTCGCGCGTGACCCGGGGGTTCGTCATCTGGTCGGCCGCGCCGAGGATGAAGTGCACCGGGCACCGCACCTGCGCCGCCGCCTCCAGGCCGTGCTCGTAGCGGTCGCAAACCGTGAAGTCATGGTGGAACAGGTTCACCCCCGGCGTGCCGCGCAGCGTGCGCCGCATCAGCGCGCGGTTGGCTCCGTGCAGCCACATGCCGGGCGCGGGGTAGCTGGGCTTGCTGGCCAGCGTCGAGATCGAGAACGAGTTGACCATGTCGATGGCCGCCAGGGGTGCGTCCAGAGCCGTCTGCAGCAGGGCGGGCGAGACCTTCATCGGATAGGCCGTGCCCACCATCACCAGCCGCGTGGCGCGCTCAGGTGCACGGGCGGCGGATTCGAGCGCGATCAGCGAGCCCATGCTGTGACCGACGTAGGCGGACTCGCGCACGCCGGCGGCGTCGAGCAGCGCCAGCAGCCAATCGGCGTGCGCCTGCACATCGGGCAAGGGCGCCCCGCGGCTGCGGCCATGGGCGGGCAGGTCCGGGGCCAGCACCGCCCAGCCATGGTGGGCGCACCAGCGGGCCAGGAGCGTCCATACGCTGTGGTCGTTCAAGGCGCCGTGAATGAATACGACGCAGGGCAGGGTGGGATCGAAGGTCTTGCCCCCGGTGTAGGCCCAGGTGCGTTCGCCATTGACGATGAGCTCCATGTTCACGCCCCCGCCTTCTCGGCAACCTTGAGCGCGCGGCGCAGGTCGTCCAGCAAGTCCTGCGGATCCTCCAGACCGATCGACAGGCGTATGGTGCCCGGCCCGATGCCGGCGCGGCCCAGGGCAGCGTCATCCATGCGGAAGTGCGTGGTGCTGGCCGGATGAATGACCAGCGATCGGCAGTCACCCACGTTGGCCAGGTGGGAGAACAACTTGAGCGCCTCGATGAATGCCCGGCCCTGGGCACGGTTGCCCCGCAGGTCGAAGCTGAAGACCGAGCCGCAGCCCCGGGGCAGCAGGCGGGCCGCCAGAGCATGGTCGGGGTGGGTGGGCAGTTCCGGATACCCGACGCGCGCGACCAGGGGATGGCTGGCGAGGAATTCGACCACCCGACGGGTGTTGTCGACATGGCGTTGCATGCGCAGCGCCAGGGTTTCGATGCCCTGCAGCAGCAGCCAGGCGGTGTGCGGGCTCATGCAGGCACCGAAGTCGCGCAGGCCCTCGCGGCGGGCGCGCAGCAGGAAGGCGCCTACCGTGCTCTCGTCGGCAAACACCATGTCGTGGAAGCCGGCATAGGGCGCGCAGAGCTCGGGATGGCGCGCGCTGGCAGCCCAGTCGAAGGTGCCGCCGTCGATCAGCACGCCGCCAATGACCGTACCGTGACCGCCGATGAACTTGGTGGCCGAGTGGTAGACGAGGTCGGCGCCGTGCTCGATGGGACGCAGCAAGCACGGTGGCGTGAAGGTGGAGTCGACCAGCAGCGGCAGCCCGGCATCATGGGCGATGGCCGCGACCGCGGGAATGTCCAGCACGTCCAGGCCCGGATTGCCGAGGGTCTCGCCGAAGAGCAGCCGGGTCTCGGGCCGGATGGCGGCGCGCCATGCATCGTGGTCGCCCGGGCGCACGAACGTGGTGTCGATGCCGAAACGCCGAAGGGTGTAGTCGAGCAGGTTGTGCGAGCCGCCGTACAGGGCGCTGCTGGCGACCACATGGTGCCCTGCGCCGGCCAGGGTGGCCACGGCCAGGTGCAGCGCCGCCTGGCCGCTGGCCGTGGCGATGGCACCCACGCCACCCTCGAGGGCGGCCATGCGCTCCTCGAACACCGCATTCGTGGGGTTGCTGATGCGGCTGTAGACATGTCCCGATCGCTCCATGTTGAACAGCGACGCCGCGTGTTCGCTGTCCTCGAACACGAAGGACGTACTGAGGTGGATCGGCACCGCGCGCGCGCCGGTGGCGGCGTCGGGGCCAGCGCCGGCGTGCAGGGCAAGGGTGTCGAAGCCGGGGTCTGTGTATCCGGGCATGATGACGTCCAGGGTGTTGCGCACCGGCATTGTGTGCTATGTTTTTCCACCGTCATCCAGGAGCCCGCCATGAAGGTCAGCGACATCCTCCGCGTCAAGGGAAGCACGTTGTTCACCGTGACTCCCGACCAACAGCTCGCCGATGCCATCAAGACCATGGCCGAGCACGACATCGGCTCGCTGGTGGTGATGGAGCATGGCGACCTGGTGGGCATGCTCACGTTCCGCGAGGTGATCGCGGCGGTCGTGGCCAACGGCGGTACGGTGGGCACCAAAATCGTGCGCTCGGTAATGGACGATGCTCCCCTGACGTGTACGCCCGAGACCGAGATCGATGAAGTGCGGCGCATGATGCTCGGGCGCCATGCCCGCTACATGCCGGTGATGGATGGCAAGACGCTGATGGGCGTGATCTCGTTCTACGACGTGGCCAAGGCGGTGGTGGACAGCCAGGACTTCGAGAATCGCATGCTCAAGGCGTATATCCGCGACTGGCCGGTCGAGGAAGAAGGCGCAGCCGAACCCAAGCTCTGATGCGCGCGGCGCGCCAGCGCCTGCGACAATCGGAAGCACGCGCGCCGCAGGGGCGTGCGGCCCTTGTTCGTACCAGCGCTTGCGCGTTACCCGATGTCCGGCAGCACCTTCGGCGACTTCTTCCGCGTGACCAACTTCGGCGAGAGCCACGGGCCGGCCATCGGCTGCGTAGTCGACGGTTGTCCGCCTGGGCTGGCGTTGTCCGAGGCCGACATCCAGCCGGACCTGGACCGTCGCCGTCCGGGCACCAGTCGGCATGTCACGCAGCGCAACGAGCCCGATGCGGTCGAAATTCTCTCCGGCGTCTACGAGGGGCTGACCACCGGTACGCCGATCTGCCTGCTCATCCGCAACACCGACCAGCGCAGCAAGGACTACGGCAACCTGCTGGATACCTTCCGGCCCGGGCACGCCGACTACACCTATTGGCGCAAGTACGGCCTGCGCGACCCGCGGGGGGGCGGACGCTCGTCCGCCCGCATGACCGCCCCGATGGTGGGCGCGGGTGCGGTGGCCAAGAAGTGGCTGCGCGAACAGCATGGCACCTCGTTCCTGGCCTGGATGAGCCAGCTGGGCAGCCTGGCCATCCCGTTCGAGGATGAGGCGCAGATTCCGCACAACCCGTTTTTCGCCCCGAACGCCGGCATCGTGCCGCAACTCGAGGACTACATGGACGCGTTGCGACGCGCAGGCGACTCCTGCGGCGCGCGCATCGAGGTGCGCGCCCGGCAGGTGCCCGTGGGTCTGGGCGAACCGCTGTACGACAAGCTCGATGCCGACATCGCCTACGCCATGATGGGCATCAACGCGGTCAAGGGCGTCGAGATCGGCGCCGGTTTCGGCTGCGTGGCGCAGCGCGGCAGCGAGCACGGCGATGAGCTCACGCCGGCAGGGTTCCGCAGCAACCATGCCGGCGGTGTGCTGGGCGGCATTTCCACGGGCCAGGACCTCGTCGTCTCGCTGGCTGTCAAGCCCACCAGTTCGATACGCCTGCCGCGTGCGTCGATCGATCGCGCTGGCCAGCCCACGGTGGTCGAGACCCACGGCCGCCACGACCCGTGCGTGGGCATACGCGCGGCGCCGATTGCCGAGGCCATGCTGGCGCTGGTGCTGATGGACCATGCCTTGCGCCATCGCGCGCAATGCGCCGGCGTGCGCCACGAGCGGCCGCCGATCGCAGGATCGGCCCCGCTGGGCTGAAGGCCCTTGACCGGACCCACGACGACATGGGCGCCAGCAACGAAGTCGCTGCTGTCTACGCGCAGGTCGGTTTGGTGGCATTCGGCGTACTGGGGCTGCTGCATGGTGTCGTGTGGCGTGCACTGCGGGTGCGATGGGGCGCGATGCTGGCGGTGGCATTCGCGCTGGGCGCGCTGAACTACGGCTTTGACTTCGCGATCACGACCCACGGCTACACCCCCCATCCGCTGGGCGCCCTGACGGTGACCGTGGGCTTTGCGCTCATGACGCTGGCGGTGGTCGACTACCTCGAGTTGCCCGCACGCGTGGCCGTGGCGGTGGCCGTTGCGGTCGTGTCGGCTCTGGTCGTGGTCGCGGTGTTGCGCTCGTTGGGCTGGGTTCCACGCGTGGCGAGTCAGGGGGTGATCGCCTCCGTGCTGGCGACACAGGCGGTACTGACTGCCTGGGCCATGCGGCGTGAACCGCGCAGCGGACATGGGCTGGTTCTCGTGGCGCTTCTGACATACCCCGTCTCGCTCATCTGGGCGGTGGCGAGCGGTGTGGACCCGGTTCGCCTGCGCTACCTCGTCGTCGTGCCGGCCAGCGTGCTGGGGGCCACCATGCTGACCACCGGGCTGCTGCGGGCCCAGCGGCGGGCGAACGCCGAGGCCCAGCAGCGCGAGCAGGCGGAGCAGGCGCTGCAGCAGCTCAACGACACCTTGGAGCACCAGGTGGCACAGCGCACCGAGGACCTGCGCGAGATGGTCGCAGGGCTCGAGAGCTTCAACCGCAGTGTGTCGCATGACCTGCGAGGTCCGCTCGGTGGCATTGCCGGCGTGTCGCGGCTGGCCGGCGAAGCCCTGTCCCGCGGCGACTTGGCCACAGTGGCCCGCCTGCTGCCGGTGGTCACCGCGCAGGCCGAGTCTTCGTCGCAACTGGTCGCGGCGCTGCTGGCGCTGGCCCGCGTGGGCGAGGTGGAGCTCGAGCCCCAGGTGGTGGACCTGCAAGCGTTCATCGAGGACACGCTGGCCCAACTGCGGTTGACCGACACAGCCGTCGGTGCGGTGTCGATCGAGGTGGGTCCCATGCCCGAGGTATCGGCCGATCCCGCGCTGCTGCGACAGGTGCTGGTGAACCTGGTCGGCAATGCGGCGAAGTACTCTGCGGCTGTCGCCGCGCCTCGCATCGAGATCACGGCGCAGCCGTGTGAGCCTGGCTGGGTGACGCTGCAGGTCAGCGACAACGGTGTGGGGTTCGACGACGCCCAGGCAGCGCGGCTGTTCGAGCCGTTCCAGCGGTTGCACGGCGTGCAATACCAGGGCCACGGTGTCGGGCTGAGCATCGTGCGCCGCATCGTCGAGCGCCACGGCGGCCGGGTGTGGGCGCAGTCCGCGCCGGGTCAGGGCGCGCGCTTCTTCGTCAACCTGCCTGCTGCGGCCTCAGCGCGGCCAACCGGCATGTTGCACTGATGCCCGGAAGTGGGCGGCGCGCGCCTGCCAAGGGTTATGGCGTGGCGGCGGTTGGTCGCCGACCCAACGGGCGCGCAGCGGCCTGGCGTATCCAGCCTGCGATGCCGTCCAGGGCCACCACGTCTTGGGCGGCACCGAGTCGAATGGCCTCGGCCGGCATGCCGAACACGACGCAGCTCGCCTCGTCCTGGGCCGCGGTGGTGGCGCCGGCTTCGCGCATCTCCCGCAGGCCGCGCGCGCCGTCGTCGCCCATGCCGGTCATGATGACGCCGATGGCATTGCGGCCGGCGCAGTGCGCGACGGAACGGAACAGCACGTCCACCGAAGGCCGGTGGTGGTTGATCAGCGGCCCGTCCTTCACCTCGACGACGTACTGCGCGCCGCTGCGCCGCAGCTGCATGTGCTTGCCGCCAGGCGCGATGAGCACGCGACCATTGATGACGCGGTCGCCGTCGCAGGCCTCCAGCACCTCGAGTTCCAGCAGTTCGTTCAACCGAGCCGCGTACGAGGCCGTGAACCGCTCGGGCATGTGCTGCACCATGACGATACCGGGGCATGTGCGGTCGAGTTGGCGCAGCACCACTTCGGTGGATTGAACGCCTCCGGTGGATACGCCGATGGCCACCACCCGGTCGGTGGTCTCGGCCATCGCCCCGGCGGCAGGCGCCATGGCCGGCGGCGTCGAGCCGCGCGTTCCGGGGCTTGCAGCCGTGGTGCGGGCCAGCGCGCGCAGGTTGGCGCGGGCCGCGGCCCGCACGGCATCGGCCAAGCCATTGCTGCGGTCGGTGAGGAACTCCTTCAACCCGGCTTTCGGCTTGGTGACGAAACCCACCGCTCCCGCGGCCATCGCCTGCATCGTGGTCTCGCAGCCGCGCTCGGTCAAGGTTGAGCACATCACCACGGGAGTCGGTCGCTCGGCCATGACCTTGCGCAGGAAGCTGATGCCGTCCATGCGCGGCATCTCGACATCGAGCACGATCACGTCCGGCCATCGCGCCGCCATGCGGGTCCAGGCGAACAGTGGATCGGCGGCGCTGCCGATCACATCGATGCCAGAGGCGGCCAGCATCTCGGTGAGGTGTTTGCGCACCACGGCGGAGTCGTCGATCACGAATGCGGTGACGGTCATGAGCGGGTTCTACTTGCGTGGCTGGCCGCGCCGCATGTCGACCTCGCCGGTTGCCAGTCGCAGCGTCACCGTGCGCGGCACGTTGTCGCCCACATCCACGCCCTGGAGCTGGAAGCCGTAGTGGTCGATCATGGCCCAGCCGGCCTCGATGTTGCGCTCGCCGATGTTGAACTTGGCACCCGCCGTGTCGGGCATGGTGTCGGCCCCGCCGTAGAGATGGGCCTCGAACTCGTCGGGTCGCGTGCCGGCGCGGTACAGGGCTTCGACCATCAGTTCCATGGCCTCGTCGCCGAAGCGGCCCTCCAGCGGGGTGTCGGCACTGCGGCGGCGCGAGGGCAGCAGGTAGTGGCACATCCCGCCCATGCGCTTGTTCGGGTGCCACAGCGTGATCGCCACGCAACTGCCCAGCAACGTGCGCAGCGCCGCGACCTGGCGCCCGAAGTGCAGCTGTCCGGGCAGCAGCATCAGGTTCTCGCCCGGTCCGCCGGGCACCATGGGCGAGGCTGGCGCCGAAGCCGCCGAGGCGGCCCGTTGCGGCAGACGCGCGGTGGGCAATCGGTCAGGCAAGTTCATAGACCGCGGGTTGAACGCTGCGCAGCGGCAGGCGGGTGGCGGTGAGCGACTCGGCGTGACCCGTAAACAGGTAGCCGTCGCGCTTGAGCTTGCCGATCACCCGCCCGGCAATGGCTTCCTTGGCCGGTGGGTCGAAGTAGATCAGCACGTTGCGCAGGAAGATCACATCGAACGTGCCGAGATCGGGCAGGCTCTCCATGAGGTTGGCACCGGTGAATCGCACGTTGGCGCGCAGGTCGCGAGAGATCAGCAACTGGCCCTCGTACTCGCCCATTCCGCGCAGGCAATAGCGCTTGAGATAGGCCTGCGGCATCTGGCGGGCGCGCTCCAACGGGTAAAGCGCTCGGCGTGCGGCGTCGACCATGGCCGTCGACAGATCGGTGCCGACGACCTCCCAGCCGCGGGGCCCCAGGTGATCGGCCAGCAGCATGGCAATGCTGTAGGCCTCCTCGCCTGACGAGCTGGCCGCGCTCCAGACCCGAAAGGGCGGCTGGCTGCCCGAACGGCGGCCCAGCATCCGGGCGAGGAACTCGAAGTGCTCGGGCTCGCGGAAGAAGTAGGTTTCGTTGGTGGTGAGCTTGTCCACCACACGCACCAGTTCGTCCGGGTCGTTCTCGTCGAGCAGCATTTCGACGTAGCGGTCCACGTTGCCGATGCCGCGCGCCTGGGCCAGCTTCTGCAGGCGGCCGGTCACCAGCGCTCGCTTGGCCGTCGTGAGCTGAATGCCCGAGACGCGATGGAACATCGCGGTGACGGCATCGAAGGCCTGTTGCGAAATCATGGCTGCCAGCTTCAGTGACAGGCGGACTGCCGTGCGATCAAGGCAGACAGCTCACCCGTTTCGAGCACAGTCTCGAGATTGAGCTCTGCCGTGGACTGCCCCCGCACGCGCGCCATGCTGCGGATGTAATGGGCTTCGATGCGCGTGCCCAGCCGGGGCACGGCTTCCAACTCGCCCGGCAAGGTGTCGAACACCTCGTAGACGGCGTCGACCAGCAGGCCAATGCGTTGCGTGCCCGCGTCGTCGGCAAGGTTGACGTCGACGATGATCACGCAGCTGCGGCGGCCCACCACGGCCGCAGGCAGCCCCAGGCGGGCCGCCAGGTCGATCACCGGCACGACGGCGCCGCGCAGGTTCATGACGCCGCGCACGAACTCCGGCATCAGCGGCAGCGGCGTGGTCCGCGTCACTTCCAGGATCTCGCGCACCGCATCGATGCGCAGTGCGTATCGCTCGCTGCCCAGCGCGAAACGCAGCAACTGCAGAACCGGAGCGACCTGACCGTCGGTGGTGTCGGCGACGACTGCCGGGGTGATGGAGGGGTTCATCGTGCGTTCCGGTGCTCAGGCGTGGTGCACGAAGCTGGGGACGCGGTCATTGCCGCGCGCGCTTGCCCGCTGACCGGCCTCTGCCACTGGCTTGCGACCGTTGCCGCGACGGGTGGCAGCCGGTGCACGGTCGGCTTCGAGCTTGAAGAACCCAATCATTTCCTGCAGTTGAGCGGCCTGGCCGGAGAGCTCTTCTGCGGTGGCCGACAGTTGCTCGGAGGCGCTGGCGTTTTGCTGGGTGGCGCTGGAAAGGTGACCCATGGCGGCGGTGACCTGGCCGATGCCGCTGGACTGCTCGCCGCTGGCGGCGGAGATCTCCTGCACCAGCTCGCTGGTCTTGGAGATGGTGGGCACCATGCGGGTGAGCACGGCGCCGGCCTGTTCGGCCATTTGCACGCTGGAGCCGGCGAGCTGGCCGATCTCCTGGGCGGCGACCTGGCTGCGCTCGGCGAGCTTGCGCACCTCGGCGGCGACGACGGCGAAGCCCTTGCCGTGTTCGCCGGCGCGGGCGGCCTCGATGGC
>JAKLLB010000070.1 GCA_023150345.1 Aquabacterium sp.
GACGACACGCCGCTGGCGCAGGCGCTCACACCGGTGTATCCCACCAGCGCGCAGTTGCCGCAGGCCTATCTGCGCAAGGCCATCGCGAGCGCCCTGCAGCGTGCGCCCCTGCAGGAGCTGCTGCCCGCACAGGTGGTGCCCGCGGGGCTGCCCACGCTGCGCCAGGCGTTGCAGTGGCTGCACCAACCGCCACCCGATGCCGCCCACGCCGCGCTGGAGGACCACGACCAGCCGGCCTGGCAGCGCTTGAAATTCGAGGAGCTACTGGCGCAACAGATCGCACAGCGCGCGGCGCAGCAGGCGAGGGCGCGGCTGGCCGCACCCGCGCTGGCCCCGCACACGGGTGGGGTGCATGAGCACCTTCTGGCGCAACTGCCTTTTGCGCTCACCCTGGCACAGCAGCGCGTGAGCCAGGAGATCGCCGCCGACCTGGCGCGGCCGCAGCCCATGCACCGTCTGCTGCAGGGCGACGTCGGCGCCGGCAAGACGGTGGTGGCGGCGCTGGCCGCCGCCATCGCCATCGACGCCGGCTGGCAATGCGCGCTCATGGCTCCCACCGAGATCCTGGCCGAGCAGCACTTCGCCAAACTGGTGCAGTGGCTGCAGCCGCTGGGCGTGGAGGTGGCCTGGCTCAGCGGCAGCCGCCGCGGGCGCGGGCGCACACACATGCTCGAACGCGTGGCCGGCGGCCAGGCCATGCTGGTGGTGGGTACGCACGCGGTGATCCAGCAGGACGTGCGCTTTCACCGACTGGGGCTGGCCATCGTCGACGAGCAGCACCGCTTCGGTGTGGCGCAGCGGCTCGAACTGCGCCGCAAGCTCGCCGAGGGCGTGCTCGAGCCCCACCTGCTCATGATGAGTGCCACGCCCATCCCGCGCACGTTGGCGATGACTTACTTCGCCGATTTGGACGTGAGCACCATCGACCAGTTGCCGCCGGGCCGCACCCCGGTGCGCACCAAGGTCTTCGCCGACAGCCGCCGCGACGACGTGGTGGCGCGGGTGGTCGACGAACTGGCGCTGGGTCGCCAGGCCTACTGGGTATGCCCGCTGATCGAGGAGAGCGAAACGCTCGATCTGCGCAATGCCACCGAGTCGCACCAGCGGTTGAGCGCGGCGCTGCCGGGCCACGCGGTGGGCCTGCTGCACGGGCGCATGAAGGCCGCCGAAAAGGCCGAGGTGATGGGACGGTTCTGCAGCGGCGAACTGGCCCTGCTGGTGGCCACCACGGTGATCGAGGTCGGCGTGGACGTGCCCAACGCGAGCCTGATGGTCATCGAGCACGCCGAGCGCTTCGGCCTGAGCCAGTTGCACCAACTGCGCGGCCGCGTCGGCCGCGGCAGCACCGCCAGCGTGTGCGTGCTGCTGTACGGCGGCCCGCTGTCACCCGGCGCCAAGGAACGGCTGCGGGCGATGGTCGACACCACCGATGGCTTCGAGATCGCGCGCCGCGACCTCGAAATTCGCGGCCCGGGCGAATTCATGGGCGCACGCCAGAGCGGCGATCATCTGCTGCGCTTCGCCGACCTGGCCGAGGACGCGCCGCTGCTGCGCCACGCCCGCGCGGTGGCGCCCAGCCTGCTGGCCGACCACCCGCAGGCCGCGCAAGCCCACGTGGCGCGCTGGCTGCACACGCGGGTGGAGTACCTCAAGGCGTAGAAACACACTGGCCCCACGTGGGCGGGGCCAGCTTCGACCGTGCCGGCACAGACGCGCCGGTCGAGGGTAAATCAGGCGTCGGTCCGACGGCGGCGGGCGCCCAGTCCCATCGCGCCGAATGCCGCAAGCATGAGCATCCAAGTCGAGGGCTCAGGGACAGCCGCCCAGAAGATGTCGGACGAAGTGACGGACGGGTACGCCATGGCATCACTGTTGAGATTCCAGCCCATCAAATCGAACGCGGCGAGGTCGAGACCGGTGACTTCACCCATCTGCCCGTAGCAGAAGGTGGGGTCCATGACGCCGAGCTGCCCACCGCAACCCACCGCGTCCTTCCAGTGCGATGCCTGGCGACCGTCGCCGTTGTAGCGACCCGTCGAGAACGTGTTGCCCATCAACGCCGTCACGCCACCATCCATCGACAAGTAGGTAGTGCCGCCGGTGCGCAGGTCGAGCGTGCCGGGGGCGCTGTAACGGAACATGTCCAGCGCGCTGAAGATCGAGGTGTCGTTCAGGTCGTAGCCCAGTGTTCCACGGCCGGGGCCGTTCGCGTAGCTGTAATAGTCAAGGAGATCCACGCCCGACACAAAGCCCAGGGCATGCCCCATCTCATGGATGGCCACGCCCAGGAAGTCCATGGTCCCGGGCGTGATGCCGTCGGTCGGATTGAAGTCGAATGCGAACGAACTGCTGAAAGTGATCGTGCCGTCCAGCGAGCCGGGGCTCGACAACGGACCGCCCACGGCCTTGATGAGCGCCGAGTTCGCGTACAGCACCTGCGAGGCCGTCTGAGTGCCGTCGAGCACGGCGGTGACGCTGGTGTCGTTGTTGCCGGAGCCGTTGACCCCGACGGTCAAGCCGCTGATGCCGCCGCCTGCGAGACCGGGCAGCACGGCGTTCTGGTCGAGCCAGGACCCACTGCGTGTGGCCGCGACCGCAGCCTCCCATCCCGCGACGCTGAAGTCGGCCCGACGGCTGCCCGTGGACCCGATGATGCCCGGCCCCAGCGCGCCGAACTTGACGCCCAGGTTGATGGTGGTGCCATTGGTGAACATGTTGGCCCAGTACTGGGCCGCGATCTTGAAGTCCTGCTCGGCCACCGAACCGGTGACACCGCCGAGGTCGATGATGTTGATCACCGTGGCGTTGGAACAGGTGGCTGCCAGTGCAGCAGCGGCGGCAATGGCGGTACGAAGGCCGATGGATTTCATGGTTTTGGAGTCCGAGATGGAACGTTCGACAACGCTAGCACCGTCGGTGCAACATCCGTCACACCTCCCCCCGGGCCTTGGGGGGAGGTGAAACCAGGATCCGATGCGGTATCAGGCCAGCAGGTCGTCAGGTCACGTCGACGGGCTGCGGGTGCCCTCGAGGTACGGCTGCAACCGATGTCGATAACGCTCGGCCACGCCCAGTCCGTCCCGGTTGATGGGCCGGCGCACCTGGTGGGCGCTGGCAGTCATGACACGTCGCTCGGTGGCATGCGGGCGGTACGGCGCGTCCTCCTCACGCAAGCCGCAGTGCGCCAGCAGCCGCGATGTCCAGGTGGCGGGGTTGTCGACGAGCTCGCCATAGGGCACCACCAGCAAGCGCGATCCGAGCATGCGCTGCCAATGCGCCAGAAGCTGCTCTTCGAGGCGGAAGTGGTGCGCAATGTCGGCCAGGTCGTAGCTCCAGGCGACGCCATGGATGAAGAACGTCCGAAAGCACGACCATGCGTTGTCCAACGGGTCGCGCCGCATCCAGATGATGGGGGCCTGCGGCAGCGCGGCCGCGACCAATCCGAGGAAGCGGCTGGCATCCACCGTCTTGTCGACGATGCGCCCGCTCGACCCGCACCGCTCGTCCAGCAGGTGCAGATACAGCTCGGCCAGCGCATCCGCTGACCCGCCGCCCGCCTCGTAGGTGCTCAACGCATCGCCGGACACGCCACCGGCTTGCACCGCCAGGTGCTGCGCGATATTGAGTTCGGCGCCATCGGCCACCTCGCTGTGGCTGGCCAGGATCTGCTCGACCAGCGTGGTGCCCGAGCGCGGCAGGCCGGTCACGAAGATGGGGCGGTGCGTGTCGCGCTGGCGGCCTGCGCCCCAGCGCTCGAGTCGCTCGGGGCTGTAGCCGCTCATCGCCTGGGCGGCGTTCGCGGCATTGCCACTTCGGCTGTAGGGCAGCTCGCGGCGCAACAGCTGGGCGCCCTGCGCAAAAGCGTCGAACGCCGCGTCGACATCGCCGCGGTCCGCGTGCAGCTTGCCCAGCGCGTAGCAGTAGCGGGCGTAGTCGCCGCCAGCCTGGCGGCGGGCGGCGTCGGCGTCGGCCAACAGGCGCTCGCCCAGGGCATCGGCGGCCAGGTTCACGCCCGAAACCAGAGTCAGCCATGCCGGGCCCCAACCCGGACGCAGTGCCACCGCCCGCTCGAGCCATTCACGCGCCTGCGCGAAGCGACCCAGCGACATGGCCACGTTGCCGCGCACATAGGCATGGCCGGCGCGGTCGGGAACGTCGACCGGCAGGCGCTCGATCAATTGCAGCGCCTCGGCCATGCGCGCACATTGGGTCAGCAGCACCACCTTGGAGTACAGCACCTGAGGTGCATGACCGGCCGCCGCCACGTAGGCGTCCATCGACCGCATGGCCAAGGTGAGCTCGCCCGACACCCGCATGAACTCGCACACGCTGCGCCACTGCGCCCCGAGCGGCGCCTGTCCGTCGAGCAATTGCTGCACGCACCGTCGTGCGGCAGCGCGGTCTCGTGCCGCTACAGCCGATTTCAGCTCGTTGATCAGGGGCATCCAGCCCGCCGCGGTCATTGTCGCCCGTCCCATTGCGCTTGCGTTGCGAAGCGCAGTATCACCCAGCGCCTGCGGCCAGCACCCGGCGCCCGACTTCAGGCGTCGGCCAGTTACCATCGCCATGACCCACCCGACCCTGTGTCCTGAAACCAGGCCAGGTCAGATCGCCCGCCCAGCTTCCAGCGTTTCGCACGAGCGATGACCCTCACCGAACTGCGCTACATCGTCGCCGTTGCCCGCGAGCGCCACTTCGGCCGCGCGGCGGACGCCTGCTTTGTCTCGCAACCCACCCTGAGCGTCGCGATCAAGAAGCTCGAGGAGGAACTCGACGTGCGCCTGTTCGAGCGCGGGCCCGCCGAGGTCAGCGTGACGCCGCTGGGCGAGGCCATCGTGCGACAGGCGCAGTCGGTGCTCGAGCAGGCCGCAGCCATCAAGGAGATCGCCAAGCGCGGCAAGGACCCGCTGAACGGGCCGCTGCGACTGGGCATCATCTACACCATCGGGCCCTACCTGCTGCCGGATCTGGTTCGCAACGCCATCGAGCGCACGCCGCAGATGCCGCTGATGCTGCAGGAGAACTTCACCGTCAAGCTGCTGGACATGCTGCGCACCGGCGAGCTCGATTGCGCGATCCTGGCCGAGCCCTTCCCCGATACCGGCCTGGCGATCGCGCGGCTGTACGACGAGCCGTTCATGGTGGCGGTGCCCAGCCACCATCCGCTGGCCGCCCAACCGCAGATCGCCGCCGACGACCTCAAGCGCGAGACCATGCTGCTGCTGGGCACCGGGCACTGCTTTCGCGACCATGTGCTCGAGGTCTGTCCCGAGTTCGCGCGCTTTTCCAGCGATGCCGAGGGCATCCGCAAGAGCTTCGAGGGGTCGTCGCTCGAAACCATCAAGCACATGGTGGCCTCGGGCATGGGCGTGACCGTCGTGCCGCAACTCAGTGTGCCCAAGGATCCACCGCCCCACATACGCTACGTTCCGTTCGCGCCGCCCGTGCCCACCCGGCGGGTGGTGCTGGCGTGGCGGCGCAGCTTCACCCGCTATGAAGCGATCGCCGCCTTGCGCAACGCGGTGTACGCCTGCCGTCTCGAGGGCGTGCAGCGCCTGACCGGCTGAGTGGCCCGGGGCTCCCGTTCACGACATCGGGAAGTCGTAGCGGATGTAGCCTTGGTGCTGCGCCACCCGGTCGTACAGCGCCCGGGCACGCGCGTTGTCGGCATGGGTGAGCCAGTACAACCGCGCAGCGCCGTTCGCGCGCGCGTGGCGCGCCACCTGCTCGATCAACGCCGCTGCGATGCCCTGGCCGCGCTCGGCCTCGTCGACATACAGATCCTGCAGGTAGCACACGCGATCGGCCCACACGCTGGCGTGATGCAGCGCGTGCACGATGCCCACCATCCGGCCGGCGCGCCAGGCGCCCCAGCCCTGCACGACGTCCGAGGCCTGCAGCCGCTGCCAGGCGGCGTCCATCTCGGCCGGCGTGACCGACGTGCGATAGAAGTGCTTGTAGGCCCGCGCCAGCGGCTCCCAGGTCGCGCGGTCAGCGGCGCGCAGCACTTCGATGCCGATCATCGTGCCACCTCGCGCCGCATCCACTCGGCCATGGCCGCGGCGTCGCCGCAGCCGGGATGGTCGCGCAGGCCGGCCTCGACTCCGGTGCGATCGGCCTCGCTGCGGTTCTGGCTGAGCTTGAACTTGCCTTGGATGCGCTCGACCGGCAGCTCGATGCCGACGATCGCCTGCAGCATCGTCTCGAGGTAGTCGGCCGGGGCATCGTTCACCTGCCACGGGCTCGGTTGCCCCGCCTCGTGGCGCTCGGTCAGTCGCGTGACGAGGGCCCGCAGCGCCGCCGCATCGTCGAACGCGCGCAACGTGCCGTGTGCATGCGCCACCGCATAGTTCCAGGTCGGCACCGCCTTGCCGTTGTCGCGCTTGCTCGGGTACCACGACGGCGAGACATAGGCCTGCGGGCCGCGAAACACCGCCAGGCACGCGCCCGGCGTGCGCCACAGCGGATTGGCGCGCGCCACATGGCCGACCAGCGTGCCGTGCGGACCGCGTCCGGCATCGAGCAGCATCGGGATGTGGTCGACCACCGGCTCGCCAGCGCGCAGCGTGACCAGCATCGCCAGGGGGTGTGCGTCGACCAGCGCCTGCAGCGCGGCGGTGTCGGAGCGTTCGAAGTGCGTCGGCAGGTACATGGCTCAGGCCTGAGGATGAACGGGATCGCACCGCACTTCGGCGGTGATCGAGTTCGCGATGTAGCACCGCTCGTGCGCCACGTGGTGCAGCCGCTCGATTTCGGCGGCATCGGGAACGCGCTCACCGGAAAAGCTCACCTGCGGACGCAGCCGTACCTGCGTGATGGCCATGCGGCCGGCGGCATTGCGCGCCATCGTGCCTGCGGCATCGTCGCGGTAGTCGTCGACACACCAGCCGGCCTGTGCCGCCAGGCTCAGGAACCACAGCATGTGGCAGCTCGACACGGCGGCCACCAGCGCTTCTTCGGGGTCGACCGCCGTGGCGTCCGAACAGGGCAGCGGCACCGAATGGGGCGAAGACGATGCCGGCACGACGGCCCCACCGTCGAAGTGCCACTCGTGCCGGCGGCTGTAGCGTTGGTCGAGAAACGGCTGGTCGTGGCGCAGCCACAGGATGCGGGCGGTGTATTCGGCCATGGTGCGGTGGCTTCGATGGCAATGGACTTCGAGTGATGGACTTCGAGCGGTGCTGGGCCGCTGGCCTCAGCGGCGTATGCCCCGGGATTGGCTCCACAGCTTAAGCGACGATCGAAGCATCGGAGGAACCATTTCATCGTGCCACGCAGGGCCAATCCCGCATCGCCGGCAGCCGCGCCGTTGCGGCTGTGCGTCTACCGCGAGTTGCGCGCCGCCATCGAGCAGGGCCGCTTCCCGCCAGGCGCACGCCTGCCGCCCTCGCGCGAGCATGCGCGCGCGCTGGGTGTGAGCCGCAACACCGTGTTGTGGGCGCTGGAGCGTCTGCGTGCCGAGGGCTATGTGCAGGCACGCGTGGGTGACGGCAGCTACGTGGCGCCGGATCTGGCAGCGCTGCGCCCGGCGCGCGCCTCTGGTGCGCATCGCCCGAGCGCGCCCATGCTGGCGCTGTCGCGACGCGGCCAGGCCATTGCCGATACCGCGCTGGGGTGGCAGCCGCCGCAGCAGCCGGCGCTGCCGTTTCGCATCGGCGCCCCCGATGTCGCGGTGTTCCCCTACGCGTTGTGGGACCGGCTGGCGCGCCAACTCGAGACGCTGCACCCCTGTACCGTGACCCCGCCACCGGGGCGACATGGTCGGGCCGAGGCACCGAACCGGCGTGGATCAAGGGGCGTGACCGTGAGGCGTTCAAGGTACCTGCGTGGCCACGCCCTGATGGGTCGCGATGCCCTGTTTCATACGCGCAAACGACTTCCGTTTGTCGGTTTCCGCTTACGGTCTGGGCTGGGCGACAGGTCGAGGTTTCTAACTTTCGCGTGTTTCAGACGCGGGAAAGTTGGATGATCAGGTGTGCGATGGAGGGCGCTCATAAGGCCAGAAGTCCCCATCCTGTACGCGCAACCACGTCGCTTTTGTATGTTTACGGGTACGTTCCGGGCATCAGCGACGCCCAACTCATATGCGAAACCATTGCAGTACTGTCAGCTTTCGCGTATGTTCTGGGGATGGGACCGCTTGAGCGATTCATAGAGGATCGGTTGATCCAGGGCCAGGCGACCTTCTCGCGAGAGGAGGCCGAAGCGGTGCTCGACCTCACGAAGCAGACGCTGACGGCGTCTCTGGTGCGGCTCGCCAAACGCAAGCGCCTCGCCAGCCCGCGAAAGGGCTTCTTCCTCATCCTGCGCCCCGAAGAACAAAGCGCGGGCGCGCCTGACCCCGCGCAGTGGATCGACCCGCTCATGCGCGCTCTGTCGCTCGACTACCGCGTCTCGCTCCTGCGCGCAGCCGCATCCCACGGTTCATCCCATCAGGCCGCGATGGTGTTTCAGGTGATCGTGCCCCGCCAGTTGCTTGGCATCGAACTCGGACGCCACCGCATCGAGTTCGTCTACCAGGCGCCCGCCAGCTTTGCCAGGGTGAACCAGCCCGAAGCCCTCGACAAGATCAAGACGAGCGCCGGATACGCCCGCGTCGCGGGCGTCGAGCTGACCCTGCTGGACTGCGTCCGCTATTTCCACAAGGCAGGCGGCATCAACAATGTCGCGCAGGTCGTCAAAGACATCGGTGACAAAGCCGACCCCCGGAAGCTTGCGACGCTCGCCACAGCCTACGAGTCCTCCTGTGTGCGGCGGCTCGGATACCTGCTGGAGCGCACAGGACACGACCGGCAGGCCAAGCGCCTTGAGACGTTCGCGCACAAGGCCAAGACTGCCGTCCCGCTGGACCCCCGGGTCAAGGAAGTCAGCAGCGTCCTCTCCACGCTCGCCGACAAGGACGCGCGCTGGAAACTTCTCATCAACCAGCGCGTGGAGGTGGACTTTTGATCCCCAAGGCTTTCATCCAGGCATGGGGCCAGCACGCCACCTGGCCCGACCCCCGGCAGGTTGAACAGGACCTGATCATTTCCAGGGCGCTTTGCGACCTGTTCTCCGCTCCGGGGCTCAAGGGGAAAATCGCCTTCCGAGGTGGAACGGCGATCAACAAGCTCCTCTTCGCGAAGCCGATGCGGTACTCCGAAGACATCGACCTCGTTCAGCTCGAAGGCGAGCCGATCAAGTCCACAGTCGATGTCATGCGGCAGCGCTCGACTGGCTTGGAAAGCCGTCGTTCGCGCAGGGCAAGCACTCGATGCACCTCGTCTACTTGTTCAAGCCGGAGACCGACGAGAACGCGACTCTCAAGCTCAAGGTCGAGATGAACACGCGCGAGCACAAGAGCCTGAACGGCATCGTGCTCATGCCGTTCACGATGGACAACCCGCGGCACAAGGCCGACGTGCAGGTCGCAACCTACACGCCGGACGAACTCTTCTCGACCAAGCTACGCGCCCTGTTGCAGCGGGAGAAGAACCGGGACCTCTTCGACCTGCATCACGGGCTTGAGCAGTTGAAGCTTGATCCGGCCCACGTTGTCGCGGGCTTGGAGTACTACCTCGCACAGCAGGACCTCGCCATCAGCCGCGCCAACGCCGAGGAGCGGATGCTGAAGAAGCTCACCCGGAGTCTCATCGAGGATATCCATCCGCTGCTTCCGCCGGGGATCACCTTCGACGAGGAGCTTGCACTGAGAGCCTTCGAGCGCGTCTGGCGCGACCTGATCGCACGCATCAAGGGCGAGCCGTGGAAGTCCACGGAAAAGGCCCTCGAAGAGCTGCGCGCGGCGAAGTACCCGTCGCTGCTCACGTAAAATTGAGGCTCGCCGGGGGAGCCCGGCGCTGGCTCGGAAGCGCGGGTTGTACGCAGGCGATGGGCACTACTTGGAAACGTGTACATAGCTGTGTACAAACCGGGGCTGGTGAGCGATGGCGGACGAGAAAATTGTCAATGAAGTCAAGCGTCGAAGAACGTTTGCCATCATTTCCCACCCCGACGCCGGCAAGACCACGCTGACCGAGAAGCTGCTGCTGTTCTCCGGCGCGATCCAGATCGCCGGCTCGGTGAAGGCGCGCAAGGCCAGCCGCCACGCCACCAGCGACTGGATGGAGATCGAGAAGCAGCGCGGCATCTCGGTGGCCAGCTCGGTGATGCAGATGGAGTACCGCGACTGCGTCATCAACCTGCTCGACACCCCCGGCCACCAGGACTTCAGCGAGGACACCTACCGCGTCCTCACCGCGGTGGACGCCGCACTCATGGTGATCGACGCCGCCAATGGCGTCGAACCGCAGACGCGCCGGCTGCTGCAGGTCTGCCGCGCCCGCAACACGCCCATCCTCACCTTCGTCAACAAGATGGACCGCGAGGTGCAGGAGCCGCTCAACCTCATGGACGAGATCGAGCGCGAACTGGGCATGACGGTGGTGCCGTTCACCTGGCCCGTGGGCATGGGCAAGATCTTCGGCGGCGTGCTCGATCTGCGCAAGGACCAGATGCGTGTGTTCACCCCCGGCGAAGATCGCGCCACGCAGGACGACGACATCATCGACGGCGTGGCCAACCCGCTGCTCGGCCAGCGCTTCGGCGCCACCTACGAGCAGGCCGCTGGCGAGATCGAACTGGTGCGCGAGGCCGCGCCTGCGTTCGATGCGGACGAGTTCCTGGCCGGCCGGCAGACGCCGATGTTCTTCGGCTCGGCCATCAACAACTTCGGCGTGCGCGAAGTGCTCGACGCACTGGTCGACCTGGCGCCGCCACCGGGCAACCGTCCGGCGCTGCAGCGCGAGGTTCTGCCCGACGAAGGCAAGTTCACCGGCGTGGTGTTCAAGATCCAGGCCAACATGGACCCGGCCCACCGCGACCGCATCGCCTTCGTGCGCGTGGCCTCGGGTCACTTCGAGCGCGGCATGCGGCTGAAGGTGGTGCGCTCGGGCAAGGAACTGCGGCCCAACACGGTGGTGAGCTTCCTGAGCCAGAAGCGCGAGCTTCTCGACGAAGCCTACGCCGGCGACATCATCGGCATCCCCAACCACGGCGTGCTGCAGCTGGGCGACACCCTGACCGAAGGCGAAAGCCTGCAATTCACCGGTCTGCCCTTCTTCGCGCCCGAGATGTTCCGCATGGTCGAGGTGGCCGACCCGCTGAAGACCAAGCAACTCAAGGCCGGGCTGCAGCAGCTCGGTGAGGAAGGCGCGATCCAGGTCTTTCGCCCGGTGGCCGGCAGCGTGCTGATGCTGGGTGCCGTCGGCCAGCTGCAGTTCGAGGTGGTGGCGCACCGGCTCGAACACGAGTACGGCTGCAAGGCCCGCATCAGCCCCTGCCGCTTCCAGATCGCACGCTGGGTGACCTGCGACATCGCCGACGGCGGCGACAAGGAACTGCAGCGCTTCATCGACGGCAACAGCCATCGCATGGCGTTCGATGCCGTAGATGCGCCGACGTTGCTGGTGGAATACGCGCCCGAGCTGCGCGCGATCGAGGCCAACTGGCCGAAGATCAGGTTCCACGCGCTGCGCGAGCACGCGGGGCTGGTGTTCCAGAAGCGGTTGGATGGGTGAGTGCGCGCCCGGGCCCGCTGCCCTGCCAGGGCGCGCAAGCCTGGCGCCTCACGGCAACGTGATCGTGACATGCGCCGCACGGGGCGCCAGCTTCACCACGCCCTGATACGCCGCCAGATCGGCGTGGGTCTGGTGCTGCAGCGCCCAATGCAGGCCGACGAAGGCCAGCAGCGCGGCGAGTGCGAACACCGATCCCACCACCCACAGCGGCACCTCTGACTTCAACTGGTGCGCCACGCGGTCGGGCGCTTCCCAGTGCGGCGCGAACTCCGGACGCCGGCCACGCAGGTGGGCGATTTCCTCGCCCAGGCGGGCCGTCATGTAGGCAAGCTTTTCGGGGCCTTCGAGCAGATAGCGTCCCTGGAAGCCCAGCAGCAGGCACAGGTGGTAGACCTCCAGGACCTGTACGCGCGGCGCGCCGGCCTGGCGCAGGCGCTCGAGGTATTCGAAGAAGCGCTCGCCGGCCAGTTGTTCGCCGAAGAACTCGAGCTGCAACGGCCGGCGCTCCCAGTCGTCGCGGATGCGGAAGTCGCCGTTGAGCACCACTTCGTCGACCAGGGCGCAGAACGCGAACTTCGACAAGTACGCGTCTTCAGCAGGCGCGCCCAGTCGTTGCGCGCCACGCTCGAACCCGGCCAGGAACTGGCGCACCCGCTCGCGAAAGGCGGCCGCCTCTGTCGGTGCCTGCCCATTGCGCAGCAGGAAGATCATGTAGCAGCCTTCGTAGAGCAGGTCGACGAGGCTGCGGGCCTCGCGCGCAGGGGCGGGTTGGCGGTGCCTTTCGAGCAGCGCGAGGTCGTCCGCGCTGAACAGGCTGGGTGGGGCGTTGCGGGCCATGGTGGGATGCTTCAACCGTTGAGCGCGAACAGCTCGAGCCGCAGCTCGGGTATGCCCGCCGGCGCATAGAGCATGGCGCTGTGCGCCTGCAGCATGCGCTCATACAAAGGGCCCCGCGCATCGAGCGCGAAGTACACCGACTGCGGCCGCACTGGAATCGCGGCGGGCACCTGGGGCGTGTGCGTCAAGCGAACACCGGCGGTGGCCGACAGCACCAGCTTGTCGACATCGTCCGGGGCACCGACCTTGAAGCGCGGTGGCACGATCTCGACCAGCTCGACCAGTGGCAGCGCCGACTGGACGCACAGGAAGAGCTGCGTCTGCGCGTCGATCTTCTGCGAGTCCAGACGTGCCAGGTGAAAGGACGGCTTGACTTCCTCCAGCGCGACGGCGAAGCACCGCGTGGAGATCACCGTCTCGAGCAGCTCGAGCACCAGGGCGTCGAGCCGGCCGAAGCAACGGCCCGGATCCTGGTGGTCATAGGGCGGCAAGTCGGCCAGCGTGGCGCTGCGCGAGAACGTCATCAGTGCCCCCGCCAGCTCCAGCATGCTCTCGTACAGACGCTCGGGGTGCAGCAGCGGATGGTGGTACAGGTGCGACAACCGGGCGTATGCCGAGCTTGCCGTGTGCAACAACCAGAACGAGGCGATGTCGCCCGAGCGGAACTCGATGACGTGGCGCGAGGGCTCGCGGTGAAAGCCATAAAGCGCGTCGACCTTGGCCTGGAGCACGTCGAGCAGCCGGCGCACCATGGCGTGCAGCGTGGCCGAGGCTCCGATCGCCGTGCACGGCGGCACGAAGCGCTGGTCCACCTCGAACGCCCCGGCGCCGCTGCGACGCAGCCGGCACACCGGAAGGCTCACCAGGTGATCGCGCGGCGCCGTGTCCGGCAGCACGCGCAGGCAGCGTCCCAGCGTGCTGATGTCGGACTCGGCAGCGGCCGTGAACCAATCGATCGCCGGCTGATTGCGTTGCGCGTAGCGCATCGATCCGTCGGCCGCCTGACCCAGCGGCGTGAAGTTGCTTGCGTGGCTGCGCATCGGCGGCAGCGCCGCGTGAAACACCACCTCGGCCGTGCCCGCCGGTACCCCCGCCAGCGACACCGGATCTGGCAGCGGATCGTCCTGCGGCGCGGCATACAGGTCGCCGTCGGGAAGCACGAGCTGCAGTTCGTCGAATCGCAAGACCCCTGCGGCCAGTGCGTCCACATCGATCTTCATGCGACGCACGCCCCAGGCATAGGGGTGCAAGGTTCGAGCCTGCTCGGCCAACCGCCATTCGTGATAGGCGTCCTGCCGCTGGAAATGCTGTGGCCGCAGGAACAAACCCTCGCCCCACAGCACCTTGGATGTCTGGATCAACGTATACCTCTCGCGTTCACGAGAATTGCACTACTGGCACTGCACGCCCGCCAGGCGCGCCGTCTCGGGCAGAACATCGACGGCCTGCCCCTGCGCCACACTCATGGCGCAACCGTGCAAACCCAGGGTGACGCCGCTGGCTGCGGCTGACTTGGTATCGAAGACGAAGCGCCAGCGCTGGGGCGCCGGACTGCGGAACAGCGCTGCCACGGCCAGATGCGTGGCCTCGGGCGGCATGGTCTCGATCACCTCATGGCGCTGGCCAGGCGCCAGCACCACTTCGCGCACGTCGATCACATCCTGCGGCAGCAGCGCGCCTCGTTCGGTGCCGGACTGCGTCAACGCCTCATGGGGCAATTGCAGGAACGATGCGCTGGATCGCAGCTTGTAAACACGTGCAACAACCGAAAGCGAGCGTCCATTCCCATCGGTGTTGAGTACCTCGCTGGCGTGCAATCGCAGCGAAACCTGTCGGCTGCGCGGCAGCAGTTCGGAGGGCAACTCCTTGGGCAGGGACTGCACGGCCGCAGGCTTGCGCAGCCCGACGAGCTCGAGCGCCTTGTCCAACGTGCTGCTCTCGGTCGGGCTCGTGCCGCAGCCGGCCAGCACCATGACAGCCGCCAGCAGCGCAACCTCCGAGACGCGCCGCCTCAGGCGCCTGGAGTTCCATGGAGCGACCGGTCTCGGAACGTTAGACATGAACGCGATTGTCTGCGCGAGTTCGGGGCTACGGGCGGCACCGGACCCCCCTAACTCGTTCCCAAGAATTGGGGGGGTGTCGACCCCCACGCAGCCATCGATTGCCCTTACATTGCGCCACCTGGACGCGGCCACTGGTGCCGCGTCCACTGTTCACTAGCTCAATTCAGGGGAGTCGTCAGCATGCCGAAACGCCCGGCCACATACGGGGCGCGCGTCCATCGCCAGGTCTGGTCGTCCACCTGGGCGATCGCCACATGCGCCTTGGTCGCCGGTTGTGCTTCCGCCCCCCCGCCCGCACCTGTGGCGCCGGCCGCACCCGCGCCGGCGCAACCCTCGCTCGCCGAGCTCATGAAGCAGGGGCAGTCCGCGGCTCGCGACGGCCAGCGCGACAAGGCACGCATGGCCTGGCGTGCCGCCACGCGTGCCTACCCCACCGAGGCCCAGCCCTGGCAGCGCCTGGCCGAGGACTTCTTCGATACGGCCGACTACGGCAACGCCATCCTCGCTGCACAGGAGGTCTTGCTGCGCGACAGCCAGGACACACTGGCACACAGCGTCCTGGCCGTGAGCGGGTTGCGCGTGTCCACGGTCTCGTTGCTGGCGCTGCGCGAGCGGTCGAGCTTTCGCGTCGGCAGCAGGGAGGAAGCCGCCGGCCTGACCCGCGCCCTGCGAGATGCCCTGGGCGAAGCGACGCTGGTGCCCCAACGCGCCGAAGCACCCGAAGCCGCTTCGGCACCGACCGTTGGGCGCCGCACCCGCACCGCGCGCGGATCGGCGGGCACCGCAGCGCCGACCGGCACTGCAACCGCACCGCCTGTTGCACCGGCACAGGCTGCCGCAGCCGCACCGCCGGCACCGTCGGCGCCTGCTCCGACACCGCGCACCAGCAGCGCCACCGCGCGGTCCACAGCCGCAACCCCGTCGCCCACGCCGGCCACCAAGACCGCAGGCGACCCATTCAAATTGTTGAACTGATCCGCGCCCCGCACCACGAAAGGACGCCCCATGGCAAAGAAGGAAAGCATTCAGAAGCGGCTGCAGAAAGTGCGCCCCCCGCGCGTGCAGCTCACCTACGACGTCGAGATCGGAGATGCGATCGAGAAGAAGGAATTGCCCTTCGTGGTCGGCGTCCTCGGTGACTTCACCGGTCAGCCCGACCCGGAGAAGCCACTGCCCAAGCTGAAGGACCGCAAGTTCGTCCAGGTCGATCTCGACAACATCGACGACGTCATGAAGGGCATGGCACCCAAGGCCAGCTACCGCGTTCGCAACCGCCTGAGCCCCGAAGGCGGTGAGTTCGCCGTGAACCTTGCATTCGACAAGGTCGAGGACTTCCGGCCCGAGTCGGTGGTGCAGCAGGTGGAGCCGCTGCGCAAGCTGCTCGAGGCCCGCACCAAGCTGTCCGACCTGCGCAACAAGCTCGCCGGCAACGACAAGCTCGAAGACATCCTGGCCGACGTGCTGGCCAACACCGAGAAGCTGGCCCAGCTGGGCCAGGAAACCGCGCAGACCGAGGAGTGACCGCATGAATGCCGCCGTTGCCGAACAGAGTGCCCCGCCCGCCCAAGCGGCTGCCGCCGCACCCAGCCTGCTCGACGAGATCGTCACCCAGAGCCGTGTCGCCCGCTCGGAGAACGAGCATGCCCGTGCGCGCGACCTGATCGGTGAACTGGTGCGCGAGGTGATGAAGGGCACCGTGGTGCTGTCGGACAACCTCAGCATCACGCTCGACGCCCGCGTGGCCGAGCTCGACCGCCTGATCAGCGACCAGCTCAGCGAAGTGATGCACCATGCTGCGTTCCAGAAGCTGGAGTCCACCTGGACCGGCCTGCACTACCTGTGCAAGCACACCTCCACTGGCGCAGGCATGAAGATCAAGGTCTTCAACGCGACCAAGAAGGAACTCGTCAAGGACTTCAACACCGCGGTCGACTTCGACCAGAGCGCACTGTTCAAGAAGGTCTACGAGGAGGAGTTCGGCACCTTTGGCGGCGCCCCGTTCGGAACCCTGATCGGCGACTTCACGTTCACGCGCAACGCCGAGGACATGTACTTCGTCGAGCAGATGGCGCATGTGGCCGCTGCCGCCCACGCCCCGTTCATCTCGGCCGCATCGCCCGAGCTGTTCGGCTTGGACACATTCGCCGATCTCGGACGCCCGCGCGACATGTCCAAGGTGTTCGACACCGTCGAGTACGCCAAGTGGCAATCGTTCCGCGAGTGTGAAGACTCCCGCTACGTCGGCCTCACCGTGCCGCGCTTCCTCGGCCGCCTGCCTTACGACCCGAAGGATGGCAACACCGTCGAGGGCTTCAACTACGTCGAGGATGTCGACGGCACCGATCACTCCAAGTACCTCTGGGTGAACGCGGCGTACGCCATGGGCGCCCGATTGACGGCCGCATTCGAGAACTTCGGCTGGTGCGCGGCCATTCGGGGTGTCGAAGGTGGCGGACTGGTCGAAGACCTGCCCACGCACACCTTCAAGACCGACGACGGCGAAGTCGCCTTGAAGTGCCCCACCGAAGTGGCCATCACCGATCGCCGTGAAAAGGAACTCAGCGACCTGGGATTCATGCCGCTGGTGCATTGCAAGGGGAAAGACTACGCCGCGTTCTTCGGCGCGCAATCGGCCCAGAAGCCCAAGAAATACGACCTCGACACGGCCAACGCCAACGCGGTTCTGTCGGCACAACTTCAGTACATCTTCAGCGTCTGCCGTATTGCGCACTACCTCAAGGCGATGATGCGCGACAAGATCGGCAGCTTCGCCTCGGCCAAGAACGTCGAGGAGTTCCTGAATCGCTGGATACGCCAGTACGTGGTGGAAGACGACAACGCCACCCAGGAAACGAAAGCCACCTACCCGCTGCGCCAGGCGCAGATCGACGTGTCCGAGATTCCGGGCAAGCCGGGCTGCTACCGCGCCGTGGCTTTCATCCGGCCCCACTTCCAGCTCGACGAGCTTTCAGTCTCCCTTCGTCTCGTCGCCGAGCTGCCATCGTCCCAGAAGGGTTGAGTCATCGAGCGTGGTCCTGCCTGAGCTGATCCCAAACCAAGACGGCCCCGTAACCACATCCAACCAATCGAAACACGCACGTATACACGCATGCCCGAACTTGGACACATCGCAGGCGGCGCTGATGGCTGGCTGAACGTCAAGGCCGGATCTGGTGGCCAGATCGTCGCCCTGCCGCGGTACTTGAAGATACAGATCGACGAACCACGCTCGGGCCGCGACTGGTTCACCACGACTGAAGGGAGTTACCGAGGCCACGCGTTCTCAGTGACCGGCGGATACCTCAAGATCGGCAACCCGGGATGGCGTTCGAGTGCCAATCTTGAGTTCAGCGTCTCAAGCCAGATGCTCAGCTTCCCAGGCGGGCAGGTCCGGGCCATTACCGACGCCGGCAACCCTGTGGCCACCGGCACCCATCCCATTCAGATTCCCGACTTTCCCCACGAAGGTGGGGCCGGATACTTGGGGCGGACCCGTTACGCGAAAACGTGGTTCTATCTGGGGCGTGGTGCGGCGTTGCCCGGTCGCAATGACCGCTATCTCCACACGGGACGAGTCAGCGCGGGCTGCGTAACAGTGGATCCATCGGGTTGGACAGCGCTTTACGAGTACCTCATCCTTTGCAGGAGCAGTGATGCCGCGTCTGTGGGTTCGCTTGTTGTGCGCCGCTAGCATGCTGAGCTGGGCTTCATTGTCCAACGCAGCTGGCGTTGCCTCGTCGGCCCTTGCGCAGGGCGACCTCGAGAAGCCTGAGGTCGTTCGGTCATGGCTAGAGTCCAATCGCAATGCCCCAAGGAGCGATGCGCAAGCGTTCCGCGTGGCTGCCGAACGCGCGCGCGCATCAGGTCGATGGGGTGCCGCTGCAAAGGGCTATGCCGAGGCTGCGCTCGTCTACCCGACGCCTGAACTGCTCAGGGCTTACGCCGAAACGTTGATGCGAGACCGTATCGCTGTTTCCGCCGGGTCCTCTGCGCCTACAGCCTCGGTTCGACGAACCGACTGGGAGCGCGGCGCCGCCATCCTGCGTGCCGCACTCGCTGCGGATGATGTCCTGCACAGTCTGGCGCCCGCACAGCGACGGGACCTGGTAGCAAGCAGCGACTGCCTCGCTGCGGCGGCGCGCAGTGGTCAGATGGTCACCACCTGCACACTGCTCCGTACCAACGACCCAGCGTCTGGGGCGCGCTGACGGCGCTCAGTGGATCGCGGGCATCACATGAACCATCTCACCTCTGTCCGTCACCGCGATCCCCGTGCGGCACTGGTCGGTTACCACTCATTCCACAGGCATTTCAGCTCGACGAGCTTTCAGTCTCCCTTCGTCTCGTCGCCGAGCTGTCATCGTCCCAGAAGGGTTGACATACAGGAGGTAATTGAATGAAGGATATCTACGTCAAGTTCGAGGGGGCCAGCGAGCTCCAGGGCGACAGCACCGACACCAAGCACAAGAGCGAGATTGAGGTTTCGACGTTCTCGCACTCGGTGTTCCAGCCCAAGTCCTCCAGCGCCTCCAGCGCCGGCGGTCACACGGCCGAGCGCACCGAGCACGGCGAAATGATGTTCACCAAGGACATCGACAAGGCCACCTCGAAGCTTCTGCGGGCCTGCTCGGCGGGCACGGTCTACCCGAAGGTTCTGATCACGTTCTACCGTGGCTTCGGCGGCAAGGGCGCGACTTCGACTTCGCAAACTCGCGTCGACTACTACAAGATCGTTCTCGAGGACGTGGTGGTGTCTTCCGTCGCGACGAGCATCGGCGCCGGCGAGCTGCCGACCGAGACCTTCGGCCTGAAGTACGGCAAGATCGTTTGGGAGTACAAGGCCCAGACCACCGAGGGCGAGGCCCCGGTTTCCACCGGCACCGCCGGCTGGGATCTGCGCAAGAACATCGCCGTCTGATTTTCCAGACCGCGTGATCTACGCTTGTTGCGTGCTAGTCCGTGGCCCACACGTCGCGGTATAGCCCGCTGGCCTCGGTGCGTGCAGTGCACGCACCGAGCCAGTCGACCTGTTCGCGTCGACTGGATACCCAGTATCGCAATGGCTAGCCTCCAGGCTTGCCTGTTTGCTCCACGCCATTTCAAGCCATGCCCTACATCTACGCCCAAGCAGCAGCATTACACGGCACCGACAAGGTGGGATCCAAGCAATGCGTTGCTCTTGTCCAGCACTATGCCGCCGCACCGAACACCGGGGCTTGGCGTGAAGGTGCCAGGGTGATCGGTCCGGGAACGGTACCCGTTGGCGTGGCCATCGCTACGTTCTCAGGCGGTCGCTACGCCAGTCACGGAACCGGTAATCATGCCGCCTTCCTGCTCTCACGCGATGCGGGAGGAATCTGGGTTGTCGATCAGTGGAACGACAACACGACCAAGCCCAAGGTGTCCAAGCGCTTCATTCGGCGCAAGGGGCGCTCGAAGAGCGGACAGCTGGTGGACCCCAGCAACAACGCAGACGCCTACTCGGTGATCGAATGAGTTCACGACACGGCACGCGCCGCCGCTTCTTGGTGTCCCTTGCGCTCTCGGCATCTGCCGCGGCCTGGGCCGCTGCGCCCTTGCAGTGCCCGGGCCTCGCGAGCCTACCCGCGCCGAACCAGGCGGCGGATGCAGCCGGCTGGACGATGCACTTGGGCAGCGTTCACGCGCCGCTGACCGGCCTGTCGATCTACGACGGCCCACCCGATCAGGGTGCAGCCCTGAAGCCCGCAATCATCGCTTCGAATGCGGAGCGCATCGTTTGGCGGCTGTCTGCCATGGCAAGCCCGCCGGCCTGGTTGTCCTGCGACTACGCGGATGGGCTCTACCGGATGTCAAGGCCCTTGCCGGCTGACGTACAGCGGTGCGAGGCAGTGATACGACGACTGGCCAGCCCCACGCGATTGGACATCGTTGTGCGATGTGACTGAGCAAGCCGACTCGCGGTAGTAGCGTCTCTGGGCCAGCGGGCGCAGCCGCCAGAAGCCGCGTAAACCACGAAAGCCCGTCAGAGCCACATGGAAACCTACGTCCCCTCCCTCCTCGACAAACTGCTCGGCGAAGGCGTGGGCACCCGCGGTGGTGGTGCGGCCTCGCGCTTCACGGTCGAGCGGGTCAAGGACTCGGTGGCGCGCGATGTCGAGATGCTGCTCAACGCACACCCGCTGTTCGAGCCCGACGAGCTCGAGGCACAGCCGCTGGTGGCGCGCTCGCTGCTCACGCTCGGCCTGACCGACATTTCGTCGCTCAGCATGGCCAGCGACCGCGATCGCGCACGCATCACCGAAGCCCTGCGCCGTGCGCTGGCCGATCATGACAAGCGCCTGACTCAGGTGGAGGTGCGGGTGCGCGAGGCCGATGCCGGCATGGCGGGGCTGGTGTTCTCGATCCGCGCCCAGTTGCTGCTCAACCCCTCTGTGGAACCGGTGAGCTTCGACGCCGTGCTGCAACCGGGTTCCAACCGATACGAAGTGTCGCGCTCGGCGCGTCCGGCAGCCGCGAGCGACGGAACACCCCATGCGTGACCTGCTGCCGCACTTCCAGCGCGAGCTGCAGTTCCTGCAGACGCACCGCAATGAATTTGCCGCCGCCTACCCCGAGCTGGGCGGCCGCCTGGCCACGGCCAGTGACCTGCTCGACGATCCGCATGTCGAGCGCATGGTGCAGTCGTTCGCCCTGCTGGCCGCGCGCGTTCACAAACGCCTGGACGACGACTTCCCGCTGTTCACCGAGTCGCTGCTGGAGGTGCTGTACCCGCACTACCTGCGGCCGTTCCCATCGTGCTCGGTGGCCTGCTTCGACCTGGGACCCCAGGCGGCGCAGCTCAGCCAGCCGCAAGCCGTGCCTCGCGGCACCGTGCTCGATACCCGCATGGTGCGCGGCCTGAAGTGCCGCATGCGCACCGCATACGACGTCCATCTGCTGCCGCTGCGCGTAGCCGCGGCCGGCTTCCGCGGCGTGGTGCAGGCCCCCACCGGCACCAACCTTCCGCGCGGAGCCACCACCTTGCTCTCGGTGCGGCTGGAACTGGTGTCGCCGCAACTCACCTGGGCCGACCTGCCGGTGGAATCCGTGCGGGTCTACCTGCACGGCGAGGCCTCGATGGTGCAGGCTCTGCGCGAGGCGATCACCGGGCAAGTGCTGGCCATGCTGGCGCAGGTGGATGCGCATGGGCCATGGCGGACGATGCCGGGCGCGCTGCCGCGCCTGGTGGGCTTCGGCGCCGAGGACTCCCTGCTGCCGTTCGATCACCGCAGCCATCCGGCCTATCGCCTGCTCACGGAGTACTTCGGCTTTCCGGCCAAGTTCAACTTCATCGACTTGCCGCTGCCGCCGCCGGCGCAGCGACCCACCGGCCCCGCGCTCACGTTGCACTTGCCGATGAGCGGCCTGCGCCTGGAGTCGGACGCTGCGCGCCAGCTCGAACTCGTCAACGCGCAGGCGTTGGTTCTGGGTTGTGCGCCCGTGGTCAATCTGTTCGAGCAGAGGGCCGACCCGATCCGCGTGACCCATGCCACCGACAGCCACCCGGTGCTGCCCGATGGCGGCCGCCGGGCCTGGGGCCACGAGGTCTACTCGATCGATCGTGTCTTCCGGGTGCAGCAAACACCCGAGGGCGAGAGCATCCATGCCTTCGCGCCGTTCTTCTCGCTGCAGCACGAGCAGCTGCTGCGCGACGGTGAGCAGGCCGGGCGCTACTGGTACGCCCACCGCAGCGAGTCGATGGCTGAGCGCAGCCCGGGGTACGAGACCGAGATCGCGATCGTCGATGTCGAGTTCGATCCGGCGACCCCGCAGACCGATACGCTGTCGATCGACGTGCAGGCCACCAACCGCGACCTGCCCAGCCTGCTGAGCATCGGCCATCCCGGAGGCGATCTCTTCCTGGAAGGCGGCACCGTCGCTCACGAGATCCGCCTGCTGCGCGTACCGACGCGCAGCCACCGCTTCGAGCGCGGCGAGGGCGCGCTGTGGCGCTTGATCTCGCACCTGTCCCTGAACCTGCTGTCGATCGGCGGTTCGGGTGTGCAGGCGCTGCAGGAGATCCTGCGGCTGTACGACCTGCCGCGCAGCCCCACCAACCAGCGGCTGCTCGACGGACTGGTCGACGTGCAGTGCCATGCCGACAGCGCCTGCATGCCGGGCAACCCCTTCCCCACCTTCGTGCGCGGCACGCGCATCCGGCTCACGATCGACGAAGCGGCGTTCGTCGGCGTCGGTCTGCGCCTGTTTGCCCAGGTGCTCGATCACTTCTTCGGCCTGTACGCCCAGGCCAACACCTACACGCAGCTCGAAGTCGTGGCCGCCACCACGGGCGAGCTCCTGATGCGATTCGATCGACGCAGCGGCGCGCAACCACTGGTCTAGTCCGGATGCACGCCATTCAAGCCCCCCTGCGCAGCGCCATCGACCACCTCTTGGCCGAGCCGCACCGCCACGGCTTCATGCAGGCGGTGCGGCTGCTCGAGCGCTGGCAAGTCCGCGCCACGGGCTTGGCACCTTACGAGGTGCTCACACACAAGCTGCGCTTTCGCAACGGGCTGTCGCTGTCGTTTCCCGCCAGCGAGATCGCGGAGTTCCGCGTCGTCGGCTCCGAACCGCCCGCACCCGGTGGCCGCGCGGGCTTCTCCCGCATCGAGATCACACCCGCCTTCATGGGCCTGC
>JAKLLB010000071.1 GCA_023150345.1 Aquabacterium sp.
TGGAAGTCCACGCCATGCAGCACATGGCTCGAGCCGTACCAGGCGTGCAGGCCACGCGCGTCGACGATGAGCTCGGTGGCGGCCGACATCAATGTCCTCCCAGGTAGGCTGCTTGCACCTCGGGACTCGCGCGCACGGCATCGGGGGCGTCGGAGGCGATCACGGCGCCATTGACCATCACCGTGATGCGGTCGGCGATGCGGAACACCGCGTCCATGTCGTGCTCCACCAGCAGGATGGCGTGCCGGCCCTTGAGTTCGGCGAGCAGCGCGAGCATGCGGTCGGTTTCTTCCGCGCCCATGCCGGCCAGGGGTTCGTCCAGCAGCAGCACCTGCGGCTGGGTGGCCAGGCACATCGCGATCTCGAGCTGGCGCTTCTGGCCATGCGCCAGCAGGCCGGCGGTGCGGTCGAGCAGGGTGCCCAGGCCCACCCGCGTGGCGGACGCGTGCGCGGCCTCGCAGCTGGCCTCGCAGCGCTGGGCATCCTGCCACCAGGCCCAGGGTCGGGGCGTTCGGGCCTGCGCTGCGAGCCGGCAGTTCTCGAACACGGTGAAACCGGGAAAGATGGTGTTGCGCTGGTAGCTGCGGCCCAGGCCGGCGCGCGCGCGCCGGGCCTGCGGCCAGGCGGTGACGTCCTGCCCCAGCAGTTCGACCCGGCCGGCCGAGGGCGGGAATTCGCCCGACAGGATGTTGATCAGCGTGGACTTGCCCGCTCCGTTGGTGCCGATCACGGCATGCACGCTGCCGCGCTCGAGCGAGATCGACACGCGATCCACCGCCACCAGGCCGCCCCAGCGGCGTGTGATGTCCTGGCCGCGCAGCAGTACGTCAGGCGTCGTCATCATTGCGCTCCTGTCCGCCGGCCACACCGCGCGAGCCGTCGTCGCGGCCGAGCAGGCGGTTGCGCACCTGTGCGGGCACATCGACCAGGCCACGCGGCAGCAGCGCCACGCTCAAGATGATGGTCAGCCCCAACCCCAGGTGCCAGTGTTTGGCAAAGCGGCCGAAGATCGCCTCGCTCTGGAAGAACTCCTGCAGCAGCGCAAAGGCAAAAGCGCCGATGAGTGCACCGCGCAGGTGGCCCAGGCCGCCCAGGATGATCATGACGAGCACCGCACCCGACAGGTGCCAGGCCAGCAACTCGGGGTTGACAAAGCCGTCCTTCACTGCGAACAGGAACCCTGCAAGGCCGGCCAGTGCGCCCGAGATGACGAATGCCGCGAGCTTGTAGGGATAGGTGGAAAAACCGGTGGCGCGCATGCGCTGCTCGTTGGCCTTGATGCCCGCGAGCGCGCGCCCGAAGCGCGAGCGCAGCAGCAGCGCCAGGAACGCAAACACCGCCAGCAGGCAACCCCAGGTGAAGCCGTACATCACCAGCGGGCGGTCCAGGTCGATCAGCGAGCCCAGCACCGGCTTGGCGGTGAGGTAGATGCCATCGGTGCCGCCGCCCAGCGGCGTGTCGTGCACCACGTAGTAGGCCATCTGCGCGAAGGCCAGCGTCACCATGATGAAGTACACGCCCTGCGTGCGCAGCGACAGCGCGCCGACGGCCAGCGCGAACAGCGCCGCTGCGCCCATGCACACGGGCAGCAGCCACAGCAGCGAGGCGGGCTCCGACGCTGGCGACAGCAGCACCACCGCGTAGGCACCGATGCCGAAGAACGCTGCCTGGCCGAAGCACACCAGCCCGGTGGCTCCCACCAGCAGTTCGAGGCTGAGCGCGAACAGGGCATAGATCATGATCTTGGTGACCAGATCGACGCCGAACGATCCGGCCACCAGCGGCACCATTGCCAGCGCGGCAAAGCTGGCCAGCACGAAGTGCCGCTTGTCGGGATGCAGGAGTTTCATCGGGGGCAGGGGGGACTACAGCCGAGCCGGCATCAGCCTGCCTTGAACAGGCCGCTGGGCTTCCACAACAGGATCAAGGCCATCAGCACGTACACCAGCACGCCGGCGGCCTGCGGCAGCAGCACCGTGCCGAAGGTGTCGACCACGCCGATGAGCAGTGAGGCCAGCAGTGCGCCGCGGATGGAACCGATGCCGCCGATCACCACCACCACGAAGCAGATGATCAGCACCGAATTGCCCATGCCCGGGTAGACCGAGGACACCGGCGCGGCCACCATGCCGGCCAGTACCGCGATGGCCACCCCGGCGGCGAACACCACGCGGTAGAGGAACTGGATGTCGATGCCCAGCGACTGCACCATCTCGCGGTTGGTGCTGCCGGCGCGGATCATCATGCCCAGGCGGGTGCGCGTGAACACCAGGTACATGCCCAGCGCCAGCGCGAGGCACACCCCCGAGATGAAGAGCCGGTAGACCGGATAGGTCATCACCTCGCCCAGGGCGATGGTGCCTGCGAGGATGGGTGGCGCCGTCACGCCGTGCACATCGTCACCCACGAGCAGGCTGCGCAGTTCCTCGAAGACGAGGATGAGACCGTAGGTCATCAGCACCTGCTGCAGGTGCTCGCGATCGTAGAGGAAGCTGAAGAACGCCCACTCCAACATATAGCCCAGCAGCACCGACAGCACCAGACCCACGCCCATCGTGGAGAAGAAGCCGCCACCGAAGGTGGCCGCCACCACTGGCGCGAGGGCGTAGGCCATGTAGGCGCCGATCATGTAGAAGCTGCCGTGCGCCAGGTTGATCACGCCCATGATGCCGAAAATAAGCGTCAACCCCGAGGCCACGAGGAACAGCAGCAGCCCGTACTGCAACGAATTCAGGCACTGGATGAGGAAGGTGGCGAAGTCCATGGTGGTCGAAGTACGCCGGCCCGTTGACGAACCGGCTTGTCCCTTTGGGACAGGCCGCCAACGGCGGCCAGGGACGATCAGGCCCGGCGCGGGCGTGAGGCGCACGGGTCACCCTGCCGCCTCGCGCACGCCTCGGGCGGCGCCGCCAGGCGGCACGGGCCGTCACATCCTGCAGCCGCGGGCCGGGTCGGCCAGTGCCTTGCTGGCCACGCCGATCACCTTGTTCTCCTTGGCGCCGACCTGTCGCAGGTAGATGTCCTGCACCGGGTTGTGGCTCTTGCTCAGCATGAATGCACCGCGCGGGCTGTCGATGCGCGCTTTGCGGATGCCGTCGGTGAACTCGGCCTTCTTCGTCACGTCGCCCTTGGCCGCAGAAAGACCGGCTGCGAGCATCTGCGCAGCGTCGTAGCCTTGCACCGCATACACATCGGGCTGCAGCTTGTACGTCTTGGCATAGGCCAGACGGAACGCGTTGTCGCGCGGGGTGCCCAGGCTATCCCCGTAGTGCAGCGTGGTGAGCAGGCCTTCGGCGTCGGCGCCTTGTGCTTCGAGCGTGCCGTCGGTCAGGAACCCGGCGCCGTACAGCGGGATGGACTTCTTCAAGCCTGCGGCGGCGTAGTCCTTGACGAACTTCACTGCGCCGCCACCGGCGAAGAACGTGTACACCGCATCCGGCTTCAGGGCAGCGATCTCCGTGAGCAGCGCCTGGAACTCGACGTTGGGGAAGGGCAGGCTGAGCTCCTTCACGACCTTGCCGCCCGCCTTCTGGAACGCCTCCTTGAAGCCGCCGACGGACTCGTCACCTGCGGCGTACTTCCAGGTGATCGTGACCGCGTTCTTGTGGCCCTTCTTGGCCATCACTTCACCCATGGCGTATCCGGGCTGCCAGTTGGTGAACGAGCTGCGGAAGATGTTGGGTGCGCACATCGCGCCGGTCACCGCGTCGGCACCGGCGTTGGGCACGATGAGCAGCGTTCCGGTGTCCTTGGCCACCTTGGCCATGGCCATGGCCACGCCGGAGTGCACGGTGCCCACCAGCACGTCGACGTTGTCACGCTTGACAAGCTTGTTGACGTTGTCGGTGGCCTTGGCGGGGTTCGACTCGTCATCCACCTTCACGAACTCGATCTCGCGACCGCCCAGCTTGCCACCCTGCTCGGTGATGTAAAGGCGAAAACCGTTCTCGATGGCCGTGCCCAGCGCGGCGAATGTGCCGGTGTAGGGCAGCATCAAGCCCACCTTGATCTTGCCGCTGCCTTGGGCGGCAGCCGGCAGTGCAATCGCGGTCATGGCGGCGGCAGCGCAGGCCGCCAGGGCGAGGGTGCGGATCTTCATGGTTGTCTCCTGGTTGTGCGGGGGGACCGGTTGGGGGCGGGGGTTGGTTCCGACTCTAAAGTATCCCGACGAATTCCCGCACCGCGGAAATCACCGCCTCGGGTTGATCCCGGTGGGGCGAGTGGGCGCAGGCGGGCAGTTCGAGCAGCCGGGTCTGGGGCACGACTTGCGCGATGCCACGAATTTGTTCGAGCGTGCCGTACTCGTCATCGAGGCCTTGGATGGCCAGCACCGGGCACGCGATGGTGCCGATCTCCTCGCGGATCGACCATCGCCGAAACGGCGGATGCAGCCAGATGTCGTTCCAGCCCCAGAAGGCCGAATCGGGGTCGTCGTGATAGCGCGCCAGGCGCTGGCGCAGGTCGGTGCCGAGGTAGGCGTCGCGCGCCTGGGCGATGCTCGCCACCGACAGGTCTTCGACCATGATGTGTGGCGCGAGCACCACGGCGCCCGCCACTGCCTCGGGAAAGCGCGCGGCGTACAGCAGGGCGATCGACGCGCCGTCGCTGTGCCCGAACAGCCATGGCCGACTTCGTTGGGCATCGACATCGAGCGCGCGCAGCAGGGCCGGCAGCACGTCGTGTGCCTGTCGGTGCATGAAGTCCAGCCCCCAGGCCTCCTCGGCGGCGCGCGGTGTGGAGCGACCGTAGCCGGGTCGCGAATAGACCAGACCACGCCAGCCCAGCGCATCGCACAGGTGCCTCGGGAAGCGCTTCCACATCGCCAGCGACCCCAGGCCCTCGTGCAGGAACACCATCAGCGGGGCGTGCGTGCGCTGCGGCGCCAGCCAGGCGTACTCGATGCGCACCGTACGGCCGCCCCACTCGATGGTGGCGTGCGCGCTGCTCGACGCGCTGGGTGGGGGCGTCGCTGCAAACTCGCGGCCGGAGATGGCGGTCTCGGGCATCAGGACCCCGATGCCGCTGCCTCGCGTTCACGCAGGCGGAAGCGCTGGATCTTGCCCGTGGCCGTCTTGGGCAGTTCGGCCACGAACTCGATGGCGCGGGGGTACTTGTAAGGCGCGAGTCGATCCTTCACGAAGGCCTTGAGGTCGGCCTCGCTCGACTGCTGGCCCGCCTTGAGCACGACGAAGGCCTTGGTCTTGGTGAGGCCCTCGGCATCGATCACGCCGATGACAGCGGCTTCGAGTACCGCCGGGTGTTGCACCAGCGTGGCCTCCACCTCGAACGGGCTGACGTAGATTCCACTCACCTTGAGCATGTCGTCGCTGCGGCCGCCGTAGGTGTAGGTGCCGTCGGGGTTGTGGATGTACTTGTCGCCGCTCTTGGTCCAGCCGCCCTGGAAGGTCTCGCGCGTCTTGCTGCGGTTGCCCCAGTACATCATGGCCGCCGACGGGCCCTGGATGTACAGGTCGCCCGGCTCGCCATCGGGCACCGGTGCGCCATCTTCGCCGCGCAGCTCGATGGTGTAGCCCGGCACCGGCCATCCGGTGGTGCCGTAGCGCACCTGGTCCGGGCGGTTGGACAGGAAGATGTGCAGCATCTCGGTGGAGCCGATGCCATCGACGATGTCCACGCCGAAGTGGCGCTTGAAGCGCTCGCCCAGTTCGGCCGGCAGGGCCTCGCCAGCGGAGGACACCAGGCGCATCGCCACCTCGGTGCGCGCGGGCAGTGCCGGGCTGGCGAGCATGCCGGCAAAGCCCGTGGGTGCGCCGTAGAACACCGTGGGCTTCACGCCGCCGACCCCGCCCTTCCAGCGTTTGAAAGTGGCGTCCGGCGTGGGCCGCTCGGCCATGAGCAAGGTGGTGGCGCCCACGCTCATCGGGAACGACAGTGCGTTGCCCAATCCGTAGGCGAAGAACAACTTGGCGGCGGAAAAGCACACATCGCCTTCGGTCAGCCCGAGCACCGACTTGCCGTAAAGCTCGGCCGTCCAGTAGGGGTTGGCGTGCGAGTGCACGGTGCCCTTGGGCCGGCCCGTGGAGCCCGACGAATAGAGCCAGAAGCCGGGATCGTCAGGCCCGGTGTTGGCCGGCTTTGCCAGTGGTGCCTGTGCGGCGAGGAAGGCCTCGAACTCGACCTCTGCCGGATGCAGCGGTGCCGTCGGCCGGGAGACGATCACCTTCTGCACCTCGTGGTCCGACTTGGTCATCGCCAGCGTCAGCGTGGGCAGCAGCGCGCCGCCGACCAGCACCGCCTGCGCGCGCGAATGCTCGAGCATGTAGGCATAGTCGTCGGCGGTGAGCAACGTGTTGACGGCCACCGGCACCAGGCCGGCATACATGGCGCCCAGGAAGGCCACCGGCCAGTCGTTGCAGTCGGGCATCAGCAGCAGGACGCGCTCTTCGCGCCGGATGCCCAGTGCGCGCAGCGCGGCGGCGGTGCGGCGCACCCGCTCGTCCAGCGTGCCGTAGCTCAACGCGCCCACATCATCGATGAACGCCGCCTTGCCGGGCCGCTCGGCATTGGCTTGCAGCAGGTGCTGCGCGAAATTGAAGTGTTCGCCGGGGGCCTGGACGTTCGGTGTGGAGCTCATGGCGGGTGTCCTGTGGGGAAGGTGGAACAGGCGTCGGGTGCGGCTTCAGGCTGTCGGGGCCAGTGCACCCAGCACGGCGGTGCTGGCCTGCACCGCGCAACGACGATGGTAGAACCCCAAGGCACGCATGCCACCCAGTTCTTCCCCACCGCCGGCGCGTCCCGGACCGCCATGCAGCGATTGCGGCATCACGTTGCCGTGGCCGGTGTGCGAGGTGGCGACATCGGGGGAGATCACATGTACGCGGCCGTGGCTATCGGCCAGCTCGATCGCGGCTGCAGCCAGTGCGCGGACATCGCTGCCGTACAGGGAGGCCACCAGAGAGCCCTGGCCACGCCGCACCAGCGCCAGCGCGTGCGCGGTGTCCCGGTAGGGCAGCAGCGTGGCGACGGGGCCGAAGACCTCGGTGTCGTGCACCCGCGTCGCCGCGTCGGCATCGCGGGCGCCGAGCAGCGTGGGGCCCGCACAGCAGGCCACGGCCGGGTCGGCATCCACCAGCGTGTGCGCGGCGCCGTCGTGCAGGGTGTCGGCGTGCGCCTGCAGTGCGGTCAGTCCCTCGCGCACGGCCGCGAGCTGCGCGCGGCTGACCAGCGCGCCCATGCGCACGCTTTCGTGGCGCGGGTTGCCCACGGTCGTGCGCGCCAGGCGGGCGCCGATGGCTTCAGCCGCAGCGTCGTACAGCGCCTCGGGTACAAAGATGCGGCGGATGGCGGTGCACTTCTGGCCGCTCTTGACGGTCATTTCGCGTGCCACTTCCTTCGCGAGCAGCCCGAAGGCCTCGCTGCCCGGGGCGTCGCCGGGCAGCAGCAGCGCCGAATTGACGCTGTCGGCCTCGATGTTGACGCGCACCGAGCGCTGCACCACCGCGGCATGCGAGCGGATCAGCGCGGCGGTGTCGGCCGAGCCGGTGAACGACACCACATCGAACGGCTGGAGCTGGTCGAGCAGGCCGGCCGAGCTGCCGCAGATGACCGACAGCGCCCCTGGAGGCAGCACGCCGGCGTCGACGACATCGCGCACCATCTGCTGTGTCAGCCAGGCGGTGGCCGTGGCCGGCTTGACGATGACCGGTACGCCCGACAGCAGCGCGGGTGCGGCCTTTTCCCACAGGCCCCAGCTCGGAAAGTTGAACGCATTGATGAACAGCGCCAGGCCGCGCGTGGGCACGAGCACGTGCTGCGACTGGAACAGCGCATCCTTGCCCAGGCGTGCAGCCTCGCCGTCGACCAGGTAACGGCGCTCGCCCAGCCCCTCGCCGAGCTTGGCGTAGGCGCCCAGGGTGTAGATGCCGCCGTCGATGTCGACGGCCGAATCGCCCTTCACCGTGCCGCTGTTGGCGGTGGCGATGTCGTAGTAGGCGTCGCGGCGGGCCTGCAGCACCTTCGCAGCTGCGGCCAGCATGGCCGCGCGCTGGCCGTAGGTGAGCGCACGCAGCGCGCCGCCGCCGACTTCGCGGGCATGGGTGAACCCCGCGGCCAGGTCGAGCCCCGTGGCATCCACGCGCACGAGTTCGTGGCCGAGCACGGGGTCGATGAGAGCGGTGCCCGCGCCGGTGCCGGCCTGCCAGCGGCCGCCGAGGTGATTCAGGAGAAGTTCGGTCATCGTGCGGGGGTCATCCCGGCCAGGCAGGCTTGCCATTGGACGGAAGATGAATTATTGTGCTTGTAGCGAAGATAAGTTCGCTTGACATTGATGTCAAGCAATATATTGCATATGAGCGGGATAACACCGATGACGCTGGAGCCGGGGGCGAGGCTGGCGGGCGACGATGGCGATGACGGCGAGGGGAAGAACCCTTTCCTGATGGCCCTGGGCGAGCGCGTACGGGCGCTGCGCGCGCGCCGGGGCATGACGCGCAAGGCGGTGGCGGTAGCGGCCGACGTTTCCGAGCGCCACCTGGCCAACCTGGAGTACGGAACCGGCAACGCCTCGATCCTGGTGCTGCTTCAGGTGGCGGGCGCCTTGCAGTGCTCGCTCGCCGAACTGCTGGGCGATGTCACCACCAGTTCGCCGGAGTGGCTGCTCATCCGCGAGTTGCTCGAGAAGCGCGACGAGGCGACGCTGCGCCGGGTGCGGGTGGCGGTGGGTCAGTTGCTGGGTACCGGTGGTGCGCACGGGGAGGGTGCGGTGCCGCGCAGCTCGCGCGTGGCGCTGATCGGGCTGCGCGGTGCGGGCAAGTCCACGCTCGGCCAGTTGCTGGGCGAGGATCTCGACTTCCCGTTCATCGAGCTGAGCCGCGAGATCGAGAAGTTCGCCGGTTGCGGGATCTCGGAGATCCAGGCGCTGTACGGCCAGAACGCGTACCGGCGCTACGAACGGCGCGCTCTGGAAGAGGCGATCCAGATCTACCCCGACGCGGTGATCGCGATTCCCGGTGGGTTGGTCTCCGACCCTGCCACCTTCAACCTGCTGCTGGCGCACTGCACCACCGTGTGGCTGCGCGCCAGCCCTGAAGACCACATGCGTCGCGTGACCGCCCAGGGCGACCTGCGGCCCATCGCGGCCAGCCGCGAGGCCATGGAAGACCTTCGTGGCATCCTGGCCGGCCGTGCTGCGTTCTACTCGAAGGCCGAGTTCCAGCTCGACACCAGCGCGCAGCCGCTGGCCCCGACCTTTCAGGCCCTGCGTGCGATGGTGCGCCAGGCCCTCAGCCTGCCGGTGTGACCCGGAGCATGCACAAAAGTGCTTGACACCGGGAAAAGATGCACTATGATGCGTATATCCGATCTGGATCAATGCACTATCGTGCTTTAGCTCTGAAGGAGTAGACCCCATGAGCACCGCATCCCCTGCTGGCCCCATCCCGGACGTCGATTACCGCACCGAACCATCGCAGTACCGCCACTGGAAGCTGCGGTTCGAGGGTCCGGTGGCCACGCTGCTGGCCGATTTCGACGAAAGCGGCGGCATCCGCCCCGGCTACAAGCTCAAGCTCAACAGCTACGACCTGGGCGTCGACATCGAACTGCATGACGCCCTGAACCGCATCCGCTTCGAGCACCCCGAGGTGCGCACGGTGGTGCTCACCAGCGCGCGCGACAAGGTGTTCTGCTCGGGCGCCAACATCTTCATGCTCGGGGTCTCCAGCCACGCCTGGAAGGTGAACTTCTGCAAGTTCACCAACGAGACGCGCAACGGCATCGAGGACTCGTCGCGCCACTCGGGCCTGAAGTTCATCGCCGCGGTCAACGGCTCGTGCGCCGGTGGTGGCTACGAGGTCGCGCTGGCCTGCGACGAAATCATCCTGGTGGACGACCGCTCCAGCGCGGTGAGCCTGCCCGAGGTGCCGCTGCTGGGCGTGCTGCCGGGCACCGGCGGGCTGACGCGCGTCACCGACAAGCGCCACGTGCGCCACGACCTGGCCGACATCTTCTGCACCACCACGGAGGGCGTGCGCGGCCAGAAGGCCAAGGACTGGCGCCTGGTGGACGACATCGCCAAGCCCGCGCAGTTCGCCGCCCGGGTGCAGGAGCGCGCGCTGCAACTGGCCGCCTCGAGCGACCGGCCGGCCCATGCCCAAGGCGTCGCGTTGACGAAGATCGAGCGCACCGTGGAACCCGACGCGCTGCGCTACGCCCACGTCAGCGTACAGATCGATCGCGCCAAGCGCACCGCGAGCTTCACCATTGCCGCCCCCACCGGCGCGCAGCCCACCGACATCGCCGGCATTGAGGCCGCCGGTGCCGATTGGTACCCGCTGGCGCTGGCACGCCAGCTCGACGATGCGATCCTGTCGATGCGCACCAACGAACTGGCCATCGGCACCTGGCTGATCCGCACCCAAGGCGACGCTGGCGCCGTGCTGGCGATGGACGCCACGCTGGCCGCGCACGCCGGGCATTGGCTGGTGCGCGAGACCGTGGGCCTGCTGCGCCGCACCTTCAGCCGGCTCGATGTGTCCTCGCGCAGCCTGTTCGCGCTGATCGAGCCCGGGTCGTGCTTTGCCGGTACCTTCCTGGAGTTCGCGCTGGCGTGTGACCGCAGTTACCACCTCGCGCTGCCCGACGATGCCGCGCGAGCGCCGAAGATCACCGTCGGCGAGGCCAACTTCGGCCGCTACCCCATGGCCACCGGCCAGAGCCGGCTGGGCCGCCGCTACTACGACGAGCCGGGGCCGCTCGCCGCGGTGCGCGCCCGCCTGGGCGACGCGCTCGACGCTGATGCTGCATACGCGCTCGGTCTGGTGACGAGCCATCCCGACGACATCGACTGGGCCGACGAAACCCGCATCGCCATCGAGGAGCGCGTCGCCATGAGCCCGGACGCGCTCACCGGCATGGAGGCCAACCTGCGCTTCAACGGCCCGGAGAACATGGTCACCCGCATTTTCGGCCGGCTCACCGCCTGGCAGAACTGGATCTTCCAGCGTCCCAACGCCGTCGGCGACAAGGGCGCACTGAAGGTCTACGGCACCGGCGAGAAGTCTGCTTTCGACTGGAATCGCGTCTAGGAATTGACCACCCCCGATGCGGCCTGGCGGCCGCCTCCCCCTCGAGGGGGCGCCGCCAGCGGCCCGGCGAAGCCGGTTCCGCGGCGGCCGCTTGAAGGGTTCAGTGCACCAAGGAGAACCGAGTGAGCACCATCGACTACAGCGAGAAGATCCCCAACAACGTCAACCTCAGTGAAGACCGCACGCTGCAGCGTGCGCTCGAGCAGTGGCAGCCCAACTACCTGCAGTGGTGGGGCGACATGGGTCCCGAGGGTTCGACCGACTACGACGTCTATCTGCGCACCGCGGTGAGCGTCGATCCGCAGGGCTGGGCACAGTTCGGCTACGTGAAGATGCCCGATTACCGCTGGGGCATCTTCCTGAACCCGGCCGAAAAGGATCGCAAGATCCACTTTGGCGATCACAAGGGCGAGGACGCCTGGCAAGACGTGCCCGGCGAGCACCGGGCCAACCTGCGCCGCATCATCGTGACCCAGGGCGACACCGAACCTGCGAGCGTGGAACAGCAGCGCCACCTGGGGCTGACGGCGCCCAGCCAATACGACCTGCGCAACCTGTTCCAGGTGAACGTGGAAGAAGGCCGGCACCTGTGGGCGATGGTGTACCTGCTGCACAAGTACTTCGGCCGCGACGGTCGGGAAGAAGGCGAGGCGCTGCTCGAACGGCGCAGCGGCAATGCCGACAACCCGCGCATCCTGCAAGCCTTCAACGAGAAGACGCCGGACTGGCTGAGCTTCTTCATGTTCACCTACTTCACCGACCGCGACGGCAAGTTCCAGCTCTGCGCCTTGGCCGAGAGCTCGTTCGATCCGCTGGCGCGCACGACGAAGTTCATGCTGACCGAAGAGGCGCACCACATGTTCGTGGGCGAATCCGGCGTCAGCCGCGTGATCGCCCGCACCTGCCAGGTGATGAACGAGCTGAAGACCGACGACCCGGCCCAGCTGCGCGCGGCCGGCGTGATCGACCTGCCGACGATCCAGCGCTACCTGAACTTCCACTTCTCGGTGACGATCGACCTGTTCGGCGCCGACCAGTCCAGCAACGCCGCCACCTTCTACTCCACCGGACTGAAGGGCCGCTTCGAGGAAGGCAAGCGCGCGGACGACCACGTGCTCAAGGGCCAGACCTACAAGGTGCTCGAGGTCAACAACGGCATGCTGGTCGAGAAGGACGTGCCGATGCTCAACGCGCTCAACGAGGTGCTGCGTGACGACTACATCACCGACTCCCGCGGCGGCGTCGAGCGCTGGAACAAGGTGATCGAGAAGGCCGGCATCCCCTACCGTCTGAAGGTGCCTCACAAGGCCTTCCACCGCAACATCGGTGCGCTGGCCGGCGTGAAGGTCACGCCCGATGGCCGCCACATCCACGACCACGAGTGGAACCAGAACGTCGAGCAATGGTTGCCCACCGACGAAGACCGTGCCTTCGTTGCGAGCCTGATGGGCCGTGTGGTGGAGCCCGGCAAGTTCGCCAACTGGATCGCCCCGCCGGTGATGGGCATCAATCGCCAGCCGGTGGATTTCGAGTACGTCCGCTTCAACTGACTCCCGCCCGAAGCGCCTTCGGCGCCTCCCCCCCAGGGGGGGGCACCGCCAGCGGCCCGGCAAAGCCGGTTCCGCGGCGGGCGCTTGAGGTGCCGCAGGCGTTGCGCCGACGTGCCGCTTGACAGCATGGACAACTGACATGAACGCACCTGCCGATGCCGTGATCCTCAAGCAGCACCTGATCGACCCCGAGATCTGCATCCGCTGCAACACCTGCGAGGCCACGTGCCCGGTGGGTGCGATCACGCACGACGCGCGCAACTACGTGGTCGACCCGGCCAAGTGCGAGTTCTGCCTGGCCTGCATTCCGCCGTGCCCCACGGGCGCGATCGACCAGTGGCGCAAGGTGCTGCGCATCAAGGCCTACACGGTGGCCGAGCAGTTTGCGTGGGATGCACTGCCGGCCGAGCAGTCGGCGGCCGAACTGGCGCAGGCTGCGGCTGCCGCCGGGGTGAGCGCCGATGTGGCGGATGTGCCGGCCGCTGCGCCCGGGTCCGCCTCGGCTGCTGCGCAGGCGGGCGTGGCCGGCGAGGCCGCGCAGTTTCATGCGGCGCAATACGGCGCAACGGTGCCGCCGTGGTCGGCCGCGCACCCCTATACCCAGCTCTACGGCCCCAAGGCGGCGCAGAAGTCGGTCACCGCCACGGTGGTGGGCAACGTTCGCGTTACAGACGTGGGCACCGACTACGACACCCATCACGTGATGCTGGACTTCGGCAGCATGCCCTTCCCGGTGCTCGAGGGCCAGTCCATCGGCGTCATACCGCCCGGCACGGACGAGCAGGGCCGGCCGCACCATGCGCGCCAGTACTCCATCGCCAGCCCGCGCAATGGCGAGCGTGCGGGCTACAACAACCTGTCACTGGCCGTCAAACGGGTGCTGGAGGACCACCAGGGTCGCCCGGTGCGTGGCGTGGCCAGCAACTACATGTGCGACCTGAAGCTGGGCGACAAGGTGCAGGTGATCGGCCCATTCGGCTCGAGCTTCCTGATGCCCAACCACCCGCGCAGCCACATCGTGATGATCTGCACCGGTACCGGCTCGGCGCCGATGCGGGCGATGACCGAGTGGCGCCGCCGCCTGCGACGCGCCGCCGCCGGGCCGTCCCAAGGCGGCGCATCCCCCTCGGGAGGCGGGCGCGGCGACGACGCGACCCGGGGGGCGCATGACCGCACGTTCGAGGGCGGCAAGCTGATGCTGTTCTTCGGCGCGCGCACCCAGCAGGAATTGCCCTACTTCGGCCCGCTGCAGAACCTGCCCAAGGACTTCATCGACATCAACTTCGCCTTTTCGCGCACACCGGGCGCGCCCAAGCGCTATGTGCAGGACGCGATGCGCGAGCGTGCGGCCGACCTGGCGGTGCTGCTGGCCGATCCCAACGCATACTTCTATGTTTGCGGCCTCAAGAGCATGGAAGAGGGCGTGGTCCTCGCCCTGCGCGACATCGCGCAGCAGGCGGGGTTGAACTGGGACAGCGTGGCGCAATCGCTCAAGCAGGAGGGGCGGTTGCACCTGGAGACGTACTGATGACGACGACACGGGGCAATCTCACCGGCACGCCGGTGCTGGTGGTGGGCGCGGGGATCATGGGCGCGGGCATTGCGCAAGTGGCGGCGCAGGCCGGCCACGCGGTGCTGCTGTACGACATGCGCGATGGCGCTGCCGTCGAGGCCAAGGCCAAGCTCGCCGCGAGCCTGCAGGCGCTGGTGGCCAAGGGCAAGCTCACCGCGGACGCGGTGGCGCAGGCGCTGGCGCGCATCGAGCCCATCGGGCAGCTGCAGGCGGCCGCGGGCGCGGGCCTGGTGGTCGAGGCCATCGTCGAGCAACTCGAGGCCAAGCGGGCGCTGTTTCGCCAGCTCGAGGGCATCGTGGCGGCCGATTGCGTACTGGCCACCAACACCTCGTCGATCTCGGTCACCGCCATCGCCAACGGCCTGGAGCACCCGGGGCGGCTGGTGGGCATGCACTTCTTCAACCCCGTGCCGGTGATGAAGCTGGTGGAGGTGGTCAGCGGCCTGCAGACCGAACCCGCCGTGGCGCAGGCCATCTTCGAGCTCTCACGCAGCTGGGGCAAGACGCCGGTGCATGCCAAGTCGACACCGGGCTTCATCGTCAACCGCATCGCGCGCCCGTTCTATGCCGAGACCCTGGCGTTGCTGCTCGAACAGGCCGCCGCGCCGCAGGTGCTCGACGCCTGCCTGAAGGGCGCCGGCTTTCGCATGGGCCCGTGCGAGCTGATCGACCTGATTGGCCACGACACCAACTTCGCCGTCACCCAATCGGTCTACGAGGCCAACTTCTACGACAAGCGCTTCGTGCCTTCGCTGGTGCAGCGCGAAATGGTCGCTGGCGGCCTGCTCGGCCGCAAGAGCGGGCGCGGCTTCTATCGCTACCCCGAGGGCGTGCCGGCGCTGCCGGCCAGCAGTGCCGCGCCGCTGGCGGGCGTGCGCGAGCTGGTGGTGCACGGCGAGGGCGCGCTGGCCGATGCCTTCGCGCAGGCTGCGGGCACGGCCGCCGCGGCCGTGGGCGTCGTGCCCACACGCGAACGCGACAGCCGCTGGACAGGCCTGTCCATCGACGGCGCGCGCCTGGTGATGACCGACGGCCGCTGCGCCCAGGCGCTGGCCGCCGAGATGGGCGCCATCGAGGTGGCCGTGTTCGACCGGCCGGTGCAGTGGCCCATGGCCCCGGGCAGCACGTTGGCCTATGCCGTGGCGCCGGGCGCAGGCAGCGCCTGGCAGACGCAGGCCGCAGCCTGGCTGGCGGCGCTGGGGTTCTCGCCGGTGCAGGTGACCGACGCGCCGGGCCTGGTGGTCGCGCGCACCGTGGCCATGCTCATCAACGAAGCCGCCGACGCCGTGCTGCAAGGCGTGTGCACGCCCGAGGGCGCCGATGCGGCGATGAAGCTCGGCCTGAACTACCCCGCCGGGCCCTTCGAGTGGCTGACGCGCTGGAGCGTGCCGGGCGTCATCGCGGTGCTCGAAGCGCTGGACGCGCACTATCGCGGCGAGCGCTACCGCGTCAGTCCCTGGCTGCGGCGGCAGCCCGGTGCGGTTGCTGCCGCATGAAGTTCGCGCAGTTCCACGCCGGTCAGGTGATCGAGGCCGGCCCCTACCTCGTGAGCGAGGACGAAATCGTGGCCTATGCGCGGCAGTGGGACCCGCAGTGGTTCCACACCGACCCGCGCGCCGCCGCCGGTGGCCGCTTCGGCGGCCTGGTGGCCAGCGGCTGGCACACCTGCGCGATCGCGATGCGGCTGGTGGCCCTCGCCGCCTTGCACGACTCCGAGAACTTCGCGTCGCCCGGCCTGGCCCATCTGCGCTGGCCACAGCCGGTGCGTCCGGGCGACGAGTTGCGCCTGCGCGCCACCGTGCTGGAGGTGCGGCGTTCCGCGAGCCGGCCCACTCTGGGCTTGTTGCGCTGGCGCTGGCAACTGCTCAAGGCCGGCGACGTCGAGGTGCTCGACCTCGAGGCGACCAGCCTGTTCGACCTGGGCGGTGCCTCGGGTCATGCCACACTGACGTGAGCGGCCGCTCACTGCGCGCCGACTCCATCGTCCTCCATTGCCGAGACTCACCATGAACCAAGCCTTTGTCTGTGATGCCGTGCGCACCCCCATCGGCCGCTACGGCGGCGCCCTGGCCTCGGTGCGCACCGACGACCTGGCCGCCATTCCGCTCAAGGCGCTGATGGCGCGCAACCCGAGGGTCGACTGGGGTGCGGTGACCGATGCCATCTTTGGCTGCGCCAACCAGGCTGGCGAGGACAACCGCAACGTCGCCCACATGGCCACGCTGCTGGCCGGGCTGCCGGCCGAACTGCCCGGGGCGACGATCAACCGGCTGTGTGGCTCCGGCATGGATGCCGTGGGCACGGCCGCGCGCGCGATCAAGGCTGGCGAAGCGCGGCTGATGATCGCCGGCGGCGTCGAAAGCATGAGCCGCGCGCCCTTCGTGATGCCCAAGTCCGACAGTGCCTACGGCCGCAATGCCGCGATCTACGACACCACCATCGGCTGGCGCTTCGTCAATCCGCTGATGAAGGCGCAGTACGGCGTCGACTCCATGCCCGAGACCGCCGAGAACGTGGCGCAGGAATGGCGCATCGAACGCGACGCCCAGGACCGCATGGCGCTGCGCTCGCAGCAAAACGCGGTGAAGGCGCAGCAGGCAGGTTACTTCGACGCCGAGATCACGCCGGTGACGATCGCACAGAAGAAGGGTGATCCGATCGTGGTCAGCAAGGACGAGCACCCGCGCGACACCTCGCTCGAAGCCCTGGCGAAGTTGAAGGGCGTGGTGCGCCCGGACGGCAGCGTGACCGCCGGCAATGCCTCGGGCGTGAACGACGGCGCCTGCGCGCTGCTGCTGGCCGACGAGACGGCTGCCGCACGTCACGGCCTGACGCCGCGCGCGCGCGTGGTGGGCATGGCCACCGCCGGGGTGCCGCCGCGGGTGATGGGCATCGGCCCGGCACCGGCCACCCGCCGCGTGCTCGAACTCACGGGGCTGTCGCTGGCGCAGATGGACGTGATCGAGCTCAACGAAGCGTTCGCCGCGCAGGGCCTGGCGGTGCTGCGCGACCTGGGCCTGCCCGATGACGATGCGCGTGTCAATCCCAATGGTGGCGCCATTGCGCTGGGCCATCCCCTGGGCATGAGCGGCGCGCGCCTGGTGACCACGGCCATCAACCAGCTGCACCGCAGCGGCGGCCGCTATGCCCTTTGCACCATGTGCATCGGGGTGGGGCAGGGCATTGCCGTGGTGCTGGAGCGGGTGTAGCCTGGGGCGCTGATCCGCCCCGCGGGGCGGCCGTTTGTTACCAGGCGTGTCTGCTGGCGGCCGTGACGGCCGTCACACGCGGCTGTCCGCGGATGCGGCATCGTTGCGGTTGTTCGTATCCATGGACCGCAAAGGGAGCGTGAGATGCCATCGACCTCATTTCGTCTGACCGCCCGCCACCGTGCATGGTGGCGCCCGCCTCCCGTGCACGCCGTGCTGGCCGCGCTCGTCGTGACCGCCTGCGGTGGCGGGGGCGGCGGCGGCACCGACACCGCAACGGGCCCCACGCAGCGCGCGTCGGCGCTGAGCAGCTTCGACGGTGCCCAGGCCTGCACCGAACTCGAGCAGTATGTCGAGGACCAGGCGGTCGCCACCATGCGCTCGCAGATGCAGGCTGCCCGCGACGGGCTGCCGGGCTGGGGAGGCTGGACGCCGCTGATCCTGCGCACCCTGGAGGGCAACGTGGTCTTCACCGCTGCCGACGGGTCGGCGCCGCCCGTTGCGTCCTCGACACCCACCGAGTACACCACCACCAACCTGCGCACCGCGGGCGTCGACGAGGCCGACATCGTCAAGAACGACGGCACGCGCATCGTCGCCCTGGCGGGGCGCACGTTGCAGGTGCTGCGCAGCTGGCCGGCCGAGCAACTCGCGGTGCAGGGGGCCATCGCCATCGAAGGATGGCCGCATGAGCTGTTTCTCGATGGACACGACCGTGCGGTGGTGTTCTCGGCGGTCGGTCAGGCGGTCAGCCGGTTCGGGTTCGGCGATGTCGTCTGCATCCGCGAGGGCTGCGGCACCGATTGGGAGAGCCGCACCAAGATCACGGAAGTCGATCTGTCCGACCCGGCGCATCCGCGCGTGGCACGCGAACTGTTCCTGCCGGGCCACTACATCACGGCACGCCTGGTCGATCGTTCGATCCGGCTGGTGCTGTCCGACAGCCTGCGCTACCCGGCCGAGATGCCCTGGTTCCCGGCCTGGGACGACAAGCTCTGGTCCGACCGCGAGCGGCTGCGTGCCGCCTGGGACCAGCTCATCATCGACAACGAGAAACTCATCCGGGCGCAACCGCTGTCGAACTGGCTGCGCGATGCCACGCTGGGCAGCGGCAGCAGCGCGCGCACCTGGCCCCAGGCCTGCACCGAGTTCTCGCGCGTGAATGCGCCCACTCGCATGGGTACGCTGACCGTGGCCACCTGGAATCTGGCACAAGGAGCGTTGTCTCGGCGCACGGTGCTGGCCGACACCGGTACGGTGTACGCGTCGGCCACGCGGCTGTACGTGGCCACCTCGCACTGGTGGTTGTGGCCGGCCATCGGGCAGAGTGACCAGACCTACATCCATCAGTTCGACATCGCTCGGCCCGATCGCACCGACTACCTGGCCTCGGGCGTGGTGGACGGGCTGGTCGGCAACGCGCTCGCGATGGACGAGGCGGCCAGCGGCCACCTGCGCGTGGTGAGCACTCTCAGCCGGCGTGTCGCAGATCCGCGAGACCCCAGCAACGCCTGGGGCCAGATCGAGACGGCTGCCCGCTTGACCGTGCTCGAGCCGCAGGCTGCCAGCGGCGCTGGCGTGCTGGCTGAAGTGGGCCGCACGGCCGACCTGGCGCCCGGTGAGCGGGTGATGTCGGCGCGGCTGATGGGCAACCGCGGCTTCGTCGTCACCTTCCGCCAGGTCGATCCGCTGTTCGCGATCGACCTGTCCGATCCACGGGCACCGAAGGTGGCGGGTGAACTCAAGATCCCGGGCTTCTCGACGTACCTGCATCCGCTGGACGAGCAGCACCTGCTGGGCATCGGCACCTACGTGCCCGAGCCGGTCGAGGGGCAGCCCGTCGATCCGGCGGCGCGCGGCCTGCAGCTGTCGGTCTTCGATGTGAGCGACCTGGCCCGTCCGCGGCAGACCCACACCCGGCGCGTGGGCAGCACCATGGGTGCCAGCGAAGCGCAGTGGGATCCGCGCGCGTTCACCTTCGTGCCCTCGCGCGGCCTGCTGGCGCTGCCCTACACGGCGTGGGAGGGGTCGATCGGCGAAGGAGGCGCTGCCGACTTCAAGCTGCGCTCGGAGGTTCAGCTCTACCGCGTGACGCCTCAGGCGGGCATCGAGCCACGTGGTGCACTCTCGCTCGACGACATGGGCACTGCCCACGGCGGGCCAGATTGGACCTGGTGGCAACATGCCTGGCCGCGCCGCAGCATCATTGCCGACGACTGGCTCTACGCGGTGAGCGACCTGGGCGTGCGTGTGGCCCCGGTCGACCGGCTCGCGCAGCCGGCAGCCACGGCCACATTCATCGACCTGGTCGCGCCTTGAGGTTGCATCGCCCCCTTCCATGACCGACCTGCATGACCTGGCACCGCGCCAGGCCGGCCCCGCACGTGCGCGAGCTGGCAACGATGTACACAACCGGCGTTCCCTGCTGGCGCTGGGCCTTGCGACCGCACTGGGCGCGCCGCATGTCGCGGCGGGCACATCCGCTCCGGTGGGTCCGGGCGAGTCCGCTGTGGGGCCGAACTGGTTCGAGGCGGGCCGGCCCACCGCGCTCGCCAGCCAGGTGCTGGCCCGGTTGGCGCAGGCGGCAGACGATGGCCTGGAGCCGGCCGACTATGGCAGCGCAGCGCTGAAGGCCGCGTTCGATGCCGCGACCAGCGGGCCGCCGTTGGCGCCGGCAGTCCAGCAGCGCCTGCAGCGCGCGCTCACGCTCGCCCTGCGGCGTCTGCTGGCCGATCTGCACCATGGCCGCGGCGACGGGCGAGCCCTGGGCGCACCCATCGACGCGGCTCACGCCGCGTCCTTCGACCTCGACGCCGCGTTGCGACGTCTGGCACAGGCAGGACGCCTGGACGACCTCTGGACCGAGGCCACGCCGCCGTGGCCGCAGTACCCGCTGCTGCGCCAGGCGCTGGCCCGATACCGCGCGATGGACGCGGCCGCCTGGCGGCAGCGACTGCCTGCGGTGCCCGGCCGCAGCCTGGAGCCCGGGCAGGCGTGGGGAGGACTGGCGGGGCTGGGCGCCCGCCTGCAGGTGCTCGGTGACCTGGCCAGCCCCTGGACGGCTGCGCCCGAGTATTCCGGCGCGTTGGTCGAAGCCGTGAAGGCCTTCCAGGGCCGCCATGGCCTCGAGGCCGACGGTCGCATCGGCCGGGGCACGCTGGCCGCGCTGGAGGTCGCGCCGCCGGCGCGCGCGCGGCAGATCGCCTCCACGATGGAGCGCCTGCGCTGGTCGCCGCCACCGCCGGCGCGCCGCTGGATCGAAGTCGACATCCCCGCCTACACGCTCAGGGCGCACATGCGCCGGGACGACGGAACATCGGCGCCGGCACTGGCCATGCGCGTCATCGTCGGCCAGGCCCGCGAAACACCGACGCCGCTGCTGCATGCCAGCGTGCGAGCGATCGAGTTCAGCCCCCACTGGAACGTGCCGCTGTCCATCGCCCGCAGCGAGCTGGTGCCCCGTCTGCAGCGCGAGCCTGCGTACTTCGAGCATCAGGGGTTCGAACTCGTGGGGCGCGACGGGCGCGTGGCTACCGTGCTCGACCCGGCGGCACTCGATGCGGTGCTCCGCGGCGAGCAGCGCCTGCGGCAACGTCCCGGTGCCAGGAACGCGTTGGGCGACATCAAGTTCGTGTTCCCGAACACCGAGGCCATATTCATGCACCACACGCCGTCGGTGGGGCTGTTCAACCGCGATCGACGCGACTTCAGCCACGGCTGCATCCGCGTGCAGGAGCCGGTGGCACTGGCGATGTTCGTGCTGCAGGGGCAGGGTGAGTGGACCGAGGCCCGCATCCGCGAAGCCATGGGCGGTGACCAGCCGCGCACCGTGCGGGTGACCGAAGCGCTGCCCGTGCGGCTGGAGTACCTCACCGCGCGCGTCGAGGGAGAGGCTGTGCACCTGTGGGCCGACGTCTATGGACTCGATGTTGCGTTGGAGCGCGCGTTGCAGCACCGCTCGCGGCAGCGTCGGGCGGCTTTGGAGCGCAGCCAGGGCCTGCCTACGGACGAACCCTGATTCGGGCCGGGTTCCGCAGCGCAGATCATTTCCGATGACGCACAATGCGGGCAGCCGAACCGATCACCAGCACCTGCCGATGACGCCCAAGCCCACCTGCTTCCGTCCTGGCCAGCGAGGCCGTCGCCACTTCCTGCGTTCGGCCTGCGCGGTGGGCGCCGGCGGATGGGGCACGGCGGCGTTCGCGAGCCTGCCCGTGTCGCCGGGGTCGACACTCGATGGCTGGCGTGACATCCGGCCCTTGCCGCATGCGCCTGAACGGCCCGCGAGCGAGCACGGTGCGCGCAAGCTCTCGCTGCTGCATGCGCACACCGGCGAGCGCCTGTCGCTGGTCTATGCCGAGGGGTCCCGCTATGAGCCACAGGCGCTGCAGGCGCTCGACCGCTTCCTGCGCGACCACTACAGCGGCGATGTCGGCCAGATCGATCCGCTGCTGTTCGACCAGATGCACCGCCTGCAGGCCCTGCTGGGCAATCGCCGCGCCTTCGAGGTGATTTCAGGCTACCGCAGCGAGCGCACCAACATGCGGCTGCGCGAGACGCGCGGCGGCGGCGTGGCCCGCAACAGCCTGCACATGGAGGGACGCGCGATCGACGTGCGGCTGCCCGGGGTGACGTTGGCCGACCTGCGCCGCGCTGCCATGTCGTTGCAGGCCGGAGGCGTGGGCTACTACGCGAGCGACCGCTTCGTGCATCTCGATACCGGGCCCGTTCGATACTGGTGACGCCTGGGCGTCCTGCGGCGCCGGCATCGCGATGCGTCGCATCCTGGGCACAATCCGGGCATGTCCGAAACCGATCCCCAGCGCCCCGACCCGCAGGTCGCCGGCGCACCCGAAGCCCCGACCAGCGCAGCAGTCGCGGTCGATCCTGTTGCCGACCCTGCGCCCGCCACCGAACCCACGGGCGTGGCCACGGCCACTGACCTGCCCCTGGGGAAGCCGCTGGCCGCCCCACCGGAGCAAGACGCGACACCCGCGGCGGATGAGGCCGCTGTTGCGCAGCCCGACGGCGCGGCAGCGGTCGTCGCGTCCACGACCCCTGCGACCTCGGCCGGCCCGCGTGAGCGCCGTGCCCAGGGCCAGCCGCCGGTGCGTGACTGCGCGTCCGACCTGCAGCGCCTCTTTCCCGCGCTGTTCGGCGCCTCGCCTCGCCCGGTGAAGCTGCGCATCCAGGTGGACATCATGGCGCGGGCACCGGGCGTGTTCACGCGCCGCGAGCTGGCGCACTTCTTTCATCGCTACACGACCGGCCGCCCGTACCTGCAGGCGCTGTTGGCCAGCGCCGAGCGCTACGACCTCGACGGCCAGGCCTGCGGCGCGGTGAGCGAAGAGCACCGGCAGGCGGCGCAGACCGAACTCGATCGTCGGCGCGAGGTGCGGCAAGCGCGCATCCAGGCCTACCGAGACGCGGCCCGGGCGCAGCGCGCGGCCCGACCGGCACCCCCGCAGGCAGATCCGTCGCTGCCTGCGTCCACCGATGACGCCGGCGCGCCACGGCGCGGCCCCGGCAGGCCCGGTTCGGAGCCGGGCCGGGGCCGGCACCCGCAGGCCCAGCGCCGCAGGGGCGCGGCTGGTACCGATGCGCCGCCGAGTCCCGAGCGCCGCGATGGCCCTGAATCGGGCCGCGGTTCGCGCGGGCCTCGCGCGGACGCGCAGCGGTCGGCGCCGCAGGGGACGTCGCGACCGCCAC
>JAKLLB010000072.1 GCA_023150345.1 Aquabacterium sp.
CGTAGGCGCCGCGCGTGATGCCCTCCAGGTCGGCCTTGGGCGCGTAGGGCAGGTTCTGCCGCGACAGCAGCAGCGCACTGGGCCGATCGCGCCGCTGCAGCGACTCGGCCCAGGCCACCACCGTCTCGGCGGTGTCGGCCGGGCGCCAGACATCGAGGTTGGGAATGAGCCGCAGCGATGCCGCATGCTCCACGCTCTGGTGGGTGGGGCCGTCTTCGCCCAGGCCGATGGAGTCGTGGGTGAAGACATGCACGACGCGCGTCTTCATCAACGCGGCCATGCGGATGGCATTGCGGCTGTAGTCACTGAAGGTCAGGAAGGTGCCGCCGTAGGGGATGTAGCCCCCGTGCAGCGCCACGCCGTTCATGATGGCGGCCATGCCGAACTCGCGCACGCCGTAGTTCACATGCCGCCCGGGCCGGCCGTGGGCGTCGAGTTGCGGTGCGCCGTCGGCCGCGAAGCGCAGCGCCGGCGTGGAGCTGGTGTTCGTGAGGTTGGAGCCGGTCAGGTCGGCCGAACCTCCGAGCAGCTCCGGCAGCGCACGGGTAAAGGCCTCCAGGGCGATCTGGCTGGCCTTGCGACTGGCCACCGTCTCGGCCTTGGCATGGGCCGACACCACGGCGTCCAGCGCCACCTGCGCGAAATTCGCCGGCAGTTCGCCCGCCATGCGACGAGCGAACTCGGCGGCGAGCTCCGGATGTTCTGCACGATAGGCCGCGAACGCCTGTTGCCAGCGCGCCTGGGCGGCCACGCCGGCCTCGCGGGCATCCCAGGCTTCGTAGGCCGCCTCGGGGATGACGAAGGGCTCATGCGACCAGCCCAACGCCTCGCGCGTGAGCTTGACCTCATCGGGCCCGAGGGCCTCGCCGTGGGCCTTGGCGCTGCCGGCGCGATTGGGCGAGCCCTTGCCGATGGTGGACTTGCACACGATGAGCGTGGGCCGATCGCTCGACGCCCGGGCCTGGGCGATGGCCGCATCGACCGCCGCCACGTCATGGCCATCGACCGGGCCGATGACCGACCAGCCGTAGGCGGCAAAGCGCTGCGGCACGTCGTCGATGAACCAGGGCGCCACCGGGCCGTCGATGGAGATGCCGTTGTCGTCGTACAGCGCGACCAGCTTGCCCAGTTTCCAGGCGCCGGCCAGCGCGCACGCCTCGTGGCTGATGCCTTCCATCAGGCAGCCGTCGCCCATGAAGACGTAGGTGTGGTGGTCGACCACGGCGTGCCCGGGTCGGTTGAACTCGGCCGCCAGCAGCTTTTCGGCCAGCGCCATGCCCACCGCGTTGGTGATGCCTTGCCCCAGCGGGCCGGTGGTGGTCTCGACGCCTGGGGTGACGCCGACCTCCGGGTGGCCCGGCGTGCGGCTGTGCAACTTGCGGAAGTTGCGCAGCTCAGACAGCGGCAGATCGTAGCCGGTGAGGTGCAGCAACGCGTAGATCAGCATCGAGCCATGGCCGTTGGACAGCACGAAGCGGTCGCGGTTGGCCCAGCTCGGATCGACCGGGTTGTGCTGCAGGTGCCGGCCCCACAGCGCCACGGCCATCTCGGCCATGCCCATGGGGGCGCCGGGATGGCCGGAGTTGGCCTGCTGCACGGCGTCCATGGCCAGGGCGCGGATGGCGTTGGCCATCAGGGAGGTGTCGGTGGAGGCGGAAGTGGAAGCCATGCGCGCGGGTCCGCTGGGGACAGGTGACGTGGGAAGGGGGATGCGGCCGGGGGCAGGCCCGCTGTCGCGAAGGCAGCAGCAGCGCCCAGGGAGAACCCGAGATTTTACCCGCTCGATAATCGGGGCCATGCAGGGCCTGCATCTCACCGCCGACCTCCACGGATGCCCCCGTGGCTTGCCGTTCATGACCGACCCTGCAGCCCTGCGCGCGCTGTGCGTCCAGGCCGTGACGCAGGCCGGCCTCACCGCAGTCGGTGAGCTCTTCCACCGCTACGACGCCGGCGGGGGCGTCACCGGGGTGGTACTGCTGGCCGAGTCGCACCTCGCGGTGCACACCTGGCCCGAGATCGATGCGGTGACCCTGGACGTCTACGTTTGCAACTACGGCCGCGACAACAGCGAACGAGCGCGCAGCCTGGCCATCGCGCTGGAACAGGCCTTCGAGCCGGCTCGGGCCAGCCGCCAGCAACTGTGGCGCGGCGGCGCCGAGCCGACATCACCCATGCGCACATGACCCAGCCGGCGCGCAACCTGCCGGCGATGATCCTCGCCGCCGGGCGTGGCGAGCGGCTGCGCCCGCTCACCGACCGCTGCCCGAAGCCGCTGCTGCCCGTGCGCGGGCGGCCGATGATCGAGTGGCACCTGCTGGCGCTGGCGCGCGACGGCGTCACCGAGGTGGTGATCAACACCGCCTGGCTCGAGGAGCAGTTCGAGCCGCTGCTGGGCGACGGCAGCCGCTGGGGCCTGCGCATCCATTACTCGCACGAAGGCCGAGATCATGGCGGCGCACTCGAGACGGCCGGCGGCATCGCTCGGGCGATGCCCTCGCTGGGGCCCTGCTTCTGGGTGGTGTCGGGCGACATCGTCGTGCCGCAGCTGCGCTTCGATGCGGCGCTGGCGCGACGGTTCGCCCAGGGCACTGACGATGCCCACCTGTGGCTGGTGCCCAACCCGGACTTCCACCCCGCCGGCGACTTCGACCTGTGCAACGGTCGGGTGCGCCGCAGCGCCCGGCCGCCCTACACCTACGCGAACGTGGCGCTGGTGCGCGATCGGCTGGTCAGCAGCGTGGCATCCGGCACGGCCGCTCGACTGGGCCCGTTGCTGCATGCCGCCGCCGAGGCCGACCGCCTGGCCGGGCAACTGCTCGAAGGCCCCTGGTTCAACATCGGCACCGCACAGGAGCTGGCGCGCGCCGGCGGCTGAACGCCGACCGCGCCCCTGCCGCCCGAAACGGCCCCAACCTGCCCCATGCAATCACTGCAGACCGACGATCACCTGCCCCTGCACCTGCGCCAATGGGAGGCCGGACCCACCGCACGCGGCAGCGTGCTGTTGGTGCACGGCCTGGGCGAGCATGTGGGTCGCTATGCCGCCGTGGCCGATGCGCTCAATCACGCGGGCTGGACGGTCTGGGGATACGACCACCGCGGCCATGGTGCTTCCGGCGGCGCCCGTGGCGCGCTGGCCGCCGACGACAGCCTGCTGCGCGATCTGGCCCGCGTGATCGACGCCCTGCGCGCCCGCGAGCCCGGCGCCTTGGTGCTGCTGGGCCACAGCATGGGCGGTGCGGTCGCCGCCCGGTTCGTCGCCGAGGGCCTGCAGGCGCAACCCGCGTCGTGGTGGCGGCCCGTCGATGCGTTGGCACTGTCTTCGCCCGCGCTGGACATCGGCCTGAACCCCGGGCAACGGCTGTTGCTGGCGGTACTGGGCCGGCTGGCCCCGGATCTCGCCCTGGGCAACGGTCTGGATCCGGCCTGGGTGTCGCGCGATGCCGCGGTCGTCCAGGCCTACCGGGATGACCCGCTGGTGCACGATCGCATCACACCGCGACTCGTGCGCTTCATGGCCGACGCCGGGGCGTTCGTGCGCGCCCGCGCCGCGCACTGGCCGGTGCCCACTTTGCTGCAGTGGGCGGGCGCCGACCGCTGCGTGCGCCCCGCCGGCAGCGCCGCCTTCGCGGCCGCGGCCCCGGCCTCGGTGGTGCAGCATCGCACCTACCAGACGCTGGCGCACGAGATCTTCAACGAACCCGAGCGCGAGCAGGTGCTCGCCGAGCTGACGCATTGGCTGGCACGCGGTGGAGCGGCGGGTTGAGTACGACGCCCTTGGGGCGCGGCGGCGACCGGTTGTGCCGCATCGCGGATGCAGCACGCCGGGTGCAGGCGCCCTAAACTGTGGACGAGCACGCGCGCGGGCCGCCCGCCACGCCCGCTCGACCCGCCGCAAGGAGACTCCCGATGAACGCCCGCGATCCGATGCCGCCGCTGTCCGATGACGACAGTGCCTGCCTGGCCGCCTACTGCAGCAGCCGCTGGGACGAGGCCATCGTGCCGGAGCTCACCCGCTACATCGCGGTTCCCGCCAAGAGCCCGATGTTCGATCCGCAGTGGCAGGAGCACGGCCTGCTCGATCGCGTGGTGCGCGACGCCGCCCAGTGGATCGAGGCCCGCCGCGTGCCGGGGCTGACGCTGGAGGTGGTGAGGCTGGACGGGCGCACGCCTGTGCTGTTCTTCGAAATCCCCGCCAGCGGCAGCACGAGCACCGGCACCGTGCTGATGTACGGCCACCTCGACAAGCAACCCGAGTTTTCCGGCTGGCGCAAGGACCTCGGTCCCTGGACGCCGAAGTACGAGGACGGGTTGCTGTACGGCCGAGGTGGCGCCGACGACGGCTACGCCGTCTATGCCGCGATCACGGCCGTCGAGGCGCTGAAGAGCCGCGGCCTGCCGCATCCGCGCGTGGTGGGCCTGATCGAGACCGGCGAGGAAAGCGGCTCGCCGGATCTGCCGCTTTACCTGCAGGCGCTCGCTGCGCGGCTGGGAGATGTGAGCCTGGTCGTGTGTCTGGATTCCGGCGCAGGCAACTACGACCAGCTCTGGCTCACCACGTCGCTGCGCGGCATGGTGTCGGGCGTGCTGAGGGTGGAGATCCTCACCGAGGGCATCCACTCGGGCGATGCCAGCGGCGTGGTGCCGTCGAGCTTTCGCATCCTGCGTCAGGTACTCGATCGGTTGGAAGACGCGCGAAGCGGGCACCTGTTGCCCGAGGGCTTCCATTGCGCCATCCCGGCCGATCGCCTCGACCAGGCCCGCGCCACGGCGGCCATCCTCGGCGACGACGTCTGGAAGCGCTATCCGTGGGCCTGTGCGGCCGACGGCCAGAGTGCCCTGCCCACCACCACCGACCCGGTCGAGGCACTGCTCAATCGCACCTGGCGGCCCACGCTGTCGGTCACCGGAGCCGAGGGGCTGCCCGAACTGGGCAGCGCCGGCAACGTGCTGCGGCCCTACACCGCATTCAAGCTGTCGCTGCGCCTGCCGCCGCTGGTCGACGGGAACCAGGCCTCGATGCAGCTCAAGGCACTGCTGGAGGACAACGCGCCGTACCACGCACGGGTAACGTTCCATCCCGATGGCCGCGCGGGGGCACTGGGCGCCACCGGCTGGAACGCGCCCATGCTCGCACCTTGGCTCGAGCGGTCGCTCGACGCGGCTTCGCGGGCGCATTTCGGTGCGCCGGTGGGCTACATCGGGCAGGGCGGCACCATCCCGCTGATGAACCTGCTGCAGGAGGGCTTCCCGCAGGCACAAATGATGGTGTGCGGCGTGCTCGGCCCGAAGAGCAACGCTCACGGTCCCAATGAATTCCTGCACGTGCCGTACGCCCGGCGCCTGACCGCCGCGGTGGCCCAGGTGATCGCTGCGCACCCGTGAGGGGTATGCCCCCGGCGCCGCTCAGCGCAAGGTGTAGCCCGTGGCAGTGAGCGGCCCGGCCATCGGCTCGATCAGGCCGATCAGCGGCTTGAGCTCGCGGTACCGCACGGCCACCCGGGCCACGTACCCGAAGAACCGCGGCAGGTCGCTGCTGTAGTGCGGCTTGCCATCTCGGTGCTTCAAGCGGCAGAAGATGCCCAGCACCTTGAGATGGCGCTGCATGCCCATCCATTCGAGCGCGCGCCAGCATTCGCCGAAGTCGGCACCCATCGGGTGGTCGCCGAACAACCCGCTGGAGCGGGCCTGCTGCCACCAGCGCGCGGCCCAGTCGATTTCGCGCTCCTCGTCCCAGGATATGAAGGCGTCGCGCAACAACGAGGCGATGTCGTAGGTGACGGGGCCGCACACGGCGTCCTGGAAGTCGAGCACGCCCGGGTTGGGTTCGGTCACCATGAGGTTGCGCGGCATCCAGTCACGGTGCACCGCCACCGTGGGCTGGGCCAGCGCGCTGGCCACCAGGGTCGCACTGACCTGCTCCCACGTTGCCTGCTGCTGCGCGGTCCAGGTGAGCCCGTGTTCGCGCCCCACGCACCACTGCGGGAACAGGTCCATCTCGCGCCGCAGCAGTGACTCGTCGTAGGGCGGCAGGGCATCGCTGCGGCCGCGTGCCTGCCACTGCACCAATGCCCCGATGGCATCGCGCATCAGTGCGTCGGCGCGCGCCGGCGTGCCCGTCTGCAGCGCCTGCAGGTAGGGCTCGCAGCCGAGATCGTCCAGCAGCAGGAAGCCCTGGGCGATGTCCGCTGCGAGCACCCGCGGCGCATGCAGGCCGGCGCCGTGCAGTCGCTGCGCCACCTCGATGAACGGGCGCACGTCTTCCTGAGGCGGCGGCGCGTCCATGACGATCAGCGAGCGCGTGGCACCACTGAGCCGGAAGTAGCGCCGAAAACTCGCGTCGGCCGATGCCGGCGCCAAGCTGGCCACATCAAGGCCGTGGACGGTGCACAGCGGTCGCAGCCAGTCCTGGAAGGCCGCCTCGCGGGCGGGGTCGGGCCAGTGGATCGGTGTGCGCGGGGCAGACATGGAGCGTGCGGGGGGCCGGGCGCCGTGGCAGCGTCGCACGCAGGCCGTCGTGGATAATCCGCCGATTCTACGGAGGGCGGCCCGGCCGTTGATGCTCCGGCATCCCCGCGCCCACAGGCGCCCCCGGACCTGCCGCACATGCCGGACCTCCCGCAAGGGTGGGTCGGCCCGGGTGCGGCTCTTTGCTGACGCCATCGACCCCGTGCGAGTGCTGCCCCACTTCCCCTTGCGCCCCCTGGCTGCGATGTGGCTGACCAGCCTGGCGGTGCAGGCCCAGCCGCTGTGGCTGAAGCCCGACGGAGCGCTCTCGCAGCCCCAAGGCGACCAAAGTCGGCAGCGGCCGATCGTGCTGCGAGCCGATCGCCTGAGCGCCCGCCCGGATCTCGACGCGCTGGCCGATGGCCATGTCGAGTACCGGCGCGCCGGCACGGTGATCCGCGCTGACCGGCTGCACTACGACGTGCTCGGCGACCTCGCGGATGCGCGCGGCAACGTGCGCGTCGAGCTCGACAACGCGCGCTTCTGGGGGCCCCAGCTGCAGCTGCAGGTCCAGCGTTTCCAAGGCTTCTTCCTGCAGCCCGAGTTCGAGTTTCCGCTGCTGGGCTCCGGCGGCCGCGCGGCGCGCGTCGACTTCCTCGACCACTCGCGGGCGCGCCTGAGCGATGCCAGGTACTCGAGTTGTCCGCGTGAAGGCCCGGGCGATCCCGACTGGTTGCTGCGCACCACGCGCATCCATATCGACCAGGAGCGCAACGAGGGCCTGGCCGAAGGCGCGGTGCTGCAGTTCCTGGGCGTGCCCATCCTCGGGCTGCCGGTGTTGAGCTTTCCGTTGAGCGACGAGCGCAAGTCGGGCTGGCTGCCGCCGAACATCGCACTGGACAACCGCAGCGGTTTCGAGTTCGGCGTGCCCTACTACTGGAACATCGCGCCCAACCGCGATGCCACGATCACCCCGACGCTGCTCACACGTCGCGGCCTGGCCGCCAATGTGGAACTGCGCTACCTCGAGCCTGCCGATCGCGGCCGCCTGGTGGCCGACCTGCTGCCGCGCGACCGCGTCGCGGATCGCGCGCGCCACGCCTGGCAGTTCGAGCATGCGGGGCAACTGCGCGCCGGCCTGCGCTATCAGGCGGCCGTGCAGCGTGTCTCCGATGACGCCTTCTGGGAGGACTTTCCGCGCTGGATTTCCAGTGACACGCCGCGGCTGCTGAGCCAGCAGCTGCGCGCCGAATGGCCCTGGCAGACCGCGGTGGGGCCGGCCCTGGGTTACGCACGGGTGCAGCACTGGCAGGTGCTGTCGGCAGGCGACACCTCGGCCGCCATCGTCGCACCATACCAACGCAGTCCACAACTGGGCGTGCGAGTGCAACCGCGCATGGCCGGGGGTCTGCAGGCCGCGCTGGAGACCGAGGTCAACCGCTTCACGCGACCACCGAATGCCGGCGACACCAGCCCGCCAGCCACCGGATGGCGCTGGCATGCGGCGGCGGTGGTGAGCCGTCCTTGGCGGGAGGCCGGCTGGTGGTTCACGCCCACGCTCAGCCTGAATGCGGCACGCTACGCCACCGACCGCCCGATGACCGATGGCCGCACGCGCGCCGGCCGAGTGGTGCCGAGCGTGAGCGTCGACACCGGTCTGGTATTCGAGCGCACCAGCCGCTGGTTCGGTCGCGAGCAGCGACAGACTCTCGAACCCCGCATGCTCTACGTGAACACCGCCTACCGCGATCAGAGGCACCTGCCGGTCTATGACACCGGTGCGCGTGACTTCAACACGGTTTCCCTTTACAGCGAGACCGCCTATGCCGGCATCGACCGGGTAGCCGACGCGCACCAGGTCACCGTCGGTGCAGTGACACGCTGGCGCGACGCGCTGACCGGCGCCGAGACGCTGCGGCTGGGTGCGGCGCAGCGCCTGCGCCTGCGCGACCAGCGGGTGACACTGGACGAGTCGGATGCCGCCCTCACCGAGCGCGTGTCCGACCTGCTGCTGGAAGGTTCGACTTCGCTGGTGCCCCACTGGCAGTTCGACGCCGGCGTGCAATACAACCCCGACAGCCGACGGGCCGTGCGCTCCAATGCCACCGTGGTGTACACGCCGGGCCCATTCCGCACGCTGAGCGCGAGTTATCTGTTCGCGCGCGGCCTGTCCGAGCAACTGTCGGTCGGCTGGCAGTGGCCGGTGTATCGCGGCACGGCTCGTCCGGTGGGCGCAGCCGGCGGTTGCGGCGGCACCTGGTATGCCGTCGGTCGGGTCAACTACAGCATGGCCGACAGCCGCGTGACCGGCTCCATCGTCGGCGCCGAGTACGACGCGGGCTGCTGGATCGGGCGCATCGTCGCCGAGCGCCAGTCGACCAGCCGCACGCAGTCGACCACCCGACTGATGCTGCAGCTGGAGCTGTCGGGCCTGTCGCGACTGGGGTCGAACCCCTTGCAGGTGTTGAAGGACAATATCCCCGGTTATCGCCTGCTGCGCGAGTCGCCGCTGCAGGCCTCCCCCGACGCCTCCCTACCTGGCCCACCATGACCGATACCCTGCGTTTCCCGCGTGCCCTGGCCTTGGCGGCCCTGACGCTGCTGGCGGTCGGCAGCGGGTCACCGGCCAGCGCACAGGGTACGCGCACCCTGCGCCCCGGCGACCACATCGTGGCGGTGGTCAACACCGAGTTGGTCACGGCGGTCGAGGTCGAGCAGCGCCTGGCCCGGCTGCGCGCCGATGCCCAGCGCTCAGGCGCGCGCCTGCCCGACGACGCCACCCTGCGTCAGCAAGTCACCGACAGCCTGATCGACGAGCGCGTGCAGAGCACCTACGCCCGCGAGGCCGGCGCGCGCATCGACGATGCCGAGCTCGACCGGGCGGTCGCCAATGTCGCAGCCCAGAACCAGCTGACGCCGGCACAGCTGCGCGAACGGGTGGTGGCCGAGGGACTGGACTACTCCCGCTTTCGCAACAACCTGCGCGACCAGATGCTGGTGGAGCGCCTGCGCGAACGCGAAGTCAACGCGCGCATCCGCATTTCCGATGGCGACATCGACCGCGTGGTCGATGAGCAGCGCAAGGAGGCTGCCGGCGACGTCGAGGCCAACATCGCCCAGATCCTGGTGACCGTCCCCGAAGGCGCCAGCGAGTCCGTGGTGGCAGAACGGCGGGCACGCATCGGCGCGGCGCTGGCGCGGGTGCGCAAGGGCGAGGACTTCGCCGGCGTGGCGCGCGAGGTTTCCGAGGACGGCAACCGGGCCAACGGCGGGGTGATCGGCCGGCGGCCGCTCAAGCGGCTGCCCGACCTGTTCGTCGAAACCGTGGGCGCAATGGCGGTGGGCCAGGTCAGCGAGCCGGTGCGCAGCGGCGCCGGTTTCCATGTGCTCAAGTTGCTCGAGCGGCAGGAGGGTGCCGCATTCAAGATCACCCAGACCCGGGCGCGCCACATTTTGATGCGGGTGAACGACCGATCTTCGGTCAATGCGGTGGCCGCACGGCTCGAGCAGATTCGCCGGCAGATCGAGCGCGGCGACCGGTCATTCGAAGACATGGCGCGCGAACTGTCCGAAGATGGTTCGGCCAGCCAGGGTGGTGATCTGGGCTGGGCCGCACCGGGCAACTTCGTGCCCGAGTTCGAAGATGCCATGAACCGCCTGCCGGTGGGCGGCATTTCGGCTCCGGTTGCGTCGCGATTCGGCGTGCACCTGATCCAGGTGGTCGAGCGGCGCGACGTGGTCCAAGACCCGAAGCTGGTGCGCGAGCAGGCCCGCAACATGCTGCGTGCACAGAAGTTCGAGCAGGCCTACCTGGACTGGACCAAGGAATTGCGACTGCGGGCCTATGTCGAGATGCGCGAGCCACCCCAGTGAGCGGCCCGTCGAGTCGACGCGCGCCGAGCGCGACGGGCCACCAGCCGCGCAAGCGCTTTGGCCAGCATTTCCTGGTCGATGACGGCCTGATCCATGACATCGTGCGCGCCGTCGCGCCGCGCCCCGGTGAGGCACTGGTCGAAATCGGACCGGGCCTGGGCGCACTGACGCAGCCCCTGCTCGAGCGTGTCGGGCGGCTGACCGTGGTGGAACTCGACCGCGACTTGGCCTCCCGCTGGCGCTCCCGGCAGGGTGTCACGGTCATCGAGTCCGACGTCCTGCGGGTCGACTTCGCGGCGCTGGCCGCCACTGCCGGGCAGCGATTGCGAGTGGTGGGCAACCTGCCCTACAACATCTCCACGCCGATCCTGTTCCACCTGCTTCCAGCGGCCGCTCAGGTGGTGGACCAGCACTTCATGCTGCAGAAGGAGGTCGTCGACCGCATGGTGGCCGCCCCGTGCAGCAAGGACTACGGCCGCCTGAGCGTGATGCTGCAGTGGCGCTACGACCTCGAGAACCTGCTGGATGTGCCGCCACAGGCGTTTGATCCGCCGCCGCGGGTGGACTCGGCGGTGGTGCGCATGACGCCGCTACCCGTTCCAGCGTTGGTTGACCCGCCATTGCTGGAGGCCCTGGTGGCCGCGGCGTTCTCGCAGCGCCGCAAGCTGCTGCGACACGCACTGGGGCGCTGGCTCGACGAGCGCGGCTACGGCGGCGTGTTCGATCTGCAGCGCCGCGCCGAAGAAGTGCCCGTCGCCGAATACGTGGCGCTGGCTCAGCAACTGCGCGCCGCGTTGCCAATACCGGGGCCGTGACGGCCACCACCGGCGGCCAGGCGGCGTGCGTTGCGCAGCCCGGTCAGGCCGCGTTGAGCCACATCGCGGTATCGAACGCGCTGCTCATCATCGGCATGTTCATGCCGAAGTTCGGATTGGGGCCGTTCTTGGGCACGGGCTTGGGGGCAGGCTTCTCGGCCGCCGGGGCCACCTCGTTGACGCGGTCCCAGGCACTGGCGTCGGCGCTGCGAGCGACGGCAAACGAGTAGAAGCAGCGGAACGGAATGCGCCGCTCAGCCCAGTAGTCGGCGGTGTCGCGGAAGACGTCGAGCAGCTGTTCGCGCGCTTCGCGATCGAACCGGGGGTTGTCCGGGATCTGCTCGAGCACGACCACGAACCCGGGCTGAGCGCCCGAGCGATGAACCAGATCGGTCATGCAGTCGAACAACGCATCGAGGTTCTTGCCGAAATGGGCCGGAAACAGGAACGACTCGGCGATCTTGTCGAGCACCTCCTGCTTGGACTGTGACTCGGACAGATTGGCATACAGGAAGTGCTGGCCAGCGGCTTCGGCGGCCTGCATCAGGTCGTCGACGCGGTAGGCGCGGATCGCCTGCACGATATTGGGACGGACGGTCTGCAATAGCATGGTCTCGTTCCTCCGAAGGTCAAGCACGAGGTATCTCTGGGGCCGGATCACGACGCGATGCGCTGGAAGCTCACGTAGTGGTCCTGGGTGTAATAACAAGTCTCAGGTCGAGTCGGTGGACTGCCGCCACACACGATGCGCCGGGCTCCCCTGTTCCGGGCCCCCGGCGTACGCACCGTGTATTCGCGGTAGTAGCCACGCTCACGACGAGGCAGCAGGCGCTCGCGGTTGCCGAACACGGTGCCATCCTTGGAGTAGGGAAACGGGCCACCGGAGCGAATCAGCCGCAGGGTCTGCTGCGCCTCGGCAGGCAAGGCCGACTCAACCACGGGGGTTGGGTCGTCCACCGATGTCCGAGCCTGTACCGCCGTGCCGGCCAACGCCGACAGCGCGATGATCGAAGCGAGTCCTAACCTACCTAGCGACCCCAGCAACGATGACCGTGCGGTCCAGACCACGGGATTACCCTGAATTTCGAATGCGAGATGGTACCGGAAGCGCTGCCAGAACTCAAGTCACGTGCCTCAATTTGCAGCACCAACAAGGTTATGTGTGTAAGCGCTTACAGCCGCAATAATGGCCAATTCTAAATGGTTTGGGTTCTCGTCAAGTGCCTGTAAAGATGTGCATACAGGGGTTTCACTGGGATTGCTGCAGTGCGGTATGCCCCCACCTACGCCCGGGCGGCCCCGAGTGGGATCGGACGGGATCGTTCCGTTGTGCCCACGCTCGGTGCCCCCCCGCAACGGGCGCGACTGGGGCCATGGACCGGCAGCCGAGGGGCCGCCGACGGGCGCACCTCGGGTTGGCCGCCCCCCTGCCAGCGCACCGCTTTCGTGCGTTCAACCGTCAGCCATCAACGAGCAGCGTTGGCGTCGGCCACGGTCAGGGCCGTGATGTTCACGATGCGCCGCACCGTCGCCGACGGCGTGAGGATATTGACTGGCTTGGCCGCCCCCAGCAGCACGGGGCCGATGGCGATGCCGCCACCAGCTGCCGTCTTGAGCAGGTTGTACGCGATGTTGGCAGCGTCGATGTTGGGCAGCACCAGCAAGTTGGCTTCGCCGGTGAGGGTCGAACGCGGCATCAGCTCCTGGCGGTAGGCCGCATCCAACGCGGCATCGCCATGCATCTCGCCGTCGATCTCGAGCCAGGGCGCGGCCTGGCGCACCAGCGCCAGCGCCTCGCGCATCTTCAGCGCCGAGGGCTGGTTGCTCGATCCGAAACTCGAGTGCGACAGCAGCGCAGCCTTCGGTGCCACGCCGAACCTGCGCATCTCCTCGGCGGCCAGTATGGTGATTTCAGCCAACTGCTGGGCGCTGGGGTCGTAGTTGATGTGCGTGTCGACCAGGAAGACCTGACGCCCGGGGAGTATCAGGCCGTTCATGCAGGCATAGGTGTGGACGCCGGCGCGCCGCCCGATGATCTGGTCGATGTGCGCCAGGTGCTGCTGGGTGGAACCCCAGGTGCCGCAGATCATGCCGTCGACTTCGCCCTTGTACAGCAGCATCGACGCGATCAGCGTGAGGCGCCGGCGCATTTCGATCTTGGCGAACTGCTCGGTGACGCCCTTGCGATCGGTCAGGCGGTGATAGGTCTGCCAGAAGTCGCGGTAGCGCGGGTCGTTGTCGATGTTGATGACCTCGAAGTCGCGGCCCGCCTTCAGGCGCAGGCCATACTTCTCGATGCGAGCGGCAATGATCGAGGCGCGCCCCACCAGCCACGGCCGGGCCAGTCCCTCGTCGACGATGACCTGGACGGCCCGCAGCACACGCCGGTCCTCCCCCTCGGCGAATGCGACGTTCTTGCGCTGCGCCCGCTTGGCCACCGCGAAGATCGGCTTCATGGTCTGGCCCGACGCGTAGACGAAGCTTTGCAGCTTTTCCACGTAGGCATCGACATCGGCGATGGGCCGCGATGCCACACCCGATTCGACCGCGGCGCGCGCGACTGCCGGCGCGATCATCACCATCAGCCGCGGATCGAAGGGCTTGGGAATCAGGTACTCCGGCCCGAAACTCAGCGTGGCGCCCGAGTATGCTGCGGCGACCACGTCGCTTTGCTCGGCCTGCGCCAGTTCGGCGATGGCCTGCACCGCGGCGATCTCCATCGCATCGGTGATGGTCGTCGCACCGCAGTCCAGCGCCCCGCGGAAGATGTACGGGAAGCACAGGACGTTGTTGACCTGGTTCGGATAATCGGTGCGGCCGGTGGCCATGATCGCATCGTCGCGCACGGCCTTCACCTCCTCGGGCATGATCTCGGGCGTCGGATTGGCCAGCGCGAATATCAACGGCCGCGCCGCCATCGACTCCACCATGGGCGGCTTGAGCACGCCCCCAGCCGACAACCCCAGGAACACGTCTGCGCCCGCGATCACCTCGGCCAGTGTTCGCGCCGTCGTGTCCTGCGCGAACTCGGCCTTGTCCGGGTCCATCAGCTCGGTGCGGCCCTGGTAGACCACACCCGCCAGGTCGGTGACCCAGATGTTGCGCCGCGGCAGTCCCAGCTTGACCAGCAGGTTGATGCACGCCAGCGCGGCCGCGCCGGCCCCGGAGGTCACGAGCTTGACCTCGTCGATCTTCTTGCCCACCACCTTCAAGCCGTTGAGCAACGCCGCGCCGACGACGATCGCGGTGCCGTGCTGGTCGTCATGGAAGACGGGGATGCGCATGCGCTCGCGCAGCTTGCGCTCGACATAGAAGCAATCGGGCGCCTTGATGTCCTCGAGGTTGACGCCGCCGAAGGTGGGCTCGAGCGCTGCGATGATGTCCACCAGCCGGTCGAGGTTCTTCTCCTGGATCTCGAGGTCGTAGACGTCGATGCCGGCGAACTTCTTGAACAGCACCGCCTTGCCTTCCATCACCGGCTTGGCGGCCAGCGGGCCGATGTCGCCCAGGCCCAGCACGGCGGTGCCGTTGGTGACCACCGCGACCAGATTGCCGCGCGAGGTGTAGCGGAAGGCATGCGCCGGGTCGGCGACGATCTCCTCGCAGGCCGCCGCCACACCTGGCGAATAGGCCAGGGCCAGATCGCGCTGGTTGACCATCTGCTTGGTGGCATGGATGGCCACCTTGCCCGGCGTGGGGAACTCGTGGTACTCGAGCGCAGCGCGGCGCAGTTCGGCGCGCTTTTCTTCATAGGTCGGCATCGGCAGGTCTCCACAGTCCTCGGGCGGGGTGGCGATTCTAGGAACAGGTGCCGTGCGCCAGGCTGACGTCGCCCATCGGTTTGCGCATCGGTTCATGCCGCAGCCGCATGCCGTGCCACCCGCCATCGCATGCGTCCACCCCCGAAGTGTGAGCCGATGGCGCTGACCGACCATGCGCGAAACTGCGTAGGTCCCGCCAGCCGCGGGCGCGAAATACTGCAGCCACCATGCGGCCCGCCCCGCCCCGCCACCTCGAGCTGTCCTCGGGCCGGTTTCCCCGGCAGCGCCCGCGCGCCTTGCTCTGGGCGGCGCTGGTGGCGCTGCTGGTGGTGGCGCAATCGCTGCTGGTGGCCTTGACGGTCAGCTACGAAGCCGGCCGGGCACAAGACCGCGCCGACGAGGCCGCCACGCTGGCCGTCGCCGACATCCGGCAACGCACCCAGGCCATCTTGCAGACGCTGCAGGCCCTGCAGCCGGGCCGGGTGACGGGCGGGTCCTGGCAGCTCGAAGCGCAGGCCGCACTGCGCACGCACCGCGAACTGGCACGCGTGGAGCGCCGCGGGCCGCTGCTGGACATCCGGGATGCCGCGGACTCGCCCTGGCGCATGCCGGTGTTCGAGCGTTGGCCGCGCCGCGACTCCGACCCGGAGACCGAGGCCGCCTGCTCCGTGGCGCGGCGCACCATGGCGCCGGCGTTCTCGCGCAGCCAGTTCGTGCCGCAATCCGAGGGCCTGGGGCTGGAGATCGTCGACGTGTGCGTGCCACTTCAGGAAGCTGGCGCGCTCATGGGCTACGGCGTCGCCACGCTCGTGCTGTCCAACCTGCTCGATGCGCTGCAGCCGGCTGACATGCTGCGGCGCCACGAGTTGTCGTTCGTGGAGGCCGATGGCACCCGGCTGGCGCGCGCCGGTGCGATGCGGGGTGCCGGGGTCTATGTGGCCGAGCGCGTGGTCGACCTGCCCGGGGTGAGCCTGCAGTTGCGTGTCGACGCGGTCGAGCGCCGGCCCCACCTGATCCCCAACCTGGCGATCGCCCTGGTGCTGGGCCTGAGCCTGGCGCTCTTCGCCGTCGTGCTGCTGTTGGTCCGCGACGGCCGCCGCCGTGCACGCGCCGAGGACGCGCTGGCAGAGGCACTGGCGTTCCGCCGTGCGATGGAGGACTCGCTGATCACCGGGCTGCGCGCACGCGGCCTGGACGGGCGCACGGTCTACGTCAACCCAGCCTTCTGCGCCATGGTGGGCGCCGGCGCCACGGAGTTGCTGGCCGCCGAGGTGCCGCCGTACTGGCCGCCGGACCAGGTCGAGAGCTACCTGCAGCGCCAGACACAGCGGCTCGCACCCGGCGCCGGCGCGCCACCGCGCGAAGGCTACGAGACCGTGTTCATGCGCAAGAACGGCGAGCGCTTCCCGGTCATGGTGTACGAGGCCCCGCTCGTGGACCGCGAGGGACGACATACCGGCTGGATGGGCGCGGTGGTCGACCTTTCGGCGCAGCGCAAGGTTGAAGAGCTGTCGCGCCAGCAGCAGGAACGGCTGCAGGCAACGGCGCGGCTGGCCAGCGTGGGCGAGATGGCCTCGCTGCTGAGCCACGAGCTGAACCAGCCCCTGGCGGCCATCGCCAGCTATGCCACCGGGTCGCTGAACCTGCTGGCCGATCCCGACCCGCAGACGCCGGGGTTGGTGCAGCAGGCGCTCACGCGCATCGCCGAACAGGCCGAGCGCGCAGGAAGGGTGATCAAGAGCGTGCACGACTTCGTGCGCCGGCGCCACCAGGCGCACGAGACCGTATCGGCCGACGTGATCATCGAATCGGTTCTGCCGCTGGTGCGCCTGCAAGCGCGCAAGAGCGGCGCGCGCATCGAGCTGGACGTGGCCCAGCCACCACCACGGGTGCGGGTGGACCGCACGATGGTCGAACAGGTGCTGCTCAACCTGGCACGCAACGGCCTGCAGGCAATGGAGCACGACACGCCGCTGGACCGACGCGTGCTGCGCCTGGGCGTGCAGCCGGTACAGGGGCGGTGGGCCGCTTACACCGTGGCCGACGCCGGCCCCGGTATCCCGCCGCAGGTGGGACAACGCCTGTTCACACCCTTCTTCACCACCCGCGAGGAAGGCATGGGATTGGGCCTGTCGCTGTGTCGCACGGTGATCGAGCAGCACGGCGGCGCCATCGACTTCGAAAGCCTGCCGCGGCAAGCCGACGGCAGTGGCGGCGGCACGGTTTTTCGGTTCACGCTGCCCCTGGCCGCATCAACGTCGACGGCGACGGCTACCATCTCATCCTCATGAACGCCGCGGCACTGACCCCCCCCGATGCCCCGCTGGGCCTGCCGGTGGTGTACCTGGTGGACGACGAGCCGGTGGTGCGCGATGCACTGGCATGGTTGCTGCGCTCGCGTCGCCTGCTCTCCGAGGGCCATGCCAGCGCCGATGCCTTCGAGGCCTGGCTGGCCACCCAGGATCTGGCCGGCGGCTGGCCCACCGCGCCGGCGTGCCTGCTGCTCGATGTGCGCATGCCCGGCACCAGCGGGCTGGTGCTGTTCGATCGCCTGGTCGAACGCGGCCTCGCCGAGCGGCTGCCCGTGATCTTCCTCACCGGCCATGGCGATGTGCCCACCGCCGTGTCGGCGGTCAAGCGCGGCGCCTTCGACTTCGTCGAGAAGCCGTTTTCCGACAACTCGCTGGTCGACCGCATCGAGCGCGCGCTCGAGCGCAGCGCCCAGGCCATACGCGACCGACGCCGCCAGGCGCAGGTGCGGCACCTGCTGGCCGAGCTCACCGAGCGCGAGCGCGAGGTGCTGCAGCGGGTGGTGGCAGGGCTGCCCAACAAGCTCATCGCCGACGAACTGGGCATCAGCGTGCGCACCGTCGAGGTCCACCGCGCCCGCATGTTCGACAAGATGGCCGTGCGCTCGGCCGTCGAGTTGACCAACCTGCTGCGCCAGCACGGCGCCGACATCGGCTGAACAACGCGGCATGGCACTGGGCGAGTTCGACCTGATCGGCCGGTACTTCACGCGGCCCGCACGCAACGCCGTGCTGGGGGTGGGCGACGACTGCGCGCTGCTGGCGCCCACGCCAGGCTGCCACTGGGCCGTCACCAGCGACATGCTGGTCGAGGGCCGGCACTTCCTGCCGACCGTGTCACCGCGCCGACTGGGGCACAAGGCGCTGGCCGTCAACCTCAGCGACCTCGCCGCCTGCGGTGCGCGGCCGGTGGCCTACACGCTGGCGCTGGCCTTGCCACGGGTCGACGAGGTGTTCCTGGCCGGGCTGGCCGAGGGTCTGCATGGGCTGGCCGATGCCCACGGCATCGAGCTGGTGGGCGGCGACACCACCGCCGGGCCACTGAACCTGTGCATCACCGCGATCGGCGAAGTGCCGGCCGGCTGCGCGCTGCGGCGCGATGGCGCCCGCGCAGGCGATGTCCTGTGGGTCAGCCATCCGACGAGCGGCGGCATCGGCGATGCCCGGCTGGCACTCGAGGTGTTTCGCGGTCGGCTCGCCCTGCCGGCCGAGGCCTTCGAGTCGGTGCGCACGGCCATGGAATGCCCGCAACCGCGGGTGGCCCTGGGTCGTGCGTTGGTCGGCGTGGCCACCAGCGCCATCGACCTCAGCGACGGCCTCTGCGGCGACTTGGGCCACATCCTGGGCCGTTCGGGTGTCGGAGCCCGGGTGCAGGCCGATGCCGTGCCGCGCAGCCCGGTGCTGGCCGCGCAGCCACGCGACCTGCAACTCGAATGCCTGCTGGCCGGCGGCGACGATTACGAGTTGCTGTTCACCGCACCTGCCTCGGCCGAGGCCCGCGTGCGCGCGGCGGCGCAGTCGGCCGGCGTGGCGGTCACCCCGATCGGCCGGATCGAGTCCGAGCCGGGGCTGCGCGTGGTCGATGCGCGGGGGCAGGCGCTGCCGCTGCAGTGGCGCGGATTCGATCATTTCGCCAGTTAGGCGCGGGCGCAGCCCATGGCCCATTTCCGACCCTCCGTGCGCTTCATGCTCCGCCACCCTGCGCACGCCATGGCGCTCGGGCTGGGCAGCGGCCTGTCGCCCTGGGCACCGGGCACCGTGGGCACGCTGTGGGCCTGGGTGACCCACGCCGCACTCGCACCGTGGTTGAGTGACAGCGGCTGGGCCGTCGTGATCACCGCCGGGCTGCTCGTGGGCTGGTGGGCCTGCACCGTCACGGCGCGGCACCTGGATCAGCCCGACCCCGGTGCCATCGTGTGGGACGAGGTCATCGCCTTCTGGATCGTGCTGTGGCTGCTCACCCCCGCCGGGCTGTGGATGCAGGCCGTCGCCTTCGCGCTGTTCCGGTTCTTCGATGCCGTCAAGCCCGGGCCGGTGGGCTGGGCCGATCGGCTGTTCAAGCCCCGGCCCGGCACCGCCCCCGGCTGGCGCGAGGGCCTGGGCATCGTGCTCGACGATCTGGTGGCCGCCGGTTGCACGCTGCTGGTCATCGCCGCCTGGAAAGCCTGGACGTGACGACCGCGCCCGCCAGCCGCCCGGCGGACACCGCTGCCGAGGTGGCGAACCTGGTGGCTCGCGTCGCTGCAGACATGCGCGCGCGCGGCTGGATGCTGGCCACGGCCGAGAGCTGCACCGGCGGTCTGATCGCCGGCGCCTGCACCGACCTGGCCGGATCGAGCCACTGGTTCGAAGGCGGCATCGTGAGCTATGGCAACGCGGCCAAGACCCGTCTGCTGGGGGTGCCGGCTGCGTTGATCGAGCGCCATGGCGCGGTGAGCGAACCGGTGGCGCGTGCCATGGCCGAAGGCGCGCGCGCGAGGCTGGGCGTGGACCTGGCGGTGGCCGTCACCGGCATCGCCGGCCCCGGCGGCGGTTCGACCGACAAGCCCGTGGGCACCGTGTGGCTGGCCTGGGCCGGCCCGCTGGGCGTGCAGACCCGCCGGGAGCACCTGGCCGGCGATCGCGCGGGCGTGCGGCTCGCCACGGTTGCGTGCGCCTTGCGCGGCGTGCTCGAGTGCCTGCGCGCCGAACGCGGCGGTTGAGCATGGCGGGCGACCCGAACTCCCCCAGCCCTGCGCTCGAGCTGCTGCTGTGCGGCACCTGGAGCACGGCCGAGCGCGACACCTGGGCCGGCGCGCTGCGCGCGGCCATGCCCGGGCATCGCCTGCACCTGGAACTGCCCACGGGTACGCCGATCGACATCGCCATCGTTGCCAATCCACCTGCGGGCGCACTGCATGGCTTGCCACGGCTGCGCTTGATCCAGTCGCTCTGGGCCGGTGTCGACCGACTGCTCGCCGATCCGACGCTGCCACTGCAGGTTCCGATCGCGCGCATGGTCGACCCGGCCATGAACGCGGCGATGGCCGAGACCGCCCTGTGGGCCGCGCTGTCTTTGCAGCGCGGCACCTTTCGCTATGCACACCAGCAGCGCGCGGCATGCTGGCACCTGTTGCCGCAGCGGCGGGCCGATGAATGGACGGTGCTGGTGCTGGGCCTGGGGCAGATGGGCCGCACTGCCGCCCGCGCGCTGGTGCGCCAGGGCTATCGCGTGCGCGGCTGGAGCCGCCAGCCGGCTTCGGCCGAAGACGGTGTGTTGCTGTTCCACGGCGACGCTGCGCTGCCACGGGCGTGCGCCGACGCCGATGTGCTCATCAACCTGCTGCCGCTCACCGCCGAGACGCGCGGCCTGCTCGACGCGCGCAGGCTGGGCTGGTTGCCGCGTGGTGCCGCGGTCGTGAACCTCGCCCGCGGGGCCCATGTGGTCGATGACGCCCTGCTGCGTGCGCTCGATGCCGGCGCCATCGGACATGCCGTGCTCGATGTGTTCCACACCGAGCCACTGCCGCCGGATCACCCCTACTGGCGCCACCCCGGCGTGACCGTGCTGCCGCATGCCGCCGCGCAGACCGACCCGCGCAGCGCCGCCGCGGTGGTGGCGGCCAACGTGGCCGCGGTTCAGGACGGCCGTGCGCCGTCGCACCTGGTCGACCGCGCCCGAGGCTATTGAGTCGCCATCGCCGGGCGGCCTGGGCTGCGCAGACGGTCGCAGCGGGCGCTCAGGCCTCGAGCGCCAGCCGGCGGATCAGCGGCGCCCGCCCGCGGGCCGGCGCGGGGCTGACCACGGCCTCGGCCAGCAGCAGCGCCAAGCGGCGCAGGGCGTCCCAGGGGTCGTGCGGCCAACCCGGATGCCGCAGGCCCTTGACGATGCCGTCGCAGATGCTGGCCGACTCCACCAGGTGCGCAATCCGATCGGTGGCCAGCAGCGGCAGCGCCCGCTCGAACAGCCGCTCGCGCGGCCCCCACACACGTGCCTCGCGCAGCGCCACGGGCAGCGGCTTGCCGTCGGCCATGGCCTGCGCAGCCTGGTGCAGCGCCAGGATGTCGGATGCGAGCGTCCAATGCACCAGCACCGACGCCTCGCCTTCGGCGCGCAAGCCATCGAGCATGCGCAGCAGGCGCGCCACCTGTCCAGCCAGCACGGCCTCGCCCAGCTTGAACACGTCGTAGCGGGCGACGTTGAGCACCGCGGCCTCCACCTGCTCGAAGCTGAGCTCACCGGCGGGATACAGCAGCGCCAGCTTCTGCAACTCCTGGTGGGCGGCCAGCAGGTTGCCCTCCACGCGGTCGGCAAAGAAGGCCAGCGTGTGCTGGCCCATTTCGCCAGGCGCGACGTGCTGGCCCTGGGCCTGCAGGCGCTGGGCGATCCACTGCGGCAGTGCCCGACGATCGATCGGATCGAGCCGCAGCGTGACTCCGGCCGAGTCCAGAGCGCCAAACCATGCGCTTTGCTGCTGCTGGCGGTCCAGCCGTGGCAGGTGCACCAGGGTGAGGACATCCTGCGACAACGCGTCGCAATAGCGTTGCAGGAACTCGGAGCCCTCCTTGCCGGGCTTGCCACCGGGAATGCGGATCTCGATCAGCTGGCGCTCGGCAAACAGGCTCATCGCCTGCGCCGCACCCAGCAGGGCCGACCAGTCGAAGTGCGCCCCGCTGACGACGAACACCTTGCGCTCGGTGTAGCCGGCCGCCCGGGCCGCCGCGCGCAGGGCGTCTGCAGCCTCCTGCGCAAGCAAGGGCTCGTCGCCGTGCAGCGTGTACACGGGCTTCAACCCGCGCTGCAGATGGGCACCGAGCTGGTCCGCACGCAATTGCATCGGCCTACCTTCCGCTGCCGCCGGTTCCCGGCTGCTGGGCCAGCCGGCGCACGAGCTGCAGCACGATGTCGGACTGCATGGCCGCGTACAGCTCGCCTTCCTCCTGCTGCTTGGCCAGCGCCACGGTCTCGCTGTAGGTCATGTCGCGCGACTGCAGCAGCGTGGTGTCGCCGATGAGCTCGCGCCCGCCCGGGCTCAGCAGTCGGTATTGCAGGCGCACGCGCAATTGCACCGCGCGCACTTGCCCGGCGGCGGTCGCGGCCACCACGCTGCGCTCTCGGCGATCGAGCAGCGCCTGCAGCACCGCATCGGCGCGCGCGGCATCGGCCACCACGGTGGTGCCTTCGGGCAGGCTGCGGCTCAGTTCGTCGGCCAGTGGTGAACCAGGGGCGAAACCCGCCAGTGCCAGCCGCGCG
>JAKLLB010000073.1 GCA_023150345.1 Aquabacterium sp.
GACTTCATCGACATGACCCGCGAGGAGCACCAGCAGGCCGTGCTGGCCGAGTTCCGCAAGCAGCTCGCAAAAGACCGCACCAAGGTCACCGTCTCCGGCTTCACCCAGCTCGGCCTGGTGGAAATGACCCGCAAGCGCACCCGCGAGAGCCTGGCCCACATGCTGTGCGAACCCTGCCCAACCTGCCAGGCACGCGGCCAGGTGAAAACCGCCCGCAGCGTGTGCTACGACATCCTGCGCGAGATCCTGCGCGAAGCCCGCCAGTTCAACCCCAAGGAATTCCGCGTCGTCGCCAGCGCCACCGTGGTGGAAATGCTGCTCGACGAAGAAAGCCAGCACCTGGCCGGCCTGTCGGACTTTATCGGCAAACCCATCTCGCTGAGCGCGGAGCCGGGGATGAATCCGGAGCAGTACGACATCGTCTTGATGTGAGGTTTCACGGGGTCTCATCCCGGACCGGTTGGCACCCGCAAGCGCCTGATTTCCCAGGCGTTTTCGGGTGCCAACTGCTTTTCGGGGCTCTTGAGAACCCACCACGGCCCAACAGAATTTGGTAGCTGGGATGGTAGCCATGGTGGTAGCTGCGCCGCGGCGGCCAGGAGGCGACGATGGCGGGTGAACGGGGCAAGCTGACGGACCTTCAGATCCGTCACTGGGTGAAGGCGCGCGGCATCTCCACCCTCAAGCGCGCCGAGGTGCAGCAGGGCCGCAACCCGGCGGCCGAGAAGCAGAAGGCCAAGGCCACCGCCGCGCGCGACTGGACGGTGCGTGACCTGGCCAAGGACTACCGCGCCAAGAAGCTGGTGAGCCTGGCGCACAGCATGCAGGTGAGCTACGGGCGGCACCTCAAGCGCGTGGAGAAGAAGCTGGGCGCGCTGACCGTGCGCGAGATCGAGGCCAGCGACGTGGTGGCGCTGATCGAAGGCGCCGGCCTCACCTGGGGCGAATCGAACATGCTGCTCATCACCACCAAGTGCTTGTTCACGCACGCCTGTGGCAAGCGGCTGATCAACGCCAACCCCTGCCACGGCATCATGCTCTCGGCGCTGCTGGGCGAACGGCCGCCGCGCCGCCAGCGCCTGATGCTGACGCGCGAGGAGCTGAAGCTGCTGCTGGCCGCGCCCATGCGCCGCCGCAACGCCCTGGCCATCCGCATCCTGCTGGCCACGGCTGTGCGCATCGCCGAGCTCTACCATGCGAAGTGGGCTGACATGGACCTGGACGGTGCGCAGTGGCACATCCCGAAGAGCAAGACCGGCGCGGCGATGGACATCCCGCTGGCGCCCGTCGTGGTCGAGTCACTCCGCGCACTGCAGACGCTTTCCGGCAGCTCGGGCTACGTGCTGCCGTCGCCATCACGCAGCCGCGCGGCCCGGCACGGCGGCGACACCCACCTGAACAAGGACACGCTGCGTGAGGCCATAGCCCACTGGCTGCGCACCGCCAAGCCCGCGGTGCGCCGCTTCACGCCGCACGAATTGCGCAGCACCGTGAAGTCGCACCTGCGTGCATTGGGCGTGCCGCGCGACATCTCGGAGATGTGCCTGAACCACAAGCTGTCGGGGGTGGAGGGGATCTACGACCGGCACACGTACTTCGAGGAGAGGCGGCAGGCACTGGGGAAGTGGGCGGAAGTGCTGGCAGCCGTGCAGGATGCTGCGTACGGAGCGCGAAGCTGATGGGCTGCCGGGTCACTCGCGGACTTCGTGGTCGCCAGCCGATGCGTTGATGTCGACTGAGCGGGTCTTCAGCGCCAGCGACAGTTCAAGACTGGTTGCGGTCAAGCAGGATGAGGGCGTTGTACGTCCGCTGGCGCGACCATCTGACACACGAGCTGACCACTGGAACGCGGCAGTTCGTGGGCCTCGTTGCTGCTCTGATAACCTGGCGCGTGACATGGCACCAGCGAACCCGCTCCGGCTAATCCAACGGGCTTGGTACGCCGCATCGTTTGATGACTTCAGTGCACAGTCCGACGATGAGATCGTTGGCCAACTCACCCAGCAAAGCAATCACGCGGTTGAGTTGGCGCAGCGCGACGCGTGGCTGGCGGAAATTGAACTGCTGCGGCGCTGGCTGAAGGGACGCAACGGGACGCTGCTGCTGGAGTTCAACATCCCGCGCATGGGCTTGCGGGCCGACGCGGTGCTGGTGATCGCCGGATGCGTGGTGATTCTCGAGTTCAAGGTGGGCCACTCCACCGTGGGCCAAAGCGCGCTGAACCAGGTGTGGCAATACGCGCTCGACACCAAGAACTTTCATGAGACCAGCCACGGGCTGCCGATCATTCCGGTTTTGGTTCCCACTGGGTTGGCGGCCCGCGAGCCAGTAGCGCCAAGCTACGCCAGCGACGGGGTTAGGGACCCGATCGCGCTCGCACCACAGCAGGTGCCCGAGCTGTTGAACGAACTCAGCCAGCGATTTGTCAGCCCGATAGACCCGAAGGCTTGGCAGGCGGGGCGCTATCGCCCCACCCCCACCATCATCGAAGCGGCCCAGCACCTGTACGCACAGCACGAGGTCACCGACATCGTGCGAACCGAGGCCGATGCCACCAACCTGACCGACACCGCGCACAGGCTCGAATCGCTGATTCTGCAATCCCAGCGACGGGGCGAGAAGCTGATCTGCTTTGTGACTGGCGTACCCGGTGCCGGCAAAACCTTGGTCGGTCTCAACCTGGCCACCGCGCGGCGCGACATCGGCGACGCGCACGCAGTGTTCTTGTCCGGCAACGGGCCTCTGGTTTCAGTGTTATGCGAAGCCCTGACGCGCGACGACGTGCGCCGGCGCAGACAGGCGGGCGAATCGATCACCAAGGCCAGCGCGTCCAAACCCATCAAGGCATTCATCCAGAACGTCCACCACTTTCGAGATGAAGCACTGCGTGCGGCGCAAGCACCGGTGGACCGCATCGTGATCTTTGACGAGGCCCAGCGCGCCTGGAATCTGCAGAAGACCACGCAGTTCATGCGCCAGAAGAAGAACCAGCCCGCTTTCAATCGATCGGAGCCTGAGTTCCTGATCGAAACCATGGATCGGCACACCGGCTGGGCCGTGATCGTGTGCCTGGTGGGCGGCGGACAAGAGATCCACACCGGCGAAGCCGGCATCGGCGCTTGGATCGACGCGTGCCGCGAGCGCTTCCCGCACTGGCGCCTGTGCCTGTCTGACCAGCTGTTAGAGGCCGAGTACGGTGCAGGCGAACCACTCAAGCGCGCCCGTGCAGGCACCCGAACCGAGCTCTATCGAGACCTGCACCTGTCGGTATCGATGCGCTCGTTTCGCGCCGACAGCGTGTCCGCCTTTGTGAAGGCGCTGCTGGATGAGGACGGCGATGCCGCGCGGAAGGCGCTGAGCCATTTCAGCGACCGATACCCCATCGTGATCACCCGCGACCTAAGTGCCGCGAAGCAGTGGGTGAAGCGCCAGGCGCGAGCCAACGAACGCTACGGCCTGCTTGGCTCATCCAAAGCCATGCGCCTGAGGCCTTACGCCGTGGATGTGCGGCTGGCTGCCGATCCCATCCACTACTTCCTTGCCGACTGCGACGATGTGCGCTCCAGCTTCTATCTGGAAGAGTGCGCCACCGAGTTCCAGGTTCAGGGATTAGAACTGGACTGGGCCTGTGCGGCGTGGGATGCCGACTTGCGTATGACTTCCGCTGGGTGGCGCCACTACGACTTTGCTGGGAGCCGGTGGAAGAACATCCACAGCGCTGAGAATCAGCGCAATCTGAAGAACGCTTATCGGGTGCTGCTGACTCGGGCGCGGCAGGGCATGGTGATCTTTGTGCCGGCGGGGGATGAAAAGGATGCAACCCGAGTGCCTGGTTACTACGCCCAGACGTTTGACTACCTCCGAGGACTTGGGCTGCGCGTGATCTAGGCGGGGTGTTTGGCGCGACCGCAGCAGCTCAATTGCCGTCAGGCGTGCCATCGTGGGCCAGCATCCTGCCGATGGACGCAGGGCTCGGTGCATCATCCCAAGGTGAACTGCCGGTCCAGCACGATCAACGCCTCCACACTCCCGGGCAGCACCAAGCCCAGCGTCTCGCAGGCATGCCTGAAACCGTGGAGCTGCCGTTCGAGCCCCACCTCCGGCTTCTTCCGCGACAGCTCGCGGAAGAGCTCCACGGCCGCGTGCTGCTGGGCGCGCTGGATGTCCAGCAGGATGTCGCCCAGCATGTCCAGCCGCCACGTGGGCGAGTTGCACATGAAGGCGGCCGTCGGCACGCAGCGCCTTCGGCGTGTTCGTCGCAGATGTGGAACAGGCCCTTGGCGCTGCGCATGCCAGGCAGGATCTCTTCGCGCGTGGGAACGTCGATGCCGGGGCCGAGGCCGGACACGCGGCGCCGGAAGGCGCTGCGTGCCTGCCGAGGGCCAGCCGGCGATTTCACGCGGGCTGGCTCAGCCTGAGCCCGCCGGGCCGCCCGAAGGGCGAACAGCCATGGGCGAAGCCCAGGGCGCTCTTGATGCTGGGCTGCGTTCCTGGGTTTCGTCAGTCACGAACATCATTCATCTCCTTGGGGTTCGGGGTTGCGGGTGTCGGGGTTCGGGTGGGCTGCGGGTGAAGACGGCTTGGCGCCGGGGTAGGGTCGGCCCAGGTACGCGTTGACGAACGCTGGGCGGCCGTGGCCCAGGTGTTTGGCGATGGCCTGGCGCGCCTGTGCGTCCAGCGCCGCGTCTACCGCGCCGCCGCCGGCGTGTCCAGGTAGCGCGCCGGGCCGTCGGCGGGGCGGCCGGCCTGCTGCGCGGTCAGCACGTCCCGGTGGGGCCGCAGCATCAGGCTCTCCTTGAAGCTTCAGCCGATGGTCAGCATCAACCGCAACGACGTGGCGGCGTGCCGGTCGTGGGCTCCACCCCATCGCGCCGACCGACCTCTACGAGCTGTGGCTGCGCGCACCCGACGGCACCGAGCGCAAGTTCACCGTCCACACCCGCGAGATGCCGGCGCGCCGCGGGCACGAGGTGAGCCTGATCACCACCACGCATCGCCGCCCGCGCGTGCTGGCCCTGGCCAACTGGCCGACGATCGACGGCGCCAACTACGCGCGCAGCGAGCCGCCCGGTTTGCTGCGGCGGGCCGACGTGCAGTGGCTGTTCGCGGGGTTGGTGGGCATGACGGCCTGGCTGGGGGACGCGGGGATGGTGCTGTTCGTGCCTGCGGCGGCGGTGGTGCTGTCGGTCGTGCCTGCGGTGCGCTGGGCGGCGTGGCGGCGGCTGGCGTGGCGCGTGGATCAGAAGATCGACGTCGAGGCGTGGCGAACGGCGAAGGGGCCGGCGGCACTGTACTGAAACGCCGGCGAACAGCAAATCCTGGGAGGATGCACAAAAATTATCGCTTCCCACGAAGGTCGTGTGCAAGAATATCTGAAATATTCAACCGGAGCCGATCATGCTGCTCGAGTTCCGCATCCGCAACTTCCGGTCGATCAAGGACGAGCAGTCCCTGAGCCTGGTGGCGGCGCCGGCCGACAAGGAACTGGCCGAGACGCACCTGGCGCCGACCGGCCTGAAGGCGCTGCCCCAGGCTGTGCGCTCGGCGGTGCTGTACGGACCCAACGCCAGCGGCAAGAGCACGTTGCTCTTTGCGCTGAACTACCTTCGGGCCATGGTGGCCGAGTCGGCCACGGTCGTGCAGCCGGGGCAGACCTACAACGTCCAGCCTTTCCGACTCGACCCGGCTACGGCCAGCCAGCCTACCGAGTTCGAGGCCAGTTTCCTGGTCGACGGCATCCGCCATCAGTACAGCTTCGCGATGACGGCCGATCGCATCGTCAGCGAGCAGCTGATGGTCTGGCGCACGGCGAAGCCGACACAGTGGTTCAGCCGCCGCCTCGACGACAGTGGTGAGCGATACGTCTACGAGTTCAGCGCCTACCTGACAGGCCCGCGCAAGCTCTGGCAGGAGAGCACGCGGCCCAACGCGCTGTTCCTCTCCACGGCGGCACAGCTCAATAGCGAGTTGCTCGGCCCGGTTGCGCGGTGGTTGGTGCAAAGCGTGGTTTACCTGCCGGCAGGCGCTGGGATCGACATCTCCCACACAACCGCGTTGTTGGGGTCGCCAGAGGGACGGGCTGCCGTCAGGGACTTCCTGGGTACGGCAGACCTTTCCATCACCGAGGTGTCTGCGGTTTCGCGCAAGGGGTTCCGAGCGCAGTTCTTGTTCCAACCGGGCGGCGTGGCACAGGCGCATCAGGAAGAAGGGGAGGTGATGTTCCCGATCTTCGAGCACCGAACGGAACAGGGCAGCGCGAAGTTCGAGCTTCAGGACGAGTCTGACGGAACGCAGCGCCTGTTCAGCCTGGCCGCCCCGGTGCTGGATGTGCTCAAGCATGGCCGCGTGCTGGTGGTGGATGAACTGGATCGCAGCCTGCACACCCTGCTCGTCCGGCGCCTGGTCGGCATGTTCCACGACCCGTTGCTGAACCCGCGCGGTGCGCAGCTGGTCTTCAGCACGCACGACACCTCGTTGCTCGACCACACGTTGTTCCGGCGTGACCAGGTGTGGTTTGCGGAGAAGGACGGAACACAGGCGACGCGGATCTTCCCGCTCTCGGACTTCAGCCCGCGCAAGCACGAGGCCTGGGAACGCGGTTACCTGATGGGGCGCTATGGGGCGGTTCCGATGTTCTCCGCCTTGCCGGAAACGGCGCCGTCGGTGGTCGTGCCGTCGGCGCCCTCGGCTCCGGGTTCGCCTGTGACGGTCTGACGGACCCGAACGCCTGATGGGTAAGGACGGTCAGCCCAAACACCGGCAAGCGGCGCGGGAACTGCGGCGGCGCAAGGCGCAGCGGCAGCCCGCAGAGCGCTTGCTCATCGTGTGCGAGGGGGCGAAGACCGAGCCCCTGTACCTGGGCGAGATCCGGCTTCGGGTGCATGCGGCTGGCTACACCAAGGGCCAGGGCTGCCACTGGGCTGTGACGCGCGAGCGCCTCGATGTCGCAACGGCGCGAGCCAACGCGCTGATGGATGCCGGACACACGGCTGAGGATGGCACGCAGCCCTACACATACATGCACGATCTGCTGCGCCGCCTGCTGCACCTGAAGGATCAGGCGGCTTGATCCCCGCAGTCCGCGTTCGCCCCTTGCCAGATCGATGCAAATAAAGCGACAATTGACGCCTTCCATGCATCAACCTGTCGCCTCCCTGCTGTTCCCGGAGTACCGCCGCCGCGTGCTCGGGCTGCTGTTGCTGCGCCCGGAAGAAGCGCTGCACGGCCGGGAGGTTGCCCGCCGCACGGGCTTGCCGGCCGGCACGATCACACGTGAACTCACCAAGCTGGCCGAGGCGGGGCTGCTGCGGCGCGAGAAGCGCGGCAACCAGCAGGTCTACAGCGCCAACACCAGCGGCCCGATCTTCGCCGAGCTGGCCAGCATCCTGCGCAAGACCTCGGGCCTGGGCGACATGCTCGCGGCCGCGCTGGCGCCGCTGGCCGGGCGCGTGAAGCTGGCCTTCGTCTTCGGCTCGGTCGCCCGCGGAGAGGAGGCGGCAGGCAGCGACATCGACGTGCTCCTGGTCGGCGATGCCGGCTTCCGTGACGTGGTCGAGGCCCTGTATCCGGCCCAGACCACGCTGGGCCGTGAGATCAATCCGAAGGTCTTCGCGCTCGACGAGTTCGCAGCGAAGGCTCGCTCGGAGCCGTTCCTGCGGGACGTGCTGTCGCGCCCCAAGATCTTCCTGATCGGAAATGCCCATGACCTTGAAGAACTTGCTGGGCATCAGCCTTGACGTGATCCAGCCGGATGCGGCCACGGTCGGCAAGCTGCTGGCCGCCGCGCAGCGCAACCTGGCCGATGCGCAACTGGCCGGCTTGAGCGCGGAGAACCGCTTCGACGCGGCCTACAAGGCCATCATGCAGTTGGCTATGGTGGCGCTGCAGGCCAACGGCTACCGCACGCTGACCAGCAAGCCCGAACACCACCAGACCGCCATCCAGACCCTGACCATCAGCGTGGGCGTCGCCCCGGCCCAGGTCATCGTGCTCGACGCGCTGCGCAAGCAGCGCAACCTGTCCGACTACTCGGGCGATCTCATCCCCGATGCCGTGGCAGCCGAATGCCTGGCCAGCGCGCAGGCGTTGCAGGGGCACGTGCTGGCCTGGCTGAAGTCGCATCGACCGGACCTGTTGTCGGACTGAACCCACGGTGGCTGGCGCAACACCGCAAGCGACGCCGCCAAGCCTGCCACTTCAACATCAAGGTCGCGACTGAGCATGCAAGGGCAGCTCAAGATGTGGTTCGACCGAAGACCGGGCTGCTGGCCGATGGAAAATTGACTTTCTCAAAGGAAAATCGTATTTTCTCCCCGTGCCCGCTCCCTCCCAAACCCAAAGCCACCTCCGGCATCCGCTGACGGCGCTGCTCGGCAGTGTGGGCCACGTGCGTGTCTTGCGCGCCCTGGCCTCGCACAGGGGCCCGCAATCGGCGCCGCAGCTGGCTGCGGCGGCAGGGCTCACACCGCAGGGCACGCGGGGCGTCCTGGACGTGCTGGCCCGTCAGCGGCTGGTCAAGGCCCTTGGCTCAGGGCGGACGCAGCTCTACGAACTGAACGCGGCCCATCCGCTCGCATCGTCGCTGGCCGCACTGTTCCACGACGAGCAAGTTCGATGGGATGCGCTCATGAGTTCGATTCGGCACGTGCTCGATCGCCATGGCGCCGTGAGCGCCGCATGGCTCTACGGCAGCGTGGCGCGTGGCGAGGACGCGCCCGACAGCGACGTGGACATCGCGATCGTCGTCAGGTCCCAGGCGGTGGCCGACCAGGTCCGCGAGGCGCTCATGCCTCTGGAAGATGCCCAGCAGATCCGCATCTCGCTCACGGCGCTGACGGCCAAGGACCTGGCGGCGATGCCGGACGACGATCCCTGGTGGGTCAACGTCGTGCGTGAGGGTCGCGTGCTCAAGGGTGCCGCGCCGGATCAGGCCCGACGGCGCCTCGCCCGGGCAGCCGCATGACGGGCAAGGGCCCTCGCAAGGTGGTGGACATGAAGGCCGGTGCCGCTTGATACGCCAGGAAGCCTGAACTTCGCATGCGCCTTCTGCAGTACAAGGACCTCAACCTCCGCCGCGTCAAGGCCGCCTTCGACAAGGTCAAGGCCGCCATCGAGGCTGGCGATTTCCGCTCGGCCGACGTGAAGAAGCTCAACGCCGGGCCGTACTACCGTGCCAGGCTGGACTACGCGAACCGGCTGCTGCTGCAGTTCGCGCGCATCGACAGGCCTGCAGCCGACGGCGGCACCGAGACCGTGTGGCCTGGCCTTGGAGGTGATCGAGAACCACGCCTACGACCGCTCGCGCTTCCTGCGCGGCGCCGTGGTGGACGAAAACCGCATCGAGCGCGAACCGGCAGCCGACGCCCAGGCCCCGGCGCTGGCCGCCGAGGCCACGCCGCTGCGCTGGCTGGGCCCGGGCCGCACGCAGTTCGAGCTGCTGGACAAGCCCATCGTCTTCGACGAGGCGCAGGACGAGGCCTACCGCCACCCGACGCCGTTGGTCGTCATCGGCTCGGCCGGTTCGGGCAAGACCGCCGTCACATTGGCGCGGCTGCGCGAGGCCGAGGGCCGGGTGCTGTACGTCACGCTGTCGGCCTACCTGGCGCAGAGCGCCCGCGCGCTGCACGCAGCGCTGGGTTTCGAGAATCCGAAGCAGGAGGTCGACTTCCTCAGCTACCGCGAACTGCTGGAGACACTGCGCGTGCCGCCCGGCCGCGAGGTGACGCTGCCGATGTTCGCCGCTTGGTGCGAGCGCCACCGCCAGACCCTGCGGCTGCTGGGCGAGCTGGATGCGCAGGCACTCTTCGAGGAGTTCCGCGGCGTCATCGGTGCACAGCCGGCCGGCCCGCTTTCGCTGGCCGACTACCTGGCGCTGGGCACGCGGCAGAGCCTGCTGAACACGGCGCAACGCGAGCTGGCGCATGGCCTGTTCCAGCGCTACCGCGCCTGGCTGGACGAGGCGGGGCTGCACGACAGCAACCTGGTGGCGCACGAGTGGCGCATGCAGTTGGCCGAGAAGCAGGCGCCGGTCTACGACTTCGTCGTCATCGACGAGGTGCAGGACCTCACGCCGGTGCAGCTGGCGCTGGTGCTGGCTTTGCTGAAGGCGCCGGGCCAGTTCATCCTGTGCGGCGACAGCCACCAGATCGTGCATCCCAACTTCTTCAGCTGGGCGGCGCTGAAGAGCCTGTTCTGGCAGGGGCTGGCGGGCGATGCGGCGCAGCGTCAGCCGCTGAAGCTGCTGCGGGCCAATTTCCGCAACACCCGCGCGGTCACGGAGCTTTCCAACCGGCTTCTCAAGATCAAGCAGGCACGCTTCGGCTCGGTGGACCGCGAGAGCAATTTCCTCGTGCGCAGCACCTCGGCTGTGGCCGGCGAGGTGCGGCTGCTGGACGCGAAGGACAAGACCTTGGCGCAGCTGGACGCCGCCACCCGGCAGTCGGCCCGCCATGCCGTCATCGTGCTGCGCGACGAGGACAAGCCTGCCGCGCGAGCCGCCTTCCACACGCCGCTGGTCTTCAGCGTGCACGAGGCCAAGGGCCTGGAGTACGCGCACGTGCTGCTGTTCCGGCTGGTCTCGAGCCAGCGCCAGGCCTACACCGAGGTGTGCGAGGGCGTGAGCGAGGCCGACCTGGAGGGCGACGAGCTCGAGTACCGCCGCGCGCGCGACAAGGCCGACAAGTCGCTGGAGCTCTACAAGTTCCAGGTGAATGCGCTGTACGTGGCGATGACGCGGGCGGTGGAGACGCTCACGCTCGTCGAGCAGGACACCGGCCACCCTTTGCTGGCGCTGCTGGGCCTGCAGTTGGGCGAGGCCCAGGCGCAGGCGGTGGCGAAGTCGACGCAGGACGAATGGGCGCAGGAGGCGCGGCGGCTCGAAATGCAGGGCAAGGCCGAGCAGGCGCAGGCCATCCGCGATGCCTTCCTGCAGCACAAGCCGGTGCCGTGGGTGCCGTGGAGCCTGGCGCTGATCGAAGACCAGTTTCCGAAGGCCTTCGACCCGCAGAATCCAAGCAGCAAGCCACGACAGACGGTCTTCGACTACGCGCTGTGGCACGGCCAGCACGCCTGGATCGAGTCGCTGGCTTCGGCCAAGTTCGCCCCGGCCCGTGGCCTGATGGAGGAGCACGAGTTCGTCGGCGCCGGCACGTTGCTGCCGCCGCGCTACGGCCTCGAAGGTCCCTGGCTGGCTCGGCAGCAGCTGGTGCGCAAGACGGTGGCAGCCGTGCACCTGCGCCACCTGCAGCCCTACCAGGCGAAGAACTTCAAGGACATCGTGCGTGCTGCTGACGTGCACGGCCCCGACCATGCCACGCCAGTGGGCGCCACGCCGCTGATGCTCGCCGCCATGGCCGGCAACGCGCCGCTGGTTGAGGCGCTGCTGGCCAAGGGTGCCGACCCCGCGCGCCGCGACGAGTTCGGCCACACCGCCTGGGACCATGCGGTCAGTCGTGCGATGCGCGACGCCGCCTTTGCAGGCAGTGGTGTTCCAGCGCTCTTCGACCTCTTGGCACCACCAGCGCTGGACGTGCAGACCGACGGCCGGCTTGTCCGGCTGGAACGCCACCAGGGCGAGTACTGGCTGTTGACGCTGATGCTAGGCGGGCTGAAGACGCAGTGGTCACAGTGCGTGACGCGGCGCCTGGAGCCGTACCGCTACCTGTCGGGCTTCTTCGCCGACCAACTGCACGACGTGCTGCAGCAGTTGCCGCCCTGGTTGTGGCCCGAGACGCGGGCCAAGCGCACCTACGTCAATCAGGTGCTGGCCCGCGCCGAGGTGCACAGCAGCTACCAGCCGGCGCGGCGCCTGTGGGTGCGCACGAAGAACGGCCACTACTTCCCGAACCCGGACATGCAGCTGCGCGCCGGCGAGGGATGGCAACCGGTATACGAGCAGATGGCGCTGACATGGATCGACCGCGGCTGCGGCCGCGAGATCGACCACCGGCCCAGGCCGGCGGAGTCGATCCAGTGGGCGCGCGAGGCGCTGGCGCCCGCAACTGAGCCGGAGCCGCCTGCGGCAGAACCGGAACCGCCGCCGGCAGAAGCGGGGGGGCGATGGGCTCCATTGCAGCGGTAGCGGCCGGCCAGCTGGCGCTCCTTGGCCAGGTGCTGTCGGGCTGGAGCCGCCCTTGACGAGCGGCTGCTTCGCGGCTCCGCATCGTCAAGCCGACTTCGCTGATGCCGCGCGCAGAATCGCCAGCCCCAGAGGGATCAGTGCGATGCCCGCGACGTACAGCGTGACGTGAGCGGCTTTCCAGGCTCCCATGCCTGCCATTGCCACGGTGCCCGCGGCCAGGCTGAACACGCCGACGTAGATTGGCACGTGGCCATACGCCCACAGCCGCAGGTTGCGGCCACCGGCATCGTCGTCGAGCTTGCGCTCTTCGTGCGCACGGGTCACCTCGAAGTAGCCCAGCCAAGTTGCGAAGGTCAGCGCCACGCCGCCCAGCGCCGCGGCCACCGAATGGGCCTGCAGTTCGGCGCCGTCGTGCAACGCATGCACCACCGACGCCACCCCCTCGCCGAGCAGGATGATGGTGAACAGGCCGAAGCGTTCGGGCAGGTGCTCGGGATGCGGCCGCACGGTGGTGGTGTAGCGCGCCACCCACCACGGAGAGGCCATGTCCAGTGCCAGTGCGAGTCCCCACAGCGCCACTCGAGGCGTGTGCGGCAGCGCAGCCGAGGCGGCCCACAGCGCGGCCTGTAGCAGGTACAGCCCGGCGTAGGCGCGGATCAGCCCGTGCGCACCGCGCCAGCGCCGCTCACGCAGATAGGCCACCGCCAGCAGCAGCTTGAAGGCCGCCAGCCCCAGCGCGAAAGCCGAACCGCGCGCGCCGAAGGCATCGGACACGCCATACGCGATGACCGTCACCACCACGATCTGCAGCAGCCACAGCGAACGCTGATCGGGTCGCTGCTGGTCGAAACGCGTGGCATGGAAGGTGTGGCCCAGCCAGCACCACCACATGGCCATCAGCAGCAGCGCGCTGCCGGCCGCGCCGGCCCAGTCGAAGTGGTGCGCATAGGCGCCGGACAGCTGAGCCACGGCGACAACGAACGCCAGATCGAAGAACAGTTCGAACCAGGTGGCCTTGCGGCCATGGACATGCTGCGGCAGGTCGATGCGTGTCGTCGGCGTGTTCATGGGCGTGTCAGGCGTGCGAATGCGAAGCGTCGCCCCTGGCCCTGCTTGAAAGCCAAATGGATCCAGACCATCGCCAATGGCTCCAGGTAGCGCGCCGCGCTCAGCGGTCCCATGTCGACCGCGTCGAAGCCGACCAGCGTAGCCAGCGCCAGCACCTGCTGGCGCGCGGCGGCGTCGTCGCCGGCCACCGGCATCATCGGCTGGCCCTGTGCGTAGTGGCTGTCGGCCATGTTCTCAGCGCCGGTGCTGTTGAAGGCCTTGACCACACGCGCGCCGCGGGCGCGCTCGGCCACCTGCTCGGCGCCGCTGGTGGTGGTGCCCAGGCTCAGGCCCGCCAATCCCGGTGCCAGCGGGTTGGTGGCATCAACCAGCACGCGGCCCTGCCAGTCGGCACGGGCCTGGGCGATGGCCAGGGCTGCGGGGTAAGGCACCGCCAGGATCACCAGATCGCCGCGCTCCACCGCCTCGTCGCTGCCGGTCAGCGTGACCTGTGGCCCCAGCACGGCCACCGCGTCGGCATAGCGCGCCGGGTCTGGCACACCGATCGTCACCGGCTGGCCGGCGCGCAGCAGCGCACGGGCCAGCGCCATGCCGACGTTGCCGGCACCGAGGATGCTGATCTTCATCGTCACACCCCGCGTCAGCGCCCAAGCGCCTCGATCACCAGCCGCGCGGTCTCGGCGCCGGAGAAATTCTGCTGGCCGGTGACGAGGTTGCCGTCGCGCACCGCGAAGCTGCGCCACAGCCCCCCCTGCACGTAATTCGCGCCGATGGCCTTGAGGCGGTCCTCGATGCGCCAGGGCATCACATGCTTGTCGCGCGGCAGCATGCCGTAGGACCACACCGCGCTGTCGGCGAAGTCCTCCTCGACGTTGGCGAAGCCGGTCACCGTACGGCCTTTGGCGATGTACTCACCCTGGCTGTTCTTGGCATAGGCCAGGATGGCGCTGCCGTGGCACAGCGCTGCGGTCACCTTGCCGGCCTCGAAGAAGGCGGCGAACTTGGCGTGCAGGTCGGTGGCGCCCTCGAAGGTGAACATCGGTGCCTGGCCTCCAGCCACGACGATGGCGTCGAAGGCGGCCACGTCCAGGCCGGACACCTTCTTCGTGTTGTCGACTAGTGCCCTTAGATCGGGTGTGTGGATGAAGCCCTGGCTGATCAGGTCGGTCTTGCTGTAGCCGCTGGCGTCGTTGGGGTCGCTCATGCCGTCGGCGGTGCAGGCGCCGCCCTCGGGGCTGAACACCTCCACGTCGTAGCCGACCTCGACGAAGGCATGGTACGGGTGGGTCAGCTCGCTCCACCAAAAGCCCACCGGCCAACTCGTCGTGGTGGACACCGCCGGGTTAGCGATGACGACGGCCACGCGCTTGCGGCGCTGCGGGTTCAGCACGTTGGGGTCTTGAAGGCTCATCGGGGGCTCCGGTTGCAGGGGTCAAATCGATGATCGACAGTCTCGCGATCGACGCGACTCGCTTCAATCCATCAAAATGAGAAACACTGTTGCCTTTGGAGACAACAATGGAACTGACCTCGCTGCAGGCATTCATCAAGGTGGTGCAGACCGGCAGCTTCACCCGCGCGGCCGAGGCACTTCACACGCAGAAGGCGCGGCTGTCGCGTGTGGTCAGCTCGCTGGAGCGCGAGCTGTCGGTGCGGCTGCTGGAACGCAGCACGCGTTCACTGTCGCTGACCGAGGCGGGGCGCGAGTTCTTCGAGCGCGCGCATGCCATCCTGGCTTCGGTGGACGATGCGCGGCAGGCCATGCAACGCATCCGCGGCGAACCACAGGGCACGCTGCGCCTGACCTGTGGTGTGGAGTTCGGGCTGGTGGCTGTGAGTGGATGGATCGCCGAGTACCTGTCGACCTACCCACAGGTGCAGGTGGAGGCCGACTACAGCAACCGCGTGGTCGACATCGTTCACGAGGGCTACGACCTGGCGGTGCGTGTCGGCCCGCTTTCCGACTCGTCGCTTGCCGCAAGGCGGCTGGGGCTGCTGGACTATGGGCTGTATGCCTCGTCCGAGTATGTGAGGCGCCAAGGCCAGCCAGCCAGCCCGCAGGAACTGGGCGCGCACCCGCTGGTGGTCTACGCCGGCGCGGCGCAGCAGGGTCTGTGGCAGCTGACCCGTGGCGACGACACACACCGAGTGAAGCTGCAGCCGCGCTTGCGGGTCAACACCAGCCTGGCGGCGAGGGAGGCGATGCAGCGCGGCCTCGGTATCGGTCTGCTGCCACGGCGCGTCGCCGAGCCCGCGGGCCAGCCGGCCCTGCTGCGGCGCGTGCTGCCAGACTGGGCTGCACCCGAGGTGCCGGTGCATGCGGTTTTCGCCAGCGCGCGCTACCTGACGCCGAAGGTGCGGGCCTTCATTGACTTGGCAGCTGAGAACTTTCACCCGGCCGCCTGAATGCCGGCGAACAGGTGGCAGCGGTAGACGAGGTTGTCGTCGCGCAGCAAGAGGATGTCGGACGGGTCGGTGCGGTCCGCCGTGGCCGTCAGCCCCAGCAGGAACGAAGGGGCGACGTGCCCCAGCAGCCGCCGGTAGCCGCCTTCACGGCTGGCCGTCAGTGCCGCCAGCGCTTCGTGCTGGATCTGCGTGGGCTCGGGCGGCGCCTCCTGCCCATGGCTGCCGGGCGCGACTGATCGCGAGGGCGGAAGCCGCCGCTGCACGTAGGCCTTGATCCAGGCATCGGACAGCGCCACGGTCTTCGGGTGACCGAACCACTCGTCGAAACGATGGCGGGCTTCGAGAAAGCCGGAATCGCCCGGGTAGACGACGCGGTAGTTCCACTCCAGCCCGTCCTGCTGCGCCTGCCGGCTGATGTTGCCGGAGCCGATGAATGCGGTTCCTGCCGCGAGCAACTGCCCATCCAGCTTGGCGAAGATGTCGGCCTTGAGGTGAAAGCTGCCTTCCTGCGTGGTGTAGACGCGCACCTCGGCGCCGCGCTCCTGCAACAGCAGCAGCAAGCGCAACGCTTCGGGGTCGGTGATGTCGAGGTAGTCGCTGGTGAGCACGCGTACCCGCTGCGGTGCACCGGCCTCGACCATCGACTCCAAGTCGGGCAGAAGGCTCGGCTCTCACCCGCCCGCGAGACGCGCTGGCAGCCAGTCTTCGAGTGCGCCTGGACGCGTGCCGTCAGACCACCGCGTGGGCGCCATCCGTTGGCAAGTGGCGAGACGTCCCGACCTGTCCCCGCGGCTGTCCTGGGCGTTGCCGGGCGATTTCAAATTGCCTATGCTGCGCGCGTCATGTCCGGTTCGATGTCCACGCCGCTTTCGGCCCAGCCGTACCGCGACCGCAAGCGCTATGCGTGGCTGCTGTCGCTGCTGGTGCCGTGCACCGTGGCGGTCGGGCCTGCGCTGATGATGGCCACGGGCAACCCGCTGGCCCTGTGGGTTCCGGTCGTGTTCTTCTACGGCGTGGCACCCATGCTGGATTGGTGGCTGGGCGAAGATCTCAGCAACCCGCCCGAGAGTGCGGTGCCCACACTGGAAGCCGACCGCTACTACCGCTGGATCACGTATCTGCTGGTGCCGGTGCTGTGGTCGGCCTTCGTCTTCAGTGCCTGGTTCGTCGTTCGCCACGACTTGCCGGTGCATGGCGTGGTCGCCATGGTGCTCATCACGGGATCGGTCGGCGGTTTCTGCATCAACCTCGGGCATGAACTGGGGCACAAGAACACGGGGCTCGAGCGTTGGCTGGCCAAGATCATCCTGGCGCCCACCGGCTACGGTCACTTCTTCATCGAGCACAACCGCGGCCACCATCGCGATGTGGCCACGCCGGCCGATCCGGCGTCGTCACGCATGGGTGAGTCGATCTATGCCTTCCTGTTGCGGGAGATGCCGGGCGCCTTCGTGCGCGCCTGGCGCCTCGAGAGCGACCGGTTGCGGCGTGACAGGCTGCCGCGCTGGTCACTTCGCAACGAGATCGTGCAGCCGGCATTGATCACCGTGCTGTTGTGGACTGCGCTCGCGCTTTGGCTCGGCGCACAGATCCTGCCGTTCCTGCTGGTGGCGTCGTTCTGGGCCAATTTCCAGTTGACCTCGGCCAACTACATCGAGCATTACGGCCTGCTGCGCGCCGAGCGCGCCCCTGGCAAGTACGAGGTGTGCCAGCCGCACCACTCCTGGAACAGCAACCACGTCTTCTCGAACTGGGCGCTGTTTCATCTGCAGCGCCACTCCGACCACCATGCGCACCCGTTGCGGCGCTACCAGTCGCTGCGCCACTTCGACAATTTGCCGCGCTTGCCCAGTGGCTACTTCGGGATGTTCACCATTGCCTACATCCCGCCGCTGTGGCGACGCGTCATGGATGAGCGCTTGTTGAAGGTCGTCGGGCGCGATGCCGCACGCATCAACCTGGACCCCCGCCAGCGCGAGGCCCTGGTGCGCCGCTACCAGTTGCGCGACGACGTGCCGGCGGCGCGCTCGCAGGCTGCTTAGCGCGCGCGGCGGCGCGCGCACGGGTTGATTTACGCGCACGGCCGCGCGCCGTTGTCGTGTCAGCGGGCCAGCCGAACTTTGCGCGCCGGGCGCTTGAGCGTCATCTTGGCCTGTCCCGTCGGGCCCGCCACTTGCACGTCGATGCGCTGGGTTCGCTTGTAGGCATCGAACAGGCCGACATCGAGCGTTCGAAGTTCATCGGGCTTCGCGCAGGTGAAGACGTAGCTGGCCTCGAGTTCGGCATGTTCGTCCTGGTTCGCCCGCCCGGCGCCGGGCTCGAGCACCGGTGCCTGTACCTCGGCCTTGCTCAGGGCGCAATGCGCCGCGGCATCCGCGGCAAACAAGGGCAGGCCCTTTTCGGGGCTGCGCAGCCGGGCCAGCACGTCGGCCGCCGCCTTGCGTTCGGCACCGGTGCGCGGGGCGCGCTCGAAGCCGAGCAGGTTGTCCAGCGGCGCCTCCAGCAAGATGGTGAGCAGCTTGCCTTCGATGGCCACATCGAGCTTGAGGGCGCCGTGCTCATGGGCCGCGCCTGCGGCGAAGGCCGCGCTGGTGCTCCATCCGAGGGCGACGACCATCGCCATCATCCATCGGGTCCGGGCGGGTTGGCGCATGAAGGCTCCTTCTTCAGGGGGGAGAGGGCATCAGACCTGCAGGGCTGCCGCCAGTTGCGCACACGGGCGGTTGAACTGGTCGATGTGTATCACGCCTTCAGCGTTGCGCCGTAGTGGCCCTGCGCGCGTATGCCGCGAAGCTGCGGATCAGCCGGGCGTCGCGCCGGCTGGCCAGCCAGATCAGGTGGGCGTGCGTGGCCATGTGCGGCTCAGCAAAGGGTATACCCACCAGGCCCGGCCCCGGCACGTAGCCGATGTCGGCCACGATGCCCAGCCCAAGGCCCTGGGCCACGGCTTCGCGCACGGCCTCGCGGCTGCCGACCCGCAGCGCGACACGGATGGCCACGCCGGCCTGCGCGAGCGCAGCCTCGAACACGCGTTGCGTGGTGGAGCCGGTGTCGCGCACGACGAAGAGTTCGCCGGCCAGGTCGGCCAGTTGCACCATGGGCCTGCTGGCCAGCGCGTGGCCGGTGGGCGCCAGCAGCCACAGCGGCTGGCGGCGCTGGGGCTGGGCCTCCAGCAGCGGGTCTGAGGGTTGCTCGACCACCAGGCCCAGGTCGGCAGCGAAGTCGAGTACGCGGGCCATCACCAGCGCGCTGTCGCCGGTGGCCACCTGCACCTGCAGGTGCGGGTGCTCGGCGCGAAAGCCGGCCAGCAGGCGCATCACGTTGTATGGGCCCACGGCGGCGATGCGAAGCTCGCCGGTCAGCGTGCTGGCGTTGGCGCTCAGCAGCCCCAGTGCCTCGGCCTCCAGCTCGAACAGCCGGTGGGTGCGTTCGCGCAGGGCCATGCCCAGCGGCGTGATCGCCACGCGGCGGCCTCGCCGGTAGAACAACTCCACCTGGAAGTGGCGTTCCAGCTCGGCCAGTTGCGCGCTCAGGGTGGGCTGGCTCACCCCGGCCAGGCGTGCGCCGCCGGTGATGCTGCCGGCGCGGGCCACGGCATGAAAGCCGCGCAGAAGGGTCATGAGCTTCATCGATGGCGTCTATGTGCATCGCAAGAATGCGCGCGGGACTTTTCATGGCCGTGACATGGTGCGACGCGATGCTGGCGACCGTCGTCACCAAAGCGTTCGCACTGCAGCCTGCGCGCAGGCCGCCGGGTGCGCCTTCGTGTGGTTCAGCGGCGGCTACGGTGGCGCACGGCCTCAGGCCGTGGCGGCCCAAATCGATGCGCTGGATGGCGTGATCGAACTGCTTGCCCGTGTGCGCCGGTGGCCCGAGCCGGTCAGTAGCGGCCAACGTCGATAGGGTCTTCCGTCGCGATGGCGTGCAGGCGCTGTGCCCACTGCTCCAGCCAGGTCTGGCGCTGCGCGTCGTCCACCCGCACCGGGCCGTAGACGACGTGCGGCCGCAGCACCGAGAAGCCGGTGAAGTTCAACATGCCGCGATGCATGGGCTTGAGGATGGCCGTGAGATCGCCGTTGAAGCCGTCCTTCGCGTAGGCGGCCTCGGGCCCTCCGGTGGTCAGCGACAGCAGCGCGCGCTTGCCCTTGAAGGTGCCGGTGTCGTAGATGCGCCCATTGCCATAGGTGCGGCCCATGGCGAACGTGCGATCGACCCATCCCTTGAGGATGGCCGGCGGCCCGAACCACCACAGCGGGAACTGCCAGATCATCAGATCGGCGGCCTCGACCTTGGCGATCTCGGATTCGACATCGGGCGCGAAGCCGCCGGTCTCGGTGGCCCACATCTCCTCGATCTGCAGCTTCAGGTAGCTGGCGTCCTTGACACTGGCGAAGTTGTGCCGACCGGAGACCGGGTTGTAGCCCATGCGATACAGGTCGCTGGTGACCACGGTGTGGCCGGCGTCGCGCAAAGCGGCCTGGGCGGTGTCGAACATGGCGCCGTTGAAGCTGCGGCGCTCGGGATGGGCAAGGACGAGCAGGACGTTCATGGGCGTGCTCACAGGGGCGTCCGGGCGCCACCGTCGATGTCCAGCAGCATGCCGGTGGCGAAGGTGTTGGTCACGAGCATTTCCACGCACAGCGCGACATCGTCGGGCATGCCAGTGCGGCCCACGGGCAGGCCCTTGGCCGCGCTGGCGAACATGCCGGTCTTGGCCTGCGCGGGCATGCCGTCGTAGGCCGGCGTGTCCACAAGGCCGGGCGAGACCACGTTCACGCGCAGTGGCGCCAGCTCCTTGGCCAGGGTCTGCGCCATCTGGGTGATGCCACCGTTCACGGCCGCGAGTCCTGCGGTGCCCACCATCGCCACGCGCGAGGCTGCACCGGTCAGGAAGACCACCGAGCCGTCCTTGCGCAGGATGGGCAATGCGGCTTGCAGGCTTTGCCAGTAGCCCAGCAGCTTGGTCTCGAGCGCGTCACGCACGGCCTGTACCGGCAACTGGGCAAATGGCCCCCGGGCGGCGGCACCAGCGGCAGCCAGAACCAGGTGATCGAGGCGTTCGATGCGGCGCATCAGGGCATCGAGTGAGCTGCGATCGGTGAAGTCGGCGACCATGCCAATGGCTTTGCCGCCTAGGGAGGTGATGGCGGCATCCAGCTTGGCCGCATCGCGGCCGGTTACCACGACGTCTGCTCCGGCTCGCACGAGGCGCTTGGCGCTGGCCAAGCCCATGCCGCTGCTGCCACCGATGATCAGGATGCGCTGGTTGCTCATCGACATGCTCTGGATCTCCATCAAGGGGGAATCAGGTGATGGGCGAACTCTAAGCAGTGCGTAGCAATCCGTAAAATCGATTCTTCCTATTTGAGTCATCCAAGGTGTTTATGACAACCGCACTGCCACGGATGGATCTGAATCTGCTCGTTTCGCTGGACGTGCTCCTGGCTGAGTGCCACGTCACTCGCGCGGCAGCGCGCTTGGGCCTGTCGCAGCCGGCGGTGTCGGCGCAGCTGCGGCAGTTGCGCGAGGCCTTCGGCGATGCGCTGCTGGTACCCGGCCCCAAGGGCATGACACCCACGGCGCGTGCGCAGGCTCTGAAAGCACCGCTGCGCGAGCTGCTGGCCGGCGTGCACGGTTTGATCGGCGCACATCGCACCTTCGATCCGCTGTCGGCGCAGCAGGTGTTTCGCTTGGCTGCAACGGATGCCATACACAGCACCGTAACGGTACCCCTGGTGGTGCGCCTGGCCACGCTCGCGCCGCATTGCCAGTTGGCCATGCAGCGCATCGACCTTCCGGCGCTGCCCGAGCAACTGGCCAGCGGCGAGCTCGACCTGGCCTTGCTTACCCCTCAGGCCGCGCCTGGCATGCTGCGCACCCGCAAACTCTACGACGAAGCGTTTCTCACTGTCTTGAGACGCGGCCATCCCGCCGCCAGGAAGAAGCTGGATCTGGACACGTTCTGCGAGCTGGGGCATGTGTTGGTCTCGCCCAGCGGCGGCGGGTTTGTGGGTGCGGTGGATGAGGCTCTGCAGCGCCGGGGTCGCATCCGCTGTGTGCACATATCGGTCAACAGCTTTCTTCTCGTGCCTGGCCTGATCGAGAGCACCGACTTGATCGCCACGGTGCCTGCGCGCCTGGCGCGACGCTGGGCCGGCCCGCTGGCGGCGGTGCCGGTACCACTGGAAGTACCGGGCTTCTCGATCACCATGGCTTGGCATGTGCGTGCCCACGCCGACGCGGCCCAGGTCTGGCTGCGCGAGGTGATGCGGCAGACCGTGTCAGCATGACCGCTTGCGGGAGCCTGTTGGTCGTCGTGATCGAATTGCCC
>JAKLLB010000074.1 GCA_023150345.1 Aquabacterium sp.
CAAGCCCCTGAAGCTCGAGCGCCTGCAGCGCACGGTAGACCGCCTGAAAACCGGCGGCCATGAAGACCGGCTGCCCCAGGCCGTGCAGCAACTGGCCCCGCCCCGCCCGGCACAACCGCTGCGCTGGTTGCGGGCATCGCAGGGCGAGATGACGCACCAAGTGGATGTGCAGGAGGTGGCGTACTTCCATGCCGACGAGAAGTACACGGTGGTGCGCACCCGCGACGCCGAGCACCTGATCCGCACGCCCATCCAGGAGCTGCTGGCCCAGCTCGACCCCGAGCAGTTCTGGCAGGTGCACCGCTCCACCATCATCAACCTCGCCCACCTCGCCGGCACCCGCCGCGACGACTTCTCGCGCCTGTTCGTGCGGTTCAAGGTCCTGAGTGACGAGCTGCCGGTAAGCCGCGCGTATGTGCCGCGGTTCAGGGCGATGTGAGGGGGCGGTTCAAGTTCGTTTGCGTTGTGCCGGCCGATGATGCGTACGGCGCAGGCGCTCAGGCCGGATGCGCGTGCAGCCGAACTCCAAGCGCCCGCGCCACTTTCAACACGGTAGCAAAGCTGGGATTCCCGCCTTCGCTGAGGGCCCTGTAAAGGCTCTCCCTGCTGAGGCCAGCCTCTTTGGCGACCTGGCTCATGCCCTTGGCGCGTGCAATGTCGCCCAACGCGCGAGCGATGCCGGAAATGTCGTCCGGTGCCTCGACCAGCCATGCATCGAGATAAGCCGCCATTTCCTCGGGCGTGCGCAGGTGCTCGGCCACATCGTAGCCAGAGGTCTTGCCCTTGGCGCGTGCCTTACGGGTTGCGGTTGCCATGTTCACTCTCCAACCAACTGCGCCAAGTCGATAGCCTTGGCAATGTCCTTGGACTGGGTGGACTTGTCGCCCCCGACGAGGAGTAGCAACAAGCGATCGCCACGCTGCGTGTAGTAAACCCTGTAGCCGGGCCCCACGTCGACCTTGAGTTCCGAGACACCGTGAGTCAAATGGCGGTGCTCGCCAGGATTGCCGTGTATGAGCCGCTCGACTCGCATGAGGATGCGAGCACGCCCCGACAGGTCTCGTAGCCCGTCGATCCAGTCGCGATACTCATCGGTCTTTTCGACACGCACGGCAACAGTGTAGCCCATGGGCTACGAAGTGAGGCATGGTACTCACCCCGTCAGCTCGCCACGGCACGACGAGCTGCCGGTGCGCCGCGCGCATGTGCCGCGGTTCAGGGCGATGTAACGGGGCGGGCTGTTCGAGCGGCCTACTTCGCCGCCTCGATCAACTCGATGTCCTTCTTGAGCAGCTCGTTGACGAGTTGACCGACGTCGACACCACGCGCCTTGGCGCGCTCCAACAGGTAGGCCTGCACCTCAGCGTCCAGATAGACCGGCACGTTCAGCGACGCGCCGGCTTTGAAGAACTTGCCCCGCGATCCCTGGGAGAAGTCGATCTCGGCGGGTATGTCGTCGTTCGGATTCGCTTGGCTTCCCATCGTATTCACCTTGTCCCTTTTGTGCCGTAGCCGGTGGCGGGCACCGCCGTTACCGCGGCTCGTCCTCGTACTGCCGACGTTCGTTGCGAGTGGCCTCCCGCGCCGAGATGATGCGCACGCGGGCACTGTTGCCGCCGATGGCAACGTAGGTGTGCGACACCGCCAATAGCTTGCCCTCGCTGGAGCAACCCAGCGTGAATCAGCGCTCTTCAAATTCGCTGTGTTCGGCATCGAACACGGTCAACGCCAGCGCATCGAGCAACACGGTCGCTGCCTGCGCAAACGCCACACCGTGTTTGGTGACGTTTGACTCGGCCTACTTCGCCGCCTCGATCAACTCGATGTCCTTCTTGAGCAGCTCGTTGACGAGTTGACCGACGTCGACACCACGCGCCTTGGCGTTCTTGCAGGCGGGTCAGGCAGCACTCTTAGGCCGGTGCTTGGAAGCCGGGTGACCCAGTCCTTGAGCGATGAACGTCAGGACGAGGGCGTTGAGCGAAACGCCTTCAGCGCGTGCCCGCGTGGCAAGCTGAGCGTGTACGGTCTTCGGAACGCGAGCGACGAATTTGCCGGATGCAACGCCCCCGCTGTTGGGCGCCGGGACAGCCAGCTTCTTGGATTTGAGGGCCGCAACGGTAGCCTTCAGCGCGTCTCGACCATTCGCGATGGCTTCTTCGATCGTCTCCCCATCTGAGATGCACTCAGCGAAGTCAGGGAAGGAGATGAGATAGCCTCCGCCTTCCTCCGGATCCAGTGGACGAACCTCAAACGGGTAGTCGGTAAGCTTTGCCATGGTTCACACTCCATCGACGAGTTCGATGAACTTGCGGATGTAGACGGCTTTGATCGGCCGGTGCGCTGGAACCGAGAGCGTACGACCATCCTTGCGGATGAAGACGCAGTGGCTGCTCTTCTCGTGTCGCCAATCAAGGCCGCTCTGCCGCCCGACGGTCTGAAGGTCGCCAATCTTCCAGTCCAACGGGTTTCGCCGCATGGCCGCAAGCAGCTTGGCCGCTGTGTTCATGCCACATGATACTACTGGCGAGATCGTCGCAGTGGCTGCGTGTGCTGCCAACCGGGGCGGCGGGTGGTGCTGGCCTGGGTGCTGAGCGACGAGCTGCTGGTAAGCCGCGCGCATGTGCCGCGGTTCAGGGCGATGTGAGGGGGCGGTTCAACGCAGCCGCAACGCGCGCCGCAAGGCCACGACCGGCACAAGGGCCGGCCACCACGGGTCGCAGCGCAGGTGCCGGGCCAGCAGTGCAAGTGGCGGGCGCTGTCCCTGGCCCACCAGGCTGGCCAGGCTGCCGATGAACTCGCTGCGCAGTCGATTGCGCTGCTCGCGCAGCGCCGCGCGGTGGTGGTCACGCAATCGGCGGTGCCCCAGCAGCCGACGCTTGTAGCGGCTTTCGTCGTGCACGCGCTGCAGGTGCGCGCGGCTGCCCCAGACAGCGCCGGCATAGACGTTCACGCCGCGGCCGTAGGTGGCGTGAACCTGCGTCGAGAAGCACAACCGCGCGTTGGCATCGACCAATGCGATCCAGAACAGGTAGTCCTCGCCTGCCGAACGGTACTCCACCTGAAAGCGTTGCGCGGCGAATCGCTCGTAACGGTAGACCACGGTGGAAGTGCCGATGACGTTGCCAGTGGCGATCTGCGCCAGCATGTCGCCTGCAAAGGCGTGCAGATCGGGCGACGCCGCCAATTGCGGGTGTGCGTCCGGATCGATGCGACCCGCGCGCTCGAAGGCCGGCTGTGTCGCGCCCAGTTGCAGGTGGTTGGCAAAGAAGAAGTCGTACCCTTCTTCAAGAGCGGCCACCGCACGCAACAGATGATCGTGCGACCATGTGTCGTCCGAGTCGAGGAAGGCCACGTAGCGAGCGCCATGCGCCGCCTCCAGGCCGCTGTTGCGAGCCGCGCCCGGACCGCCGTTATCTTGCCGCAGCACTTGCACCGGCAGGTGTTCGAGCCCTTCAGCACGCTCCAGCTCGGCGGCAGCCGCCACCGGTGAAGCGTCGTCCACGACCACCACGCGCACCGGCAGCCCGCAGTCTTGCTGCGCCGCGACGCTGGCCAACGCGCGGCGCAGGATGCCGTGTTCGCGCTGGAAGTACGGAATGACCACGACGACCTCGGCCTGTGCATTGCCAAGCCGGGCTGGCGACCCGATCGATGTTGGTGTGGTGAGCCTGGTGTGTGGTGGTGCGTGGTGGGTGTGTGTCGTCCCAACGTTGTTCATCGTCCCTCGTCCTTGGCCGCGGAGCCGCGCCACGGCTGGCCGGAGTGCCGGTGCCGGCGCGACATGCGCGCCGAAGCCCGGCAGGCGGCTCCTTCACTTCGCGTGAAGCGGCCCGGGGACTGCTCTTGTTCAAACCTGGACCGCCGAGGGCATTCTGAGTAAGTGTTTCAAGATGTCAATCGCGCCGGTCGACCCCCAGGGCGACGCGTGACGTATTGCCCGCTATCAAACGCCGGCCGCGGCCGTCGCCGCAACGATGCCTCGGGCCCGGTGGTGCGGTTCAAGGGCCCATGCGACGACCTGCCGGCAAGCCGCGCGCATGTGCCGCGATTCACGGCGATGACTCCAACGCGTTCACTGCACCAGTGCCTTGATGCGCGCCCAAAGCACCGCCTTGGACACCGTGCTCATGGCCAGGGCCTGTGCATGCACCGGTCGAGTCGATGCGGCCGCTCAAACAAGCAGACGCCCTCCACCCAGCTGGTCGACCAGGGCTTGAAGCAATGCGCTTTCGGCCGGTGCCATGCTGGCCCGGTCGACGTGCCGCCAATTGCGTTCGTACAGGTTCAAGGCATCGGCCGGGCTGAGCTCGTCCACGTCGTGCAGTTGCCAGGCCAGGCGCTTGAGTTGAGGGAAATCGGCCAGTCGCACGCGCTGCGGCAGCGTGGCAGCGGCCAGGGCGGCCGGGCGGGCCTGCGGGTCGCTCAGTTCCAGCGTCAGCCCCAGGGCATCGATGGCGCTGAGGTAGGCCCCCATGGTGACCGACGGCTCGCCACGCTCGATGCGGTGCAGGGTGACCCGGGACATGCCCGCCGCTTCAGCAGCGGCCGTGGCACTGACCTTCTGCTGCTCGCGATGGGCACGCACGCGCTCGCCCAGCGTCCGCAGCCGGGCCGCCAGCAGATCGCCGATGGGAGGTGCTTTGGCGGGCATGATGGTTCTCATTCTATACATTGAGACCGATTTGTACAGAATGAGTTACGTCATTCAACGGCAACGCGCGCGGCGGATGGCCGGGCGGTCGGTTGCGACGGGCGAACTGCGACGCTGGCGTCGACTTTGCCGATGCGTTGCACCATGCCAGCTACAAGGCCTGCGCCAGCGTCGCGACGTTCGATGACCGGAAGTTCGCGCGCAGTGCGAAGCGGCTGGGGCTGGCGCCGGCGGTGACGGTGGTGGCGTAGGGGGTGGGCGGGTCGCGCTTGCCCTCTCCGTGGTTTGCCGCTCATGGCCGGTACGCCGCACAATGCGGCGATGCCGCGATCACGGCGGTTGGACAAGGATGCTGGACATGGGTCTGCCACTGCTGAACCCCGAGCTATCGCGCGCTGACTTTCTGGCCTGGGAGGCCGATCAGGCGGTCAAGCATGAGTTCCTGGCCGGCGAGGTGTTCGCGATGGTCGGCGCGCGGCAGGATCATGTGGTGGTGTCGCTCGCCATAGCAGCTCGGCTACGCGAGCACCTGCGAGGGTCACGCTGCCGCGCGTATACGTCCGACATGAAGCTGGAAGTGCAGGCGGCCGACGCGGTGTTCTACCCCGATGTGATGGTGTCGTGCGACGAAGCCGACCGCCAACGGCCGTTGGCGATCCAGGCACCGTGCCTGGTGGTGGAAGTGCTTTCGGAATCCACGGCTGCCTACGACCTGGGCGCCAAGTTTGCGGCTTATCGGCTGCTGCCGTCGCTGCAGGAGTACCTGTTGGTGGACATCGAACGGCGCAGCCTGGAGGTGTTCCGCCGCCAGCCGCAAGGCTGGGTGCTGGCTGAACCGACCGGCGAGCCGCCGGTGCTGCACCTGCACAGCGTGGCCCTGCCCCTGACCGCGGACGACGCGTTCGGCGACTTGGATGTAGAGCAGCCTGCCGACGACTCGGCGCAGTAGGCGAACCGCGCGCCCGTTTCAATCGTCGCATCGGTGTTCGGCCGGTCGCAATGGCTTGCCTCGGGCGGCGGCGGCGGGCACGATGCCGGCATGAAGCTGCTGATGGGCTTGATCTGGGCGCTGGGTGGCGCGGCTGCGGGCACCGTGGCGCTGGGGCTGGCGGGCGCCGCATATGCCAACCTGACGAACATGACCTCGCGCGAGGGCGCGTCGGGGTTCTTCATCGTGGGCATGGCGCTGCTGGGCGGGCTGCTGGGGCTGGGCGTGGGGCTGGTGCTGTATGCCCGCGGGGCGGAACCCGGTGCCTGGGCCCCGCGCCTGGGCCAAGGCACGCTGGGCGTGGTGCTGCTCGTGGCGCTGCTGGCCGCGGCGGTGTGGGGCTGGATGCAACTGCGCGAGAGCCCGGTGATGATCGGCAACGCGCAGGTGCAGCTGATGCTGGAGTTCCGTGTGGCGCAGGCCCATGCGCCGGCGAAGGGCCTGCGCGACTGGCTGGATGTGGAGGTGAACACCTCGAGCACCCGCATACCGGCGCTGCTGCAGCCCGATGACGCTCGACAAGAAGCCGATCAACTGGTGATACCGGCACTGCAAGGCCCGCTCATCCGGGCCGGCAACCGGTTGGTGGTGGCCCGCATCCGCGGCCCCGCCGGCTCGCGCGACGAGCTGTTCAGCCCCGGTATGCCACGCACCCCCGACCCGAAAGCCGGCTGGAGCCCCTGGGCCGCGCCCGGCCAGATCTTCGACACGCAAGGCCAGCCCCTGCGCAGCCCGCCGCTGCTGGAAATGCGCTGGCGGGTGCGGGTGTATGGGCAGGAGTGAGGGTGTCGAGCCAATGCGCCAGTACCTCAGGTGAGGCGGCGCTGGCATTGGCGCCGTCGACTTCTGATCGCCGGCCCCGCGGCCCTCAGTTCTGCACCTGGTACTCCGGTGAAGCCAGTGTGAGGAACACGGCCGCGCGGGCGCGGCTGGCGCCGTCGGTGCTGGTGGTGGCTTCGCAGGCCTGGACGATGGCTTGTCGCAGGGCGGAGGACATGCGTCCGCCGAGCAGCCAGGTGTCGAGGTGGTCGGCCAGAAGCATGGGGTTGCCGTTGCCGGTGCGCGCGGCCAGTGCGGCGTGGTCAACCGAGACGTCGGCTGCGCTGCCGGTCCAGCCCAGGCCGTTGCCGGCCATGGCCTCGGCGATGTTGATCCAGCTCGCGGCGCTGGTTTCGGTGAGGATCTGCAACTCGGGTGCGGTCACACCCTGCGCCGAGAACGCGGCGCTGCGCGGCACATAGCCTGGGCGGAAATAGTTGAACACCGAGGGGGGCGAGAGCGCGCGTTGGTCTGTGGTGTCGAGCGCATAGGCCATCATGTACTCGCCCGTGATGGAGCGCGCACCGAGCGTGCGCATCCACTGCGTGGCCCGCAGCACGGGCTCGCGCAGCTTCATGGCGCTGCCCGACGGCGCGGGGGTGCGGGCCTCGGGGTCGAGCAGGACGGCTCGCACCACGGCGGCGAGGTCGCCGCGCACGCCCTGCCCGTTGTTGTCGAACGTGCGGGCCACGCGCTGCACGTAGGCCGGGCTGGGGTGGCTGGCCACCAGGTGCTGGATGAGCTGGCGCCCGATGAACGGGCCGAGGTTGGGATGGCGGAACAGGCCATCGAGTGCCATGCGCACGTCTTGCAGGGGCGCGCCGACGGCAGGGATGAGGATCTCCCAGCGTTTGCCGGAGAACAGGCGCTTTTCGACCTGCGAGTGTTGGCCCAGGTAGGGCTTCATGGGCAGAAGGTCGATGCGCTGGTCGTTCGCCGCACGGTAGTCGGGCCAGCCCCAGAGGAACTTGGACTCGGTGAGCTCGGCATCTGGAAAGGCCCAGCTGAAGCCGGTGAACACCTTGGCCAGGGCCATGACGTCGTCGTTGGTGTAGGTCTCCACCGGGTTGCCGTCGGGGCCTGTGACCAGGCTGCCGTCGGGGTGCAGTTCGTGCAGGCCGATGGTGAAGAGCTGCATGAGCTCGCGGGCGAAGTTTTCGTCGGGCGAGCGACCGGTGGCCGGGTCTTCGCGCTGGTTGCGCATGTGCGACAGGTAGATGCCCATCGCCGGGCTGAGCGCGATGTCTTCGAGCAGGTTGCGGTAGTTGCCGAAGGCGTGGCGGTGCAGGATGTCGAGGTACTGCCCGTAGGCGCGGCCATGCTGGTACAGGTTGCCGTCGGCCAGCGAAACCACCAGGATCTGGTGCAGCGCATAGGCCACGCGCCGGCGCAGTTGGTCGGGCGCGGTGGCGGCGCCGCGCCAGAAGCGCTCGGGCAGCCAGGCGGTGGTGTAGCGCGTGCCACCGGGCCGCCAGGCATCGCCCTGGTTGAACTTGGCCTGGACGTGGTCGGCGAACTCGGTCTGGTAGGGAATGGCGATTTGGTTGTCGACCCAGCGCATGTGCGGCTGGCTCACCAGTGTGGCCACATCAGCCTCGGTGGCTCCGAAGGTGGCCTGCTGCAGCAAGCGTACGGCCTCGGCGCGACGGGCGCGCAGGTTGGGATCGGCTACCGCGGGCGGCGCTGGCCAGGCCAGACGCAGGGCACCTGCCCAAGGCATTTCGCCCTGCCCGGCGATGACATCCTTGCCGTCGAATGCACCGGCGCCGCTGCCGCGGTCGTAGGTGACGGCGGTGGTGCCCGGCAGCACGAGCTGGCGGCCGTCACCGAGCCAGGAAACGGTGAGATTGCGGTCTTCGCCGTTGATGACGGCGTCGTTGGTGAAGACGACATCGATGCGGGCGCCGGCGGCGAGGCCCGGCACGGCAAAGCGGAAATCGGCCAGCGCGGTGTTGCGCACTTCGACGCTGCCGCGCACGACGCCATCGACGCGCACCTCCATCGCCGGCCCCACCCCCGCGGCCAGCGAGCCCTTGGCCCGCACGATGAGCGTGGCCGACGGAACGGCCAGCGGCCCCGGCGCCGGCTTGGCAGCCGCCACCGGCCAGCCCCCCGCCCTGCCCTGCGCACTGGCCGCGCCTGCCAGCCCAAGCAGAACGCCGGCCACGGCCGGCAACAGCGTCGAACACAGGGCCAGCGGGCCACGGCGCGGCATGGGGTGAGGTGGGGTGCGGGCGATCACGCGCTGCACTCTAGCATCGTGGATGGGCGTGGCGGGGCGGGCGGCGGCAGCGTGCACCACTTGCCGCTGCATCCGCTGGTCGACCGGCTTCGTGCGATGCAGGAGGCGCTTCAACGCAGCCGCAAGGCGCGCTGCAGGGCCACTACTGGCACGTGTACCGGCCACCACGGGTCGCAGCGCAGGTATCGGGCCAGCAGTGCCAGCGGCGGGCGTTGCCCGCGGCTCACCATGCTGGCCAGGCTGCCGATGAAGTCGCGGCGCAACCGATTGAGCTGGTCGCGCAGCGCCGCGCGGTGGTGGTCGTGCAATCGGCGGTGACACAGCAACCGACGCTTGTAGCGGCTCTCGTCGTGCACGCGCTGCAGGTGCGCGCGGCTGCCCCAGGCTGCGCCGGCATATACGTTCACGCCGCGGCCGTAGGTGGCGTGCACCTGCGTCGAGAAGCACAACCGCGCGTGGGCATCGACCAACGCGATCCAGAACAGGTAGTCCTCGCCCGCCGAACGGAACTCCACCTGGAATCGCTGCGCGGCAAATCGCTCGTAGCGGTAGACCACGGTGGAGGTGCCGATGACGTTACCGGTGGCGATTTGCGCCAGCATGTCCCCCGCATAGGCGTGCAGGTCGGGCGACGCAGTCAACTGGGGGTGCGCGGCTGGATCGAGTCGGCCGGCGCGCTCGAAAGCCGGCTGGGTTGCGCCCAGTTGCAGGTGGTTGGCAAAGAAGAAGTCATAGCCTTCTTCAAGAGCGGCCACGGCACGCGACAGGTGATCGGGCGACCATGTGTCGTCGGAGTCCAGGAAAGCCACGTAGCGCGCGCCAGTCGCCGCCTCCAGGCCGCTGTTGCGAGCCGCACCCGGCCCGCCGTTTTCCTGCCGCAGCACCTGAACCGGCAGGTGTTTGAGCCCTTCGGCACGCTCCAGTTCGGCGGCAGCCGCCACCGGTGAGGCGTCGTCCACGACCACCACGCGTACCGGCAGCCCACAGTCTTGCTGGGCTGCGACGCTGGCCAACGCGCGGCGCAGGATGCTGTGTTCGCGCTGGAAATACGGAATGACCACGACGACCTCGGCCTGCGCGTTGCCAGGCCGAGCGGGTGACTCGATTGATGATGGTGCGGTGTGCCGGTTGTGTCGTGGTGTGTGGTGAGTGTGTGTCGTCCCAACGTTTTTCATCGTCCCTCGTCCCTGGCCGCGGAGCCGCGCCACGGCTGGCCTGAGTGCCGGTGCCGGCGCGACATGCGCGCCGAAGCCCGGCAGGCGGCTCCTTCACTTCGCGTGAAGCGGCCCGGGGACTGCTCTTGTTGAAACCTGGGCCGCCGGGGGCATTCTGGGTAAGTGTTTCAAGATGTCAATGGCGCCGCTCGAGCTCCAACGGCAACGCGTGACTTTCTGCCTGCCATCAAGCGCCGGGCGCGGCTGCGACGATGCCCGCGCCTGTGCGCGCGATTCAAGGGCCGGGGCAGAACTGCCAACGAGCCGCATGTATGTGCCGTGGCTCTGGGCGATGTGAGGGGCGTGCTTGTCGAGTGGCCTGCTTCGCCGCCTCGATCAACTCGTTGTCCTTATTGAGCAACTCGTTGACGAGTTGACAGACGTCGACACCGCGCGCGCTGGCGCTCTTGCAGGCGGGTCAGCCAGCACCCTTTGGCCGGTGCTTGGAAACCGCGTGACCCAGACCTTGAGCAATGAACGTCAGGACCAGGGCGTTGAGTGAAACGCCTTCGGCGCGTGCCCGGGTGGCAAGCTGAGCGTGTACGGTCTTCGGGACGCGAGCGACGAACTTGCCTGATGCAACTCCCCCGCTGTTGGGCGCCGGGACAGCGAACTTCTTGGCTTTGAGAGCCGCAACGGTAGCCTTCAACGCGTCTCGGCCATTCGCGATGGCTTCCTCGATCGTCTCCCCGTCCGAGATGCACTCAGCGAAGTCAGGGAAAGAGATGAGATAGCCTCCGCCTTCCTCCGGATCCAGTGGACGAACCTCGAACGGGTAGTCGGTCAGCTTGGCCATGGTTCACACTCCATCGACGAGTTCGATGAACTTGCGGATGTAGATGGCTTTGATCGGCCGGTGCGCTGCACGATGAATTGCCTATGAGCCGCGTGCATGTGCCGCGGTTCAGGGCGATGGCCTGTGCGTTCACTGTACCAGCGCCTTGATGCGTGCCCAAAGCGCCGCCTTGGACACCGTGGTCATGGCCAGGGCCTGCATGCACCGGTCGAGCCGATGGGGCCGCGCGCGCAGGTCTGCCACGGCGCCGGCCAGGTCGGTGGTCACGCTGTCACCGTAGGCGCCACCGGCCTTGGCCATGGCCTGCTTCAGCAGCGCCTTGGGCGGCGCCATCATGGCCAGGTCGATGAGATCACGGCTCATCACCGCGTCGTCGCGCCAGCGGTCGGAGTTGGCCAGCAGTTTGCTTGTCGCCATGTCCAGCGGCGTGAGCGTGGCCACTGCGCACTGGCGATCGTCGGGACCGGGTTCTTCCAGGTCGATCCGGGCCTCGAGCACGATCTCGAACTTGATGTCGGCGCCATCGACATGCAACAGGGTGCGAACGCCGTACTGGTCGGCGCGCACCTCTCGGGTCTGGACGAGCGAGTGCCCCGGCCGGGTGATGGCGCGCAGGCCGGCGGCGCCGGTGAGCCGCTGGCGCAGGCTGCGATAACCGTCGATGTCGGACACCAGAAAGTCGATGTCGACCGATTCACGGTATTCGCCGTAGCGCAGCGCCATGGCGGTGCCGCCACCGAAGAGGCAGTTGTTCGCCAACAGCACGTCGGCGTCCAGCGCCCCCAGAACGGCCGCGACACGGCGGTGATGCGGCCGCTCAAACAAGCAGGCGCCCTCCGCCGAGCTGGTCGACCAAGGCCTGGAGCAATGCGCTCTCGGCCGGCGCCATGCTGGCCCGGTCGACGTGCCGCCAGTTGCGTTCGTACAGGTTCAAGGCGTCGGCCGGGCTGAGCTCGTCCACGTCGTGCAGTTGCCAGGCCAGGCGCTTGAGCTGGGGGAAATCGGCCAATCGCAAGCGCTGCGGCAGCGCGGCAGCCGCAGGGGTGGCCGGGCGCGCCTGCGGGTCGCGCAGTTCCAGCTGCAAGCCCAGGGCATCAACAGCGCTGAGGTAGGCCCCCATGGTCACCGAAGGCTCGCCGCGCTCGATGCGGTGCAAGGTGACCCTGGACATGCCCGCCGCTTCGGCAGCGGCCGTGGCACTGACCTTCTGCTGCTCGCGATGGGCACGCACGCGCTCGCCCAGCGCCCGCAGCCGCGCCGCGAGTACATCGCCGATGGGAGGTGCTTTGGCGGGCATAGTGGTTCTCATTCTATACATTCAAGCTGATTTGTACAGAATGAGTGACATCGCGCCGCCGCAAAGGGCGGTTTGGCGGCGCGCCAGCTGGCACTGTGCAACGGCGGCGCTGGCGAAACAGCGCAGGCGGTCGTGGCCGCCTGCTCAGGCCGCCCGTGCCACCAGGCGTTGCTCGGCGGCGGGGTCGTCGAGGTAGTTCAATGCATCGCGCAGTGCCTGGATGTGCTCGGGAACGGGCTCGTTCGGCGGCAACGGGCGTGAGGTGCGCGAGAAGTCGTTCCAGTACATGAGGTGCGTGAACACGCGGGCCAGCCCCAGGGTGGCGAGGATGCCGTTGGGCCGGCGCATGGGGATGTCGACGTCGACCAGCCCGGGGCCGAAGTCGCGCGCAAGCGGGCCGGAGACGAGGTCGCCCATGAAGAACGCCCAGGGGGGCGAGGTGTCGCAGATGTTGGTCCAGCGCACCGCGCCCATGGCGGCGGCAAAGTGCGGCTGCAGGGTCTTGCTGTCGCGCGGGTTGTGAAAGGCGAAGCCGAAGGCGCCGTCGGGCAACACCTCGAGCATGGGCGGGCAGCGCAGCATCTCGCGGGTGTGCACGGCAAGGCGCAGCTCGCACAGCGTGCGGGCGATGAGGAACTCGGCATGGGTGAGTGGGCTGCCCAGGGTGATGAGGTCGGAGACGAGCCAGGCGGCGTGCGCAGGGCCTCCAGGCGTGCGCACGCGCGTGGTGGCGAGCTCGCGGTGCAGGTCGCGCTGCGCCAGCCGGAAGGCGGCGCGCTTGAGGCGCAGCGCGGCAGCATCGGGCACGCGGCGCTCGATGGGGCAATCGCAGGCGTGGTCGTCGCGCTCGAAGCCGGGGTCGAGCTTGGCATAGCCGGCGGCGTCCAGCAGTTCGTCGGCGGCGCGTTCGCAGGCCCTGATGGCCAGATGTAGCTCGCTGCCGGGCGGTGCACGCAACTCGCGGGCAGCCTCGGACCACGCCAGCAGCACGAGATCGTGCGCGATCACGCTGCCCAGGCTGTGGCCGACCAGGATGATGCGGTCGTAGGCGTTGGACTCGGTGAGCTCGCGCAGCAGCTGCAGGCCGCGCTGGCGTACCTCCTGGCGGACGCGGATGTTGCGCGGAGCGGCGCTGACGTAACGCGCCACGTCGCCGGCAAATGCCGTGAGCACCCGTTTGGCGCCGTATGAGAACAGACCCACGACGGCCGCAATCACGGGCCAGCCGCGCCAGCCGAGAACCGCACCCAGCCAGGTGTGTGCCAGCAGATCATGACCGCCGGCCTCGAGCCAGGCCAGCCAGGCCGTGGCGGCCGAACTGAGCACCAGCACGAGGGTGGCCACCCACAGCAGGCACCACAGCCACCGCACGCGCGGCGGCACGTCACCCTTCACGGGGTTGCGCCACAGCAGCGCCAGGAACCAGTCGAAGAAGTCGCCCCAGGTGTTGTCGGCGGTGATGTCCGCCCAGTGCATTTCGAAGAAGTCGAAGCGCCTGCCCCGGGTGCCATCGGCTCCGGTGCCCGGCCGCGCCCGCGCGGTGGTGATGCGCCGCAACTCGGCCGATCCCGAGATGTGATCGGGCTTGCTCCACACATCCCACGGGTTGAAGTCGGGCCGCGGGTCGACCCCTTCGAACAAGCCGCTGTCGTGCTGCCAGGTCGTGCGCACGAAGCCACGCAGGGTTTCCATCGGCCGTTGCTCACCGATGCCGTGGATCACGACGACGGCGGTCTGGGGGTCGAGGCCGCCCGGGGGCGGCGCGGGGTGGCTTGCGGCAGGGGTTTCGGCGGGGTTGGCCTGCGCAGCGGGGTTCGGGGCTGTGGGCATGGGCACTCCTCCTGGTCGCGACCACCTCATTGCAGTGTGCCTGAGCGTCGGCTCGGACGCGCCTCCCCGGCTCCGCCACCCTAGGGATCGCCAACCACCTGCCCCCGCAGCGACACTGCGGCGATGGATCTGAAATTCATTCATCACGGCGCCGTGGAGGGCGTTACCGGTTCGTGCCACCAACTGCGGCTGCCCGATGGGCGCTCGGTACTGATCGACTGCGGGCTGTTCCAGGGCGCGGAAACCTCGCGCGAGGGCGCGGGCGCGGGCCGCCCGGAGATCGACTTTTCGCTCGATGGCGTGCAGGCGCTGGTGCTCACCCATGTGCACATCGATCACTGCGGGCGCATTCCCTACCTGCTGGCGGCCGGCTTCAGGGGGCCCATCGTGTGCAGCGAGGCTTCGGCCGAGCTGTTGCCCATGGTGCTGGAAGACGCGCTGCAGGTGGGCGTGACCCGCGACCGGGCCCTCATCCAGCAGGTGCTGGCGCAGTTGCTGCGGCAGTTGGTGCCGCTGCCCTGGAAGGCGTGGCTGCCCGTCGTGCGGGGCACGCCCGAGCTGGCGGTGCGGCTGGCGCCGGCCGGGCACATCCTCGGTTCGGCGTATGTGGAACTGCAGGCCCGGCATGGGCCAGGGCGCGCCGGGCTGGGGCCGCGCGTGGTGTTCTCGGGTGACCTGGGCGCGCCTTACACGCCGCTGCTGCCGGCACCCCGCGCGCCCGAGCACGCCGACGTGGTGGTGCTCGAAAGCACCTACGGCGACCGCCTGCACGACAGCCGGGCCCACCGCCGCGAGCGGCTGCGCGCGCTGTGCGAGCGCGTGTTCGCCAACCAGGGCACGCTGCTGATACCGGCCTTCAGCATCGGCCGCACGCAGGAGCTGCTGTACGAACTGGAGGACATCATCCACCGCCATCGCCACCAGCCGGTGGCACCGGGGCTGCCGTGGGGCGAACTCGACGTCATCGTCGATTCACCGCTGGCGGCCGACTTCACCGCCGGCTATGCGCGGCTGAAGCGGCACTGGGACGCCGAGGCGCGGCGCCTGCTGGCGGCCGGGCGGCACCCGCTGGCGTTCGAGCAGGTGACCACCATTGCCGACCACGACACCCACCTGCGCGCGGTGCGCATGCTGGCGCAAGGCGGTCGCCCGGCCATCGTGGTGGCGGCCAGCGGCATGTGCACCGGCGGGCGCATCGTGAACTACCTGAAGGCCATGCTGGGCGACGCGCGCCACGATGTGCTGTTCTGCGGCTACCAGGCCGCCGGCACGCCAGGGCGGCAGATCCTGCAGCACGGCCCCAAGGGCGGCTGGGTCGAACTCGACGGCGAGCGCATCGACATCCGCGCCGGCATCCATGTGCTGGGCGGCTACTCGGCCCATGCCGACCAGAAGAACCTGCTCGACTTCGTTGGCCGCATGCGGCGCAAGCCGGCGCAGGTGCGGCTGGTGCATGGCGATGCCCCGGCCAAGCAGGCACTGGCCGGGGCGCTGCGGCAGCAGCACCCGGGCATGGAGGTGGTGGTGGTGGCTGTGGGTGACGCGCCGTCGTAACCAGCGGGGCGCCGGGCGGACCGCGGCGGCGCCGGCTAGCGCGCGCGGCGCCGATGCACAGCCGCGCCGATGATGCCCAGGCCGGCCAGCAGCATGGCGAAGGCGGCGGGCTCGGGAACAGCGGTGACGGCGATGCTGACGTCGTCGATCTTGAGCGACGCGTTCAGGCCAGCGGCCTTGGCGAACGTGAGCGTGTAGGTGCCGGCGGCCAATCCAGAAATGCTGTTGCTGTAGTGCACATCATGGCCGCTGCTGCCACCGGGGTTGGCAAACAGGAAATCAACCCAGCTGCCGGGGGTGTCGCCCAGGGGCTGAGGCGGACCGACCAGTTGGACCGTGCCATTGCCACCGCTCCAGGGGCCGGCATAGTAGAAGTCGAGTGTGACGGCACCCCCCGCCGGCACCGTGAAGCTGTAGCTGGTTGAGGCAGCACCCAGCACGCTGAGCCACACGTAGTCATCCGAGCCTGTGGCATTGAACCAGGTGCTACCAGCGTTGCTGAAGCTGCTCCCACCGTTGAAGTTCTCGAGGTAGGTGGTGGTGTTGCCGCTCACCGTCGTCGTGACGATGGCGTGCGCCGGTGCGGCCACGCTCAGTGCGAGCGCCGCGGCGGCGGCGGCATGCGAGCACAGACGGGCGAACGGAGGCGTCATGGGGCGTACGGGCTGAGCAGCAAGTGGGCCCGATTGGGCCAGCGGGGAACCCGGTTGGCAACCCATAAAGGCATGATGCGTCACCCGAAACACCCCCCGAACACGGGGGGAGCGGGCCGCACGGGCGAAGTGGCGGTGCTCACTGCAGCATGAGCTGCGCCTGGCAGCCCCAGGTGTTGGCCTGCTGCGGCAGGCTCAGGCCGCCGTCGGCGCTGCGCCGCTCGCGGGCGATGTCGCAGCCGAGCTGGCTGCCGCGGGTGGGTTGCCAGCGCAGGCCCAGCGCGTAGCGGGTGGTGTCGTCGTTGCCGCGGCTGATCACAGGCGCGCCCAGCGGGCCGGACACGGTGTTCTCGAGCGTGCGGTGGGCGCGGCGCAGGCTGGCGTCCGCCTGCAGCTTGGCGCTGAGTTCGTAGGCCAGCCGGGCTTGCAGCGAGGTGCTGGTGCGGGCCTGGTCGGACAGCAGGCCGCCGAAGATGCCCAGGTCGATGAAGTCGGCGTTGCGGCCATCGTCGCGCAGCAGCGTGAGCGTGCTGCGCAGCTTGCCGCTGGGCCGCCAGACCCAGGTCAGGTGGCCAGTGAGACCGGACCAGTCGCGCTCGGTGAGCCGCTCGTAGCGGGTGCGGCTGGCGCTGAGCCGGGCCGACAGGTCGCTGGCGCCGCTGGCCTGCCACTGCACGGAGAAGTCGAGGTCGTCGCGCTGGGGGCGGTCGGCGGTGTCGGTGCCGGCGAAGTAGCGCGGTAGCTCGGTGCGGGCGTGGCGCCAGCCCAGCCCGAAGCCCAGCGCACCGCTGGGCCGGAAGCGCAGCCCGGCCATGAGGGTGCCCTGCCGGTATTCGCGCACCGCGTAGGCACTGGCGGAGTAGTCGACCTCGCGGTGCGTGTAGCCGAGCTCGGCGCTGTAGCGGGTGACCAGCCCCAGGCGCACGATGGCCTCGGCCTGGGTGATGCGCTCGATGTTCTTCTGCAGGTTCTGCACCTGAGTGGAGTCGGCGTCGAAGCGGGCCAGGTTGCGGTGAGACTGCAGGTTGAGTGCGCCGGACAGGCGCTCTGGTGCAGACCACTCGAAGCCGCCGGCAAAGCCCCAGCCCTGGTTGTCGAGCATGCCGTTGTCGGCATAGCGCTGGCTGCGCAGGCTGGCATCGGCGTGCAGCCGGTGGCGGCCCATCGGCTGATCGAGCCCGGCCAGCAGCGACACGGTGGTGATGGTGTCGCTCTTGCTGCGATCGGCCGGCAGGCCGGCCTCGCGACCGTTGCCCAGCCGGTAGAGGTTGGAGTCGCGCTGCAGGCCCAGGGAGCCGCCCAGCCGCCAGGGGTTGGCTTCGGCGTGTGCGGCAACCGGCACCAGTACCGCTGCCAACATGACCGCCAGCCCCAGCGACGGAGCATGGCAGCGTGTGTGCGCCGCGGCGCGAGTGCGATTGGCAATCATGTGCATCAGTAGGCGTTGCGGTCGAAGAACACGAGCTTGGCGGTGCGCGCGATGATCTGCAGGTCGAAGCCGATGGACCAGTTGCGCAGGTAGGCCAGGTCGTACTCGACCCGCGCCTGCATCTTGTCGACGGTGTCGGTTTCGCCTCGGTGGCCATTGACCTGGGCCCAGCCGGTGATTCCGGGCTTGACTTTGTGGCGCACCATGTAGGCCTTGATGAGTTGTGCGTACTGCTCGTTGTGCGCCACGGCATGCGGCCGCGGCCCGACGATGCTCATGCGGCCCTGCAGCACGTTGATGAACTGCGGCAGTTCATCGAGCGAGGTGCGGCGGATGAAGGCGCCGAAAGGCGTGATGCGCGGGTCACCCTTGGTGGCCTGCTTGATGACGGCGCCGTCGTCCTGCGTGCGCATGGAGCGGAACTTGTAGACGATGATCTCTTCGCCATCGAGCCCGTTGCGGCGCTGCTTGAAGATGATGGGGCCAGGCGAACTGAGCTTCACGCCGATGGCCACCGCGATGAACAGCGGCGACAGCAACAGCAGGATGGCGGCAGCCAGGACGATGTCGCTGAGCCGCTTGGCCAGCCGGTTGGTGCCGATGAACGGGGTTTCGAGCAGCCCCACGACCGGGATGCCGTTGATATCGCGCAGCCGGCCCTGAATGACGCTGATGCCGAAGATGTCGGGCACGAGGTAGACGGAGGCCGTGGTGCCCTGCAATGTCTCGAGCAGGCGGATGATGCGCGGCTGCGACGTGAGCGGCAGGGTGATGTAGACATCCTTGATGCCCTGGTCGCGCACATAGGCGGCGGCATCGGCCAGCGGGCCCAGGCGATGGTTGGCGGCGGTGGCATCCACGCGGCCGTCGGTACGGTCGTCAAAGTAGCCTGCGACATCGACGCCCTGCAATCGACTGCGGCTGAGCGCGCCGGCCACCTTGGCGCCCAACGCGCCGGCACCGATGATCACGGCCGCGCGGCGGTTCTGCGGCTGCGCGGCCTCCCAGCGCACGGCCTCGCGGCCAGCCAGCATGGCCAGCATTTGCAGCACCGGCGTGACCAGGGCCCAGAACAGCAGCACCCGCGGCTCGAAGAAGTGGATGCTGTCGGTGGCCCAACCGCACAGGCCCAGGAGCAGCAGCATCGTGACCCAAGAGGAAACGATGTCGACCGCTGCGTTCAGGGGACGGTCGCGGAAGCGGTTGCGCCCGGGAAAGCCCAGCGCGTAGACAAGCAGCGCGAGCGTGACATCAGGGCGGCGCACGGGTTCGTCGCACCACAGCAGCGCCGCCAGGTACACCACCACGGTAATGGTGGGCTCCATGAAGGCGGCCAGCGCCGACGTGACCGACTGCGGCGCGGTGAAGAAGCTGCGGGTGTGGCGGTTGTCGAGCATCTGCGTGCGTTTGAACCGGGGCTGGGGTTCCCTGGTACCCCATCGAACCTGGCGCGGCGCCACTGCTCCGCCACGCGCGTCGTGAGTGCTCCTTCGGCATCGAAGGTCACAGCGGGCGGATTGTGGGCCAATTCGGTGACGGCGCCGACCTGCGAACAGGGGACGCGTGCAGTCTGTTTGTGTCGCGTCAGAGACGCTGGGCGGTTTGGTGGTGGGCAGTCGCCCGGCGCGTGGCCGGCACGGGCCACGCTGTTGCCCGGCTGAAAGGCACGTCGCGGCCCGACAGCGCCAGTGAAAGCCGCACGACCCAGCCGTGCGTGGGCGACGGTGGTGCACTTACAGGCATGGCCAGGGCCCAGATCGCCAACGTCCAGACCAGTGCCGGGGGGCCTCGTCGTGCAGTCGACACCACAGGCGCAGGCGACTCAGGCGCCGGCTGGGACGGCCAGCTGGCCCACGCGGCTGCCCACCCGAGCAACAGGCCGGCTACCGACTCCGACACCGAGTGCGCACCCAGCGCAACGCGTGAAACCGCGATGACAGCGGCAACGCAGACCCCGACAGCGAAGGCCACCGCGGGCCGCGCCCACCGTCCGCCGACCAGCAGCTGCAGCAGCACAGGCAGCACCGCGGCGGCAAACATGGCATGACCCGACACGCCCGTGAAGTTGGCCGCCTGCACGCCCACCCCAAAGCCCAGGAACGCGATCTTGGTGACCGTGGTGACAACCGCCGCCACCGCTACGGCGACGGCCCAACGAATGGCCACGGTACGCGAGTGGCCACGCCAAAGCCACGCCAGCGCAGCTGCCATGGCGGGCAACAGGATGAGCGCTTCGCCCAGCCGCGTGACGTAGAGCCATGGCACCGACATACCGGACAGCACCACGATCAAGGAATTGAATTCAAGCGCATGGCCGCACATGGTAGCGGTCATGCAGCGTGCAACCTTGGCGCCACACACCCACCCAAATGGGGAATTGCGCCGTTGTCACCGATGCGTCACCATGTCACCATTCGTAACCGAATCATGGCCAAACCACGTCGCCTCTATACCTGGGACCACGAGCCGCCGCCCAAGCGCTCGGGTGCTTCAGAGTTCCAGACCACCCGGGGCTCCGAGTGGAACAGCACTGCGCACTCCACTTTTGCAGAGCCCAGCCGCCTCGACAGCGGGCGCAAGAAGAGCACCTCGCGCAAGTCGCCCGGTCAGCGCAAGACCGGCGTGATCATGATGCTGTCGGGCGCGTCGTTGCTCCTGTGCGTGGCGCTGGTGGCTGCTGCGCGGCTGATGGCCTGATTGCGACCGGGTCGGCTCGCTGACGCGGCCACGGGGCCGTCCCCACAAGCGCTGTTCCCGCTGGCCCGGTAGTGTCGGAAATCTTGACACCTGCGCCCGCGCATGCACCGCGTAGATGCCGCGCAGACCGCCGCGTACCGGCTCTCACGCTCAGGGGAACCCCGAAACGTGACTTCGTTGGCACCAGTTTTGCTTTCGTTGCGGCGGCACTCATTCCCAACCCAAGGAGGACATTCCATGAAGACATTCCGCGCGGCCGCCCTGGCCGGCGCCCTGGCCGCGGTCGTCGGCACCAGCCAGGCCACCCCCGTGGCGCTGGAGCTGTCGCTGGTGATCGATGTGTCGGGCAGCGTGAGCACGACCGAGTACAACACCCAGCGGGACGGCTACAAGAACGCGTTCCTGGATCCGGCCGTGCAGGCTGGCATCCTGTCGTTCGCGGGCATGGGCGGCATCGCCGTCAACGTGGTTCAGTTCGGAACCAACGCAGCCCAGGTCATCTCCTGGACCCAGTTGCTCACCGCCACCGACATCACCAACTTCGCGGCGACGCTCGGTGCCATGGCCCGCTCGGGTGGCGTGGGTACCAGCACCGATGTGCAGGACGGCATCGTGGTGTCGACCGCAACGTTCGCAAACGACTTCGAAGGTGCGCGCCTGGTGATGGACGTCTCGGGTGACGGTCACCAGAACACCGACCCGGCGTGCTCGTTCGGCGCCCCGGATCCGTGCGCGGCCGTTCAGGCGGCGCGCGACGCCGCCGCGCTGGCCGGCATCGTGATCAACGGCCTGCCCATCGAGGACGGCACCTACGGCACCGATGGCCTGACCCAGTGGTACAAGCTCAACGTCAAGACCGCGACCGGCTTCGTCGAGACGGCCGCCGGCTTCGAGGACTTCGAGCGCGCCGTGACCCGCAAGATCGGCCGCGAGGTGGTGGGCGTGCCCGAGCCGGCATCGCTGGCGCTGGTGGGCCTGGCCCTGGCCGGACTGGTGGGCGCACGCCGCCGCAAGAGCCAGCAGGCCTGATGGCCTTCGGCGGCGGATCCGTTCGCCGCTGTTGCAGCTAAGACGACCGGGCAGTTCCCGGTCGTTTGCTTTTGGGGGCTGCCGATGGGCTCCTGCGGATGCGCGTGCCCACTGCGGCGGCCGCCTACCACTGGTTTCCCCTGTCGGGCGCGCCAGTGGTTACAGTTCGGGTTTGCCCACAGGGCCGGCGGGTTTCGCTTCGGAGCTCGGCCGCCCCTTATCACAGCCCCCGGTGCGCGCCACTGCGCCGCCGGTGCGGCGCATCCATCCGGAACCCTGGCATG
>JAKLLB010000075.1 GCA_023150345.1 Aquabacterium sp.
GGCGCTCAGGCCGCAGCAGCCGACGTCCGGCGGCGTACCCCAGCCAGGCGGCGCAGCCCGCGCCAGAGCGCCCGCACCATCAGCAGCGTGCACAGCGCCTCTGCGAAGGTGACCACAAAGGCCGCCGCCGCATTCCAGCGCTGGACCCTGCCGCGGAACTTGGCCTTCATGCGGTCGCGCGAGATCTCGATGGAGTCGTAGAAGCTCGGGATGACGAGCAAGGTGAGAAACGTCGAGGTGATGGTGCCACCGATGATGGCCACGGCCATGGGACGGTAGAACTCGCCGCCCTCGCCCACGCCGATGGCCACCGGCAACATGCCGGCAATCAGCGCGAATGTGGTCATCAGGATGGGGCGCAACCGCTTGCGTCCCGCCACCATGAGCGCCTCCTCGCGGTCCATGCCTTCGCGCTCGAGGACCCGCGCCGCATCCAGCAGCAGGATCGCGTTCTTCGCCACCAACCCCATCAGCATGATCACGCCGATGAAGCTCATCAGGTTCAGCGTGCCCTTGGTCAGCAGCAGTGCCAGCACCACGCCGATCAGCGACAGCGGCAGCGACAGCATCACCGGCAGCGGCGCGGTGAACGAGCCGAACTGCATCACCAGGATGAGATACATCAGCGCCACGCCCATCACCAGGGCGATGCCCATCTCGCGGAACACCTCCTGCTGGTCGCGCGAGGCGCCCGCGAGTTCGAGCCCGAAGCCCGGCGGATAGTCGATCGAGCGGGCGATCTTCATGGCGTCGGCGGTCACCTCGCCCGGCGAGCGCCCCTGGGCGTTGGCGCTCACGGTGATCACGCGCTTGCCATCGGCGTGCTGGATCTGCGAGGGCCCCTTGCCCATGGTGACGGTGGCGATCTGTTCCAGCGGCACCATGCGGTTGCTGCCGGCCACCGTGATGGGCAGGCGCTCGATGTTGCTGGCGTCCACGCGGTCCTGCGGCTGCAGGCGCACAGCCACGTCGCGTGCTTCGCCGGTGGGGTCGACCCAGTCGCCCACTTCGACACCGGCAAAGGCCACCCGCAGGGCCTGGGCGGCATCGGACACAGAGATGCCCAAGGCATTGGCCAGGCCGCGATCGAGCTCGATCTTCAACTCGTCCTGTGGGTCCTGCTCCGACAATCCCACGTCCACCGCACCCGGCACCTGGCGCAGGCGCTCCATGAAGTCGACCGTGATGGCCTGCAGGCGGCGCGTGTCGGTGCCCGAGAAGCGGATCTGCACCGGCTTCTGCGCGCCGTTGTTCAGGTCGTCGATCACGGTGTACTCGGCGCCCACGAGACGAACGGTCAACTGGCGCAGCGCAGCCGCCAGTTCGTTGGCCGAACGCTTGCGCTCGGTGCTCTTGCCGATGTCGACGTAGACCCGACCCCCGCCCACGTTGATGTTGGAGTTGGTCGCCTTGGTTTCGGGCAGCGTCCGAGCCAGCGTGGCAACGGCCTCCACCTTCAGGCGCGAGTACTCCAGGCTGCTCGACGGCGGCGTGCGCACCTCGACGGCCAGGATGCCCGCGTCCGATGATGGCAGGAAGCTCGAGCCGCCGAACTTGGCATGCAGCCCGACGGCGCCGACGAAACTGGCCACCGCGAACAGGAACATCCACCGCCGATGGTGCAGCGCCCAGGCAATGATGCGACCGTAACGATCGGCCTGGTGATCGAACCAGGTGTTGAATCCCGCCAGCACCCGGCTGATGCCACGGCGGGGCGCATCGTGCTGCCCGGGCGGATCGCCCCAGTACGCCGAGAGCATGGGGTCGAGCGTGAACGAGATGAACAGGCTCACCAGCACCGAGGCCACCACGGTCAGCCCGAAGGGGCGGAACCACTCGCCGGATACGCCGGGCATGAACGCCACCGGCACGAACACGGCCACGATGGAGAAGGTGGTGGCGGCCACCGCCAGCCCGATTTCGGCAGTGCCGTTCAAGGCCGCGGTGCGCCGGTCGGCGCCCCGCTCCATGTGGCGCACGATGTTCTCGCGCACCACGATGGCATCGTCGATCAGCACGCCGATCGCCAGCGACAGCCCCAGCAGGCTCATGAAGTTGAGGGTGAAGCCGCACAGCCACACGGCGATGAATGCCGCCACGACCGAGGTCGGAAGGCTCAGCGCGGTGATCAGTGTCGAGCGCCACGAGTTCAGGAAGACGTAGACCACGGCCACCGTGAGTCCGGCCCCGAACACGAGCGCATGGACGACGTTGTCGAGGCTGTTCTGGGCGTTCTCGCCGCCGTCCTGGGTGATTTCCAGCTTGGTACCGGCAGGCAGTTCCTTGTTGATGTCGGCCACCAGCTTGCGCACCTCGTTGGCCACCGAAACAGTGCTGGCCTCGCGCGAGCGCGTGACCGACAGGCCCACATTCGGATGCCCATTGCGCACCGAAACACTGGTGACTTCAGCGAAGCCGTCGCGCACGGTGGCCACCTGCCCCAGGCGCAGCACCTCGCTGCCCTGGCGCCTGATGACGATCTGCTCGAACTCGGCCGGCGACTCGATGCGCCCCACCAGCCGGATGCTCTGGTCTTCCAGCGTGCCCCGCACCTTGCCCACCGGCGCGGTGGCGTTCTGTGCCCGCAGGGCATTGACCACCTCGCTGACCGACACCGAGTACTCGCGCAGCTTCTCGGCACTGAGCAGCACGCTCAGTTCGCGCCGCAGCGCACCGTTGACGTTCACCTGCGCCACGCCGGCGATGCCGCGGAAGCGGTCGGCAAGCTTGTCTTCGGCCAGCCTCGATATCTCGGCATGCGTCTGGCGGTCGGACGACAGCGCCAGCTGCATGATGGGCTGCGCCGACGGGTCGAGCCGCAGCAGTACCGGCTCGCGTATCTCCACCGGCAGCTTGTGCCGCACGGTGCCGATGGCATTGCGCACTTCGTCGGCCGCCTCGACCATGTTCTTCTTGAAGTCGAAGAACAACACCAGCCGGGCCAGCCCTTCGCTGGCCGTCGAGCGCACCTGGTCGACGCCCGAGATCCCCTGCAATGCCTTCTCGATGCGGTTGATGACCTCGCGTTCCACAGTTTCGGGTGACGCACCCGGATACGTGATGTTGACGACCAGGACCGGTTGCTCGACATCCGGAATCTGATTCACCCGCAGCTTGCTGAGCGCAAGCATGCCCAGGGCCATCAGCGCAATGATGATCACCACGGCCGCCACCGGCCGCTTGATGCTGAAGTCGGAGAGGAACATGGTGGTCAGCCTCCGGATGCCGCTGCCGTGCGCGGCGCCGAAGCGGCGCTGGCGGTGGCTGCCGCACGCTCCACGCGCTGCCCGTCGACCAGCGTGCTGCCCGGGTTGCGCAGCACCTCCTCACCCTCTTCCAGGCCCTCGCGCACGACCACCAGGCCGCTGCGTGGGTCACGCTCGCCGAGCTTGACCGCCACTTTCGACAGCACGGTGCCGCGCACGCGCCAGACATGCGCCGCATCGCCCACACGGACCACCGAGGCCTCGGGCAGGGCCATCGGACGCTGCCCGCCGGCATCGATGCGTCCCTCGGCGTACAGCCCGGCCACGCGGGGGGGCTCCTGGCCGGGCACGCGCACGAACGCCACAAGCACCGCCACCTGGCGGGTGGCGGCGTTGGCCGCCGCATCCACCCGATGCACCTGCCCGGTGAAGTCGACCTGCGGATAGCCGTTCACCCGAAAGCGCACGCCCTGCCCGATGCGCAGCTCATGCATCCGATCGGCCGACACCACGCCCTCGAGCCGCATGCTGGCCGGATCGATCACCTTGACCAGCTCCTTGCCCACCTGGGCGGTGTCACCCACTGAGACCTTGCGGTCGCTGACCACGCCGTCGAACGGCGCGCGCACCTCGGTGCGCTGCAGTTGCTGGCGCGCCTGTGCCAAGCGGGCGCGGGCTCCGACCAGGTCGCTCTGCGCGTTGTTGCGCCGCACCTCGGCATCCTCCAACGCCTGCATCGAGGTCATGCCCTGGGCCTGCAGGGTCTTCAGGCGCTGCAGCTGCCGCTCGGCCTGCTCGTGCGCCTGACCCGATGCGCGGGCGGCCTCTTCCGCCGAGGCCAGGCTGTCGCGGATCGACGCGTCGTCCAGCCGCACCAGCAGGTCGCCGCGCCGCACGGCTTCGCCGTTTTCCTTGAGCACCTGGGTGACCACCGCCGACACCTCGGCGCGCAAGTCGGCCCTGCGCTCCGGCTGAATCGAGCCCAGGATGACCGGCCCCCCGGCCACCGCCGCGCGGCTGACCGTGCGCACGTCCTCGGGCGCCACCAGCAGCACCGGGGCCGCGGCCGATGCGGCACGGGCGGCCGGCTTGCTGGCACCCGCGGCTGCCGCCTGGCCTTGGGCACCGGGGCTCTTGGTCGCCCGGTCGCAGGCCACGAGCGCCAAGGCAGCGAGCAGCGTCAAGATCAGGCCGGGTAGACCCCGGCTTACGGGCTGATGTGGCATTGAGAAGGCTCCGGATGGCGTTCGGATGGGACAACGGACGCGAAGGGGCGGCAGCATAGTCCCTGGCCGCCGGCTTGTCATGCGAAGGGCGACGAAACGCACCCCCGCGGTCGCGAATCGCGACCTCGGGGGGCTGACCTGTGGCTGGCGGGTGAGCCGCGCAAACGCGAACGCGAACGCGAACGCCGAGGGCTGGCGGTTCAGTATCGCCCGCTCATTCCGGCCAGACGCAGGAACCAATAGGCCGTCCAGGCGACGAAGCCGCGGCGCAGCGTGCCCCACCAGCCACTGCCCAGGGGCGGCTGGGAGACCTGCTGCGAAACGGTGATGGCAGCCTCGAAGCGCAGGGACAGCTCGCCCGTGAAGTGCTCGTCGCGCACGATCACGTTGGCCTCGAGATTCAGCAGCAGCGACAGCGGATCGATGTTGCTCGATCCCACCGTCGCCCAACCATCGTCGACCACCGCCACCTTGGCATGCAGGAACGCGGGCGTGTACTCGTAGATCAGCACCCCGGCAGCCAGCATCTCGCCGTAGAGCACCTGCGCGGCCAGCGCGGCGAACCGATAGTCGGGCCGGCCCTGCAGCAGCAGCCGCACCCGCACGCCGCGGGCTGCCGCGCGCCGCATCGCCCGGCGGAACACGCGCCCTGGGTAGAAGTAGGGGCAGATGATGTCCACCCGCCGGCGCGCGCGTTCGATCGCCTCGATGTAGGCTTGCTCGATCACCCGCCGTTGCCGCAGGTTGTCGCGCACCAGGAAGGCCGCCCGCGTCGGCGCCAGCTCCGCAGGCACGGACTCGCGCCGCGCCGGCCCCAGGATCCGCAGGCGACCAAACATTCGGCGCGCGCGGGCCATGGGCTCGGCACTGCGGGCGATCTGGCGCAATTCGTCGCGCCAGTCGGCGCCCAGCGCGGCGCGGCTCCACATGGCGCGGGCCGTCTGCTCCACGGCACCGACCACCGGCCCGCGCAACTGCACCGCGAAGTCCAGCCGCGGCTGATCCAGCGGCCCGTGGTTCAGGTCGTTGCGATCGTCGATGACGTTGATCCCACCGACGAAGGCCACTTGCCCATCGACCACGCACAGCTTCTGATGCAGGCGACGCAGCTGACCGGGCTGCAGCAGGCGCCACCACCGATCGACCGGCCGGAACACCACCAGTTGCACACCCGTGGGCTCGAACCACTGGCGCAGACGGGGCAGCGTGGCCTTGCTGCCGAAACCATCGACCACCACGCCCACCCACACGCCCCGGCGGGCGGCGTCGGCCAGGGCCGTGGCCACGGCCTGGCTGGTCGCGTCGTCATGGAAGATGTAGGTCGCCAACCACACCTGATGCCGCGCGGCCGCCACCGCAGAGCAGATCGCCGGGAACAGCTCGTCGCCGCCCTCCAGCAGCGCCACCTGGTTGCCACCGGTGAGCAGCGGCACCGGCGGTGCCGGCACCACCGTGCGGGGCGGAGGCTCGGGCTTCGCGGCGGTTGGCGGGGGGTCGTGGGGCGTGGTCATCGGCGAGGCAGGCCCGCCGCGACTGCTCAGGCGGGTGTCAGCTCGCGATTCTGGCGCCTCGATGGCGCATCGTCATCCGCCGCGCCGTCGTCGTCCAGGTCTGCCGTCGCACGGCGGCGTGAGCTGTCCAGCCGCAGGAAGTGCTCCTCGATGAACTCCTTCTCCACCAGCGTGCGCTGCATCTCGCCCTTCACACCCTCGAGTTCGCGCACCCGCGCGTCGCGCTCGGCCGAGACTTCCTGCAGGCGGCGACGGGCTTCCTTGAGCGCCTCGTTGTCGGCCGCCCCGTCGGGATTGGCCGCCGACAGACGCTCGACGTCGGCGGACAACTCCTCGGCCTTGGTCTCGGCCTTGTGCAGCCGCTCCTTGGCGCGCTCCAGGACCTGCTGCTGCTTGCCCATCTCGGTGCGCAGGTGCTCGACGGTGTGCCCCATCGCCTCGGCGGCCTTGTTCGCCTTGCGCAGCTCGATGATGATGCGGTGGGCCTCGTGCAGGCGCCGGCGCATCTCGTCGGTTTCGCGTGCGAGCTTGTCGCGCTGGGCCAGTGCATGCTCCAGTTCGGCCTTGTGCTTGCGCTGCCACTCCCCGGCCTGGTGCCCGTCGAGCGAGGCCAACCCCTCCATCAGGCGCTTGAGGTCGCCCAGCGCCTGGTCGGTGGACTCGGTGTGCTGCTTGGACGAGATCTCCTCCATCATGTGGTTGAGCTTGTCCAGCATCTCGATGCCGGTGACCGGCGTGGGCGTGATGCCCGCGCTGCCGCTACCGGCGCCACCGCCACCCTTGAGCACTTCGGCGACCCGGTAGCCCGCATCACGTACCACGCGCGCCGAGTCGTTGAGCTCGCGCGCGGCGCTGACCATCATGAAGCGCGTGTGCTCGGTCTGGCCGAGGATGCGGAACAGCATGTACACCAGCAGGATCAGGATGATCGCATTGCTGATGAAGACAACGGCGACCGCCAGGTTGACCAGGTCCATCGCGGGCTCGACCGAGTGTCAGAGGGTGAGGAACGACAGCCGGCCTTCGCCGATGCCGGGCACGACCAGCCGGTAGTCCGCGCGATCACCGCCGCGGGTCAGCACCTCCTGCAGCTTGGGGAAGGCCGCGGGGACGAGCATGGACCGCGTCAGCGAACAACCGTCGGTGACTTCGGCCACCTGCAGCAGCATGCCGGCCGCGCGCATGAAGGTCGTGGCCTGCGCCACCATCGCCTCCGTGGGCTGCGCCGCGACCTGGGCCGCTGCGATCTCGCCGGCGGACAAGCGGGCGGCACCGCCGCCGATCAGGCACACGGCCTGCGCATCGAGCACGCCCACCGCAGCGGCAGCCTTGCCAGGTGCCGAGTACAAGCCGAGGAGGTTGTTGGCGCCGAGTCGCGCCACTTCCATGGGCTCGTAGGGCAGCAGCTCGAAGGGTTGCGCCCCCAGCGTGTGCTCGATGATGCCGCGGGCATGGTCGAGGGGCAGCGGGCGTTCGCCAGATGTTGCTGCGGGTTCGGCGTCGGACGCAAACTGGCCTGCGGCGGCCGGCGAGTCAGGCGGGGCGGCAGAAGGTGCCGCGGCAACCCGTACCTTCGCTGCGGTTGCGGCCCGCGCACCGGGCGGCGGCGGCACGGCGGCGCGGATGTTCTCGATCAGCGCGCCATCCTTGAACGGCTTGTTCAGCACGAACACCGCACCGTTGGTGCGGGCCTGCTCCAGCAGCGCGGGCGAGCTTTCGGTGGTAACGAAGCCCACCTTGACGTGGCTCTGGCCCAGTTGCCGCAGTGTCTGCAGCAGTTCGAGCCCCGACACCCGCGGCATGTGCCAGTCGGTGATCAGCAGTTGCGGCGCGAACCGGGGAATCAGTGCGAGGGCCTCCTCGCCATTGTTGGCCCGCTCGATCTCGATGTCGGGGTAGCCGCAGTCCTCGATCAGGCGGGAGATGATCGCCTGGATCGCACGGCTGTCGTCGACGACCATGAATCGGTACGGTGCGTGGGCACTGCTCATGACCGGCTCCCAGGTTGGACCCCGCCCGAAGGCTGTCGTGCATCCGACCGCACCCGGGCACCGCACCGGCCCGCGCACACCTGGCGCCGAGCCAGTGGTCGGCACACGCACGGGTCGATGATGGGACGGGTCGTCATGACGGGCACTTCCAGGCTGGCGGTCCGTCCGCCGTCGCCCACGGGGCGAGGCGACATCGTCGGACCGCTACGTCGCTGTTATCGGCCCGTCTGTCGGGAAACTTCAATCGACCTGCAGTTCCACCACCAGCGGCAGGTGGTCCGACATGCGGGCCCAGGCGGCGCCACGGGGTACATGGATGGACTGGCAGCGAAAACCGCGCGTGTAGATGCGGTCGAGCGTGAACAATGGCACGCGCGATGGAAACGTGCGCGCGGCGGCGCCCGTCCCGGCGCGGCGCAGGCCGAAGTCGGTCATCGGGCCGTCCAGCCGCTCGCCCCAGTCGTTGAAATCGCCTGCCACCAGCACATGGGCCTGGCCGGGCACCTCCGCGGCGATGTAGTCCGCCAGCCGCTCCACCTGCCGCACCCGGCTGCCATGCATGAGACCCAGGTGGACGACGACGACGTGAATTTCGGTGCCCTGCCACAGCACCGGCACGTGCAACAGGCCGCGCTGCTCGAAGGGGTGATCACTCACATCGCGGTGGCCCACATCACCCAGCGGCCAGCGGGCCAGGAGGGCATTGCCGTGCTCCCCGTGGCGGGTGACGGCGTTGGTGCGGTAGGCCACTTCGTAGCCATCGGGCGCCAGGAACTCGGCCTGACCCTCGTCCGGCCAGCCCAGCACCGTGCGCCGGAACTGCTGGGCATCGCGCTGGTGATGCAGCCGCACTTCCTGCAGGCACACCACGTCGGCATCGAGCGCCTCGATGCCCAGGCCCAGGTTGTGGATCTCCAGCCGCTTGCCCGGGCCCAGCCCGCGCACGCCCTTGTGGATGTTGTACGTGGCCACCCGCAACAAGTTGCTGGTGAATGTGGTGGACGGCGCGTAGCGCGATGGGCTGAAGTGGCGGGCTCGCATGCGACGGGGAACGGATGGTCAGCCGCGAAGCATCTGCGGCAGGTGCAGCACGGCTTCGGCGTTGGACGGCGAGAAGCAGCGGTCGGCGGCTTCGCGCCACGGCAGCCATTGCGAAGCCAGATGTTCGCGCGGGGCCAATACCACGGTCATGGGCTCAGGAACCGTGAGTCCGAACACATGCTCGGTGTTGTGGGTCACGCCCGGTGCGTAGCGATGCCGCCATACGGGGTAGATCTCGTAGCGGTTGATCAGGTTCCAATCGCGCAGCGCCGACAGCGGCACCCGCTCGCTGCCGATCGCGATGCCGGTTTCCTCCTCCACCTCGCGGATGCAGGTCTGCACCAGCGGTTCGTCCGGCGACTGGCGCGAGCCGGTCACACTTTGCCAGTAGCCCGGGTGGTCGGCCCGCTCGATCAGCAACACCTCGAGGGCCGGCGTGTGGATCACCACCAGCACGCTCTGCGGGATCTTGTACGGGCGCGATGCGTTCACCTGCGCGCACGCCGATCGGCGACCGCCTGCGCCAACTGCCGCAGCAACGGTTCGGTGTCGTCCCAGCCCAGGCAGGCGTCGGTGACCGAGACGCCCGGCAGCAGGTCGCGTCCGGCGACCAGCTCCTGCCGACCCTCGTGGAGGTGGCTCTCGACCATCACACCCATGATGCGGCGCTCGCCGGCACGCAATTGCGCCGAGACATCGGCGGCCACATCGATCTGCCGGCGATGCTGCTTGGCCGAGTTGGCATGCGAGCAGTCGATCATCACCTGCTCGCGCAGGCCCGCCTTGCGCAACACGGCACACGCGGCCTCCACGCTGGCGGCGTCGTAGTTGGGGGCCTTGCCGCCGCGCAGGATCACGTGGCCGTCGGGGTTGCCGCGGGTCTCGAAAATCGCCGCCACGCCCATCTTGGTGATGCCCATGAACGAGTGTGCTGCGGCGGCAGCCTGCAGCGCATCGGCGGCGATCTGCACGCTGCCGTCGGTGCCGTTCTTGAAACCCACCGGGCACGACAGCCCCGAGGCCAGCGTGCGGTGGCTCTGGCTCTCGGTGGTGCGTGCGCCGATCGCGCCCCAGGCGATCAGGTCGCTCTGGTATTGCGGCGTGAGCAGGTCGAGAAACTCCGTGCCCGCCGGCAGCCCCATCGCGGTGATCTCGAGCAGCAGCTGCCGCGCCAGGCGCAGGCCCTCGTTGATGCGAAAACTGCCATCGAGCCGCGGGTCGTTGATGTAGCCCTTCCAGCCCACCGTGGTGCGCGGCTTCTCGAAGTACACCCGCATCACCACGATCAACTCGCCGGCCAGTTCGCGGGCCAGCGGCAGCAGCTTGCGCGCGTACTGCAGGGCCTGGTCGTGGTCGTGGATCGAGCACGGGCCGACCACCGCCACCAGCCGGTCGTCCTGGCCGCGCAGCACGCGGCCGATATCGAGGCGGCTGCGTTCGACCGTGGCCTCCACCTGCGGCGTGACCGGCAGTTCCTCGAGCAGCACGGCCGGCGACACCAGCGCCCGCACCGCCGCAATGCGGGTGTCGTCGATGCGGGTGGTGTCGAGCGTGGCGTCGCGGGAGCCGGCTTCCCGGTCTGTCGTGGGGTCGTCGATGCGGGGCATGGTGCGTCAGTCGTCCTTGTACTCGATCGGGCCCTCGGCGCCAGCGCGTCGACCCGGTCAGGCGGTTGCTTGCGGATTGCGCAGCCGGATGTGCAGTTCGCGCAATTGCTTTTCGTCGACCAGGCTGGGTGCACCGGTCAGCAGGCATTGCGCGCGCTGCGTCTTGGGGAAGGCGATGACATCGCGGATCGACTCGGCGCCGGTCATCAGCGTGGCGATGCGGTCCAGGCCGAAGGCCAGACCGCCGTGCGGCGGCGCGCCGTACTGCAGCGCGTCGAGCAGGAAGCCGAACTTGACCTTCTGCTCCTCGGGGCCGATCTTGAGCGCCTCGAACACCTTGGCCTGCACGTCGGCTCGGTGGATACGCACCGAGCCGCCGCCGATCTCCCAGCCGTTGAGCACCATGTCGTAAGCCTTGGCCACGCACTTGCCCGGGTCGGTGGTCATGAATTCCTCATGGCCATCCTTGGGCGCGGTGAACGGGTGGTGCACCGCCACCCAGCGGTCGTCCTCGTCGTCGTGCTCGAACATCGGGAAGTCGACCACCCACAGCGGTGCCCACTTGTCTTCGAACAGGCCATGGCTGCGGCCGAATTCGCTGTGGCCGATCTTCACGCGCAAGGCGCCCAGCGCGTCGTTGACGACCTTGGCCTTGTCGGCGCCGAAGAAGATCAGGTCGCCGTTGGCCGCGCCGGTGCGCGCGAGGATGCCGGCGATGGCTGCGTCGTGCAGGTTCTTCACGATGGGCGACTGCAGGCCCTCGCGGCCCTTGGCGATGTCGTTGACCTTCACCCAGGCCAGGCCCTTGGCGCCGTAGATCTTCACGAACTCGGTGTAGCCGTCGATCTCGCCGCGGCTCATCTCGCCGCCGCCGGGCACCCGCAGCGCCGCCACGCGCCCGCCGGGCGTGGTGGCCGGGGTCGAGAAGACCTTGAAGTCGACATCGCGCATCAGCTCGGTGAGTTCGGTGAACTCGAGCTTCACGCGCAGGTCGGGCTTGTCCGAGCCGTAGCGGTGCATCGCCTCTGCATAGCTCAGTTGCTCGTAGACCGGCAGCTCCACGCCCATCGCCTTGCGGAAGACGGTGCGGATCATCGCCTCGGTGATGTCGCGGATCTCCTGCTCGGTGAGGAACGAGGTTTCGATATCGATCTGCGTGAACTCGGGCTGGCGGTCGGCGCGCAGGTCCTCGTCGCGGAAGCACTTCGTGATCTGGTAGTAGCGGTCGAAGCCGGCCACCATCAGCAACTGCTTGAACAACTGCGGGCTCTGCGGCAACGCAAAGAAGGCACCGTCGTGCACCCGGCTGGGCACCAGGTAATCGCGCGCGCCCTCGGGCGTGCTCTTGGTGAGCATGGGCGTCTCGATGTCGACGAAGCCCTGCTCGTCGAGGAACTTGCGCACCTCGATGGCCACCTTGTAGCGCAGCATCAGGTTCTTCTGCATCGTCGGGCGGCGCAGGTCGAGCACGCGGTGCGTCAGGCGCGTGGTTTCCGAGAGGTTCTCGTCGTCGAGCTGGAACGGTGGCGTGACGCTGGGGTTGAGCACTTCGAGCTCGAGGCACAGCACCTCGACGCTGCCGCTGACGAGGTTGGCGTTGTGCGTGCCCTCGGGGCGCGAGCGCACCTTGCCCACCACCTTGAGGCAGAACTCGTTGCGCACGCCCTCGGCGGTCTTGAACATGTCGGGCCGATCGGGGTCGCAGACGATCTGCACCAGGCCCTCGCGGTCACGCAGGTCGATGAAGATCACGCCGCCATGGTCGCGGCGGCGGTGGGCCCAGCCCATCAGGGTGACGGTCTGGCCGAGCAAGGCCTCGCTGACGAGGCCGCAGTAGGTGGTACGCATGTAGGGTTCCGTCTATCGAAAAGGGTACTGGCCGGTTTCCCGGCAGGGCCAGCGGCAGCGCGAACGCATGCCGGGCCGGCAAGGGGTGGGGCGGGTCGGGGCCGGCGTGGCCCTCCGGGCTGGGCGCCTGCCTGCGGCGCTCAGCCCACCCGATTGGGGTCGGCCTCCCCCGGCGGGGCCGGAAGCGTCGTGTGCGCCGCGAGGGCCGGCGCCGGGGGCGATACCACGCCCATCGAGATGATGTACTTCAGTGCTTCGTCCACGCTCATCTTCAGTGGCTGCACCGACGAACGCGGCACCAGCAGGAAGTAGCCCGAGGTCGGGTTGGGCGTGGTTGGCACGTACAGGCTCACATGCTCGGTGGCCAGGTGGCCCGCCACCTCGCCACTGGGGCGCCCGGTGACGAAGGCGATGGTCCAGGCACCCGCGTGCGGGAACTGAACCAACACCGCCTCGCGGAAGGCATTGCCGTTGCTCGAAAACAGGGTGTCCGACACCTGCTTGACCGAGCTGTAGATGCTCTTGACGATGGGAATGCGGTGCAGCAGGCGGTCCCATTGCCGCAGCCACCACTGGCCGAAAATGTTGGCCACGAAGACGCCGGTGCCCACCAGCGCTGCCACCATCACGACCACGCCCATGCCGGGTATGCGACGCAACTGTTCGATGATGTCGCCAGCGCCCAGCGGCAGCACTTTCTCGGAGATGGACAGCAGCCACAGGAACATGCCGTCCATCACGCCGAGCAGCCACAGCAGCACCCACAGGGTGACCGCCAGCGGCATCCAGACCAGCAGTCCGGCGATGAGGTATTTCTTCACGGGGTGGCTCGCGGTTGCGGCATCAGGGGTGGCGCGATCGGCCACGGGCCGCCGATGCCGGCGCGCTCGCGGCGCGCCGATGCGGCAGCGCGCGGGTCAGTGGCAGGCGCAGGAGCCGCCACACGGGGTAGCGGGCGCAGCGGCGGCCGGTTCGGTCTTGGCGGGCTCAGTCTTGGCCGGCGCGTTGTCGGCAGCCGCCGCGGACGCCGGCGCGGGCGCATTCGCGCCACCCTTGAAATCGGTGGCGTACCAGCCGGAGCCCTTGAGCTGGAAGCCGGCGGCGGTGAGCTGCTTGGCGAAGGTCGACGCGCCGCAGGACGGGCAGACCGACAGCACGGGATCGCTCAGCTTCTGCAGCACATCCTTCTCGTGGCCGCAGGCGGAGCAGCGGTAGGCATAGATGGGCATGGCCAAACCCTTGACGCAAAACGGGAAATTATAAGTGGGAGTGCCCATGGCCGCCATGGTGCGCCCGTTCGGCGGCAGCCTTCGCATGGTGCAGGCTCGCCTCGATCGAGTGGCCCTTGTTGGCGATGAGGCTGGGCGCGAGCGAGCCCATCACCATGCCGACCACCGAGGCGAACAGGCCCACCAGGTTGGACGGCACCATCGCGTCGGCGGCCACCTGCGACGCCGCCAGCCAGCTGCCGATGCCCAGGATGATGGACAGCAGCGCGCCCTGGGTGTTGGCCCGCTTCCAGTAGGCGCCGGCCACCAGCGGCACGAAGGCACCGGCCAGCGTCACGTTGTAGGCGTTCTGCACCATTTCGTACATGGTGCTCTTGCTGTTGAGCGCGAACAGCAGCGCCCCGGCAGTGAAGGTCACCAGGATGATGCGCAGCGTGAACAGGAACTGGCGGTCGCCCATGTGCGGCGCGAACGGGCGCAGCACGTTCTCGGTGAAGATGGCCGTGGGCGCCAGCAGCGCGCCGCTGGCCGTGGACAGGATGGCCGACAGCAGGGCACCGAAGAACATCACCTGGGCCCAGGTCGGCATCTGGCCCAGCACCAGGTCGGGCAGGATGCGCTGGATCACCCGTGCGTCCTCGTCGCCGAACAGCTTGCCCAGCTCGGGATGCGCGACCAGGGCCGCGTAGGCAATGAAGATGGGCACGAACGCGAACCCGAAGTACACCAGGCCGCCGATGATGGTGCCGCGCACGGCGGTCTTTTCGTCCTTGGCGCTGGTCATGCGCTGGAACACGTCCTGCTGCGGGATCGACCCGAACGCGAACGCGAAGAAAGCCCCGGCCATCGCCCACCAGCCCGGCGCATCGCTCGGGAAGAACGCGAACTTGCCTTCGGCAGCCGCATGCTCGACCACCTTGCCCACACCGCCGGCCGAGTCGCCCACCAGCATGGCCACCAGTGTCAGACCGATGACGATCACCACCGTCTGGAACAGGTCTGTAAAGGCCACCGACCACATGCCGCCGAAGATGGTGTAGATCATCACCACCAGCGCGCCCGTCATGATCGCCTGGTTGAGTTCGAGCGCCCCACCCGACAGCACATGGATGACCAGACCGAGCGCCGTCATCTGCGCCGACGTCCAGCCCAGGTAGCTCAGCGTGATCGCGACGCTGGTCAGCACCTCGACCGCCTTGCCGTAGCGCAGCTTGTAGAAGTCGCCGATGGTCAGCAGGTTCATGCGGTAGAACAGGCGCGCGAACAGCAGCGCGGCGATCACCAGGCAGGCCGCGGCGCCGAACGGGTCGCCGGGAATGCCGCCCAGGCCATCCTTGGCGAAAGTGGCCGACACCGACAGCACGGTCTCGGCACCGAACCAGGTGGCGAACACCGTAGCCACATTCATGTACAGCGGCAGGCTGCGGCCGGCCACCAGGTAGTCCTTCGAGCTGTGGACCCGGCGCGCCGCCACCAGGCCGATGCCGATGGTGACGAGCAGGTAGAGGGCGACAAACGTGATCAGCACGGCAGGCTCCGCGAGCGGTGTTAACGACGGCAACGGGCGCCCGGCCCGTTCGGGCGGGAGTGTAGACGGCTCCCGCCCGAGCCCTACCAGGGCTGCCAGGCCAGCAGCAGCGCCGCGGCCAGCACGCCCAGCGCGAACCCCACGCCCGAGTAGACGATGGCCGCCAGCAGCCGGTTGGTGCGCCGTTGCTCGGCCAGCAGTTCCGCCATCGCCGGATCGCGCGACTGGTGGTGCAGCAGTGCCTGGTGCACCAGCCGCGGCAGCTCGGGCAGCATCTGCGCGTAGCGCGGCGTCTCGTTCTTCAGCCGCTCGAGCAGCCCGGCCCAGCCCACCTGCTGGTTCATCCACTTCTCGAGGAAGGGCTTGGCGGTGCTCCACAGGTCGAGTTCGGGATCGAGCTGCCGGCCCAGGCCCTCGATGTTGAGCAGCGTCTTCTGCAGCAGCACGAGTTGCGGCTGTATCTCGACGTTGAAGCGACGCGACGTCTGGAACAGGCGCATGAGCACCTGGCCCAGCGAGATGTCCTTGAGCGGCCGGTCGAAGTGCGGTTCGCACACCGCGCGGATGGCCCCCTCCAGCGCGTCGACCCGCGTTTCGCGGGGCACCCAGCCGCTTTCCACATGCAGCTCGGCCACCCGCTTGTAGTCGCGCCGGAAGAAGGCCAGGAAGTTCTGCGCCAGGTACTCCTTGTCCCACTCGGTGAGCGTGCCGATGATGCCGAAATCGAGTGCGATGTAGCGGCCGAAGGTGGCCGGCTCGACGCTGACCTGGATGTTGCCCGGGTGCATGTCGGCATGGAAAAAGCCATCGCGGAACACCTGGGTGAAGAAGATGGTCACGCCGTCGCGGGCGAGCTTGCGGATGTCCACGCCGGCCTCGCGCAGGCGATCGACCTGGCTGATGGGCAGGCCCTTCATGCGCTCCATCACCAGCACGGTGGGGGTGCACAGGTCCCACACCATCTCGGGCACCATCACCAGGCCCAGGCCCTCCATGTTGCGGCGCAGCTGCGCGGCGTTGGCGGCCTCGCGCACGAGGTCGAGCTCGTCGTGCAGGTAGGTGTCGAACTCGGCCACCACTTCGCGCGGCTTCAGGCGCTTGCCGTCAGCCCAGACCCGCTCGACCACGCCCGCCAGCGTGCGCATGAGCTGCAGGTCCTGTTCGATCACCGCGAGCATGCCCGGGCGCAGCACCTTCACCGCAACCTCGCGGCCGTTGCGCAAGATGGCGAAGTGCACCTGAGCGATCGACGCGCTGGCCACCGGCTCGGCATCGAACTGGCTGAACACCGCATCGAGCGGGCGGCCGAAGGCGCGCTCGACCAGCGCGATGGCCTGCGCGCTCGGGAACGGCGGCACCCGGTCCTGCAGATGGGCCAGCTCGTCGGCCACATCCAGAGGCAGCAGGTCGCGGCGCGTGCTGAGCACCTGGCCGAACTTCACATAGATGGGACCCAGCCGCTCCAGCGCCTGCCGCAGCCGCTCGCCACGCGGTGCATCGAGCCGGCGGCCCAGGGTGGCCACCCGCACCAACACGCGCACCCAGCGTTGGCGGAAGCCCGACAGCGCGAGCTCGTCCACACCGTAGCGCAGCACGGTGAAGACGATGGTGAGGGCGCGAAAGAAGTGGCCCAAGGACGCCTCAACCCGGCATGCACCCGGCGGGCGGCTTCATCGTCCGCCGCGCATGCGTCCGGCCACTGAGCTCGCGCCCTCGATCGCGCTGCGCAATGCGTGGGCGAGCATGGAACCCAGCCGGTGCAGCTCGTGGGCCACGGCCGGGCCGAACAGGCGTTCAAGGTCGGCGGCCACGTCCCAGCGCAGGTTCTTGAGCAGCCAATCGACATCGGTGGCCAGCTGCGCATCGCCTTCGATGTCGACCGGCGGCTGGCGCCCGGCCACCACGTCGAGCGCCAGCGCCGCCGGATTGGCTGCATTCACCTTCACGCGCAGTTCGGGCGTGAGGTCGTCGCCCGGGCACCACTCGACCAGGCCCGCCGGCGTGACCCGAAAGGCCAGCACGGGCGGTGGTGGCAGCAATGTCGGCCAGCCCTGCAACTCCAGGCGCAGCAGGCGGCCGCGGTGGGGCAGCAAGCGGGCCATGGCCTGCGGCTCGGACGACAGCACATGGTTCACCACCAGGGTCAGGCGCTCCATGAGCGCTGGCGCCAGCAGCGCGTTGAGGGTCTGGATCATCGGGCGATTGTAGGCAGCCCCCGGTTCGGGGGAGTGCTCCTGCAAAGGGTGGACGCCGGGCCGTCGGCTCGATGCCCGACTTGAACCACAATCCCCGGTTGATGACCGACATCGCACCTTCCACGGGAACGGCGCCCGCCCGCCCCACCGACTCCGCTGCGCATGGGCCGGCCACCGTGCTGCTCACCGGCGCCGCCGGCTACATCGCCTCGCACACCTGGCTGGCCCTGCTGGCTGCGGGTTACCAGGTGGTGGGCACCGACGACTTCTCCAACAGCTCGCCGGTGGTGCTGCAGCGCCTGCAGGAGCTGTGCGGGCAGGTGCCCGTGTTCGAGCGCGGCAGCGTGTGCGATGCGGCCCACCTCGAATCGGTGTTCCAGCGCCACCGCATCGACGCCGTGGTGCATTTCGCTGCGTTCAAGGCGGTGGGCGAGTCCACCGCCGAGCCGCTGGCCTACTACGCCAACAACATCGGCGCCCTGGTGGCCACCTGCCGCGCCATGCGCCACCACGGCTGCCGGCGCATGGTGTTCAGCTCCAGCGCCACCGTGTATGGCGATCCGGCCGAGCTGCCCATCCGCGAGGACGCACCGCTGTCGGCCACCAACCCCTACGGCCAGACCAAGCTGATGGGCGAGACCATCCTGCGCGACCTGGGCGCGGCCGACCCCGCCTGGCAGACCGCCTGCCTGCGCTACTTCAACCCCGTGGGTGCGCACGACAGCGGGCGCATCGGCGAAGACCCGCGCGGCACGCCCAACAACCTCATGCCCTATGTGGCACAGGTGGCCGTGGGTCGGCGCGAGTTCCTCAGCGTGTACGGAAACGACTACGCCACGCCCGACGGCACCGGCGTACGCGACTACATCCACGTGGTCGACCTCGCCGCGGGCCACGTCGCGGCGTTGCGCCGCCTGCTCGACCATCCGCAGTCGTTCACCGTCAACCTGGGCACCGGCCGCGGCTACAGCGTGCTCGAGGTGGTGCGGGCCTACGAGCGCGCCAGCGGCCGCCCGGTGCCCTGCCGCGTGGTGGCGCGCCGGCCGGGCGACATCGCCGCCTGCTGGGCCGATCCCGCGCAGGCCCAACAGCTGCTGGGCTGGCGGGCACAACTCGATCTCGACCGCATGTGCGCCGACAGCTGGCGCTGGCAATCGCTCAACCCACGGGGCTACGACGCATGAACACCCTGGTGCAACCCGTCATCATGGCCGGCGGTTCCGGCACGCGGCTGTGGCCGCTGTCGCGCTCGGGCTACCCCAAGCAGTTCCTGGTGCTGTCGGGCCAGGCCAGCCTGTTCCAGCAGGCGGTGCAGCGCCTTCAGGGGCTCGCCGGGCCCGAGATCTCGCTCGTGCCGCCGCTGGTGGTGGGCAACGAGGAGCACCGCTTCCTCGTGCTCGACCAGATGCGCGCCGTACAGGTCGAGCCGCAGGCGGTGCTGCTCGAGCCCGTCGGGCGCAACACCGCCCCCGCCCTCACCCTGGCGGCGCTGCAGGCGCTGCAGGACGGCCACGACCCGGTGCTGGTGGTCACCCCGGCCGACCAGACCGTCACCGACGCCGCAGCGTTCGACCACGCCCTGCGGCGCGCGGTGGCCTGTGCCGCGCAGGGTGCCATCGTGATCCTGGGCATCACGCCCGATCGGCCCGAAACCGGCTACGGCTACATCCGCATCGAAGGCGATGGCCGCGCGCCCGCGGCGGCGCACGAGCCACCACCCAAGGTGGCGCGCTTCGTCGAGAAGCCCGATGCCCGCACCGCCGCGGCCTACCTGGCCGAGGGCGGCTACTACTGGAACGCCGGCATGTTCGTGCTCAAGGCCTCGGCCTGGATGGCCGCGCTCGAGCGCTTTCGCCCCGACATCGCCGGCGCCGTGCGCCAGGCCTACGACGGCCGCAGCACCGATGCGCGCTTCGTGCGCCCGGCGCGCGCCGAGTTCGAAGCCGTGCCGGCGGAGTCGGTGGACTATGCGGTGATGGAGCAATGCCCCGGCAGCGGCATCGACATCCGCATGGTGGCGCTGGACGCCGGCTGGAACGACCTGGGCGCCTGGGAAGCCGTCTGGCAGGTGTCCGACAAAGACGCCAGCGGCAACGCCAGCGTGGGCGACGCCATCGTGCGCGACTCCACCAACACCCTGGTGCATGCCACCAGCCGGTTGGTGGGCGCGGTGGGCCTGAGCGACGTGGTGGTGGTCGAGACGCCCGATGCCGTGCTGGTGGCCGACCGCTCGCGCAGCCAGGACGTGAAGCACATCGTCGCCCAGCTCGGCGCCGAGCAGCGCGGCGAGCATGCGCTGCACCGCAAGGTGCACCGGCCCTGGGGCTGGTACGACAGCATCGACTCCGGCCCGCGCTTCCAGGTCAAGCGCATCATGGTCAAGCCCGGTGCCTCGTTGAGCCTGCAGATGCACCACCACCGCGCCGAGCACTGGATCGTGGTGTCGGGCACCGCCGAGGTGACCAACGGCGACCGCGTCATCCTGCTCACCGAGAACCAGAGCACCTACATACCGGTGGGCCAGGTGCACCGCCTGGCCAACCCGGGCAAGGTGCCGCTCGAGATCATCGAAGTGCAGTCGGGCAGCTACCTGGGCGAAGACGACATCGTGCGCTACGAAGACACCTACGGTCGCGTCCCTGCCGGCGCCACCACCCCCGGCAAGAGCTGAACGACCCCCGCGCAAAGGCGCCATCCCCAAGGACAGGCAGCATGACCATACTCGTCACCGGCGGCGCCGGATTCATCGGCAGCAACTTCGTGCTCGACTGGTTCGCCGATGCCGCCACCGGCGGCGAGACGGTGGTCAACCTCGATGCCCTCACCTATGCCGGCAACGCCGCCAACCTGGCCAGCCTCGAGGGCGACGCGCGGCATGTGTTCGTGCACGGCGACATCTGCGACCGCGCCCTGCTCGACAGCCTGCTGGCGCAGCATCGCCCCCGGGCCATCGTGCACTTCGCGGCCGAGAGCCATGTCGACCGCAGCATCCACGGCCCGGGCGAATTCATGCGCACCAACGTCACCGGCACCTTCACCCTGCTGGAAGCCGCCCGCGGCCACTGGAGCGCCCTGCCCGAAGAGGAGCGCGCGCGCTTTCGCTTCCACCATGTGAGCACCGACGAGGTGTATGGCTCGCTCGCGCCCGCGGCGCCGGCCTTCACCGAAACCCACGCCTACGAGCCCAACAGCCCCTACTCGGCCAGCAAGGCCGCCAGCGACCACCTCGTGCGCGCCTGGCACCACACCTACGGCCTGCCGGTGCTCACCACCAACTGCAGCAACAACTACGGGCCCTACCACTTCCCTGAGAAGCTCATCCCGCTGATGATCGTCAACGCGCTGGCCGGCAAGCAGCTGCCCATCTACGGCGACGGCCTGCAGGTGCGCGACTGGCTGTACGTGAGCGACCATTGCAGCGCCATCCGCACCGTGCTG
>JAKLLB010000076.1 GCA_023150345.1 Aquabacterium sp.
AGGCCAGCCGGCGAGGGGGCGGCCGCGGCGGCGAGGTGGGACATCGGCGCGCTCCACAGGGGCAGCGTCGAGGCCTCCAGCGCCGCAAGCAGCGGACCGTCGGCGTGCAGCGGCGCCGCCCGGGCGCGGGCCCGGCTGGGCGGGGGTGGCGCTGCTGTTCCTGTGCGTGTTGGTGGCCTCGGCTGCCGCGGGCGCCTTCAACCAGTGGTGGGAGGCTGACCTCGACCGGCTGATGAAGCGCACCAAGGGCCGACCGTTCGCGACCGGGGCGCTCACGCCTCATGCCGGGTGGCTGGCCCTGATCGTCGCCATGGTGCTGCTGGCCGGGTTGGTCGCCTGGTCCATCAGCAACGGGCCGGCAGCCGTTTACACGGTGGCTGGTGCGCTGGTCTACGCGGTGGTCTACACGGTGTGGCTCAAGCGCCGCACCTGGTGGAACATCGTCATCGGCGGCCTGGCAGGCAGCTTTGCCGTGCTGGCCGGAGCGGCTGCGGTCGATCCGGCCCTTTCACCTCAAGCGTGGCTGCTGACCATCGTGCTGTTCCTGTGGACACCGCCGCACTTCTGGAGCTTGGCGATTGCGTTTCGCGACGACTACGCTGCTGCAGGCGTTCCCATGTTGCCGGTGGCCAAGGGTGACCGGATCGCGGCATGGGCCATCACGGGCCATGCCGTGGCCCTGCTGATCCTGACGGTGGCCCTGGGCCTGCTGTCGGGCGGCCGGGTCACCACGGTGCTGGCGGCGCTGGGTGGCGTGTGGTTCGTGGTGGAAGCACTGCGCCTGCAGTTGCAGCCCACTCGCTCCCGCGCCATGCGCAGCTTCGCCGCATCGTTGGTCGAGCTGTCGCTTGTGTTGATCGGCGTGATGGTCGACGCCGGCATCGCATGACCCCACCCCCGCAGTCGGCCACCGTCGCCGGCGGTGGCCGGCGCCGCGGAGCCACCCGCTCGACGGCTGGCCCATCTCTCAACCAGGGCTCCGCCGGCTGGCAACAGCCGGTTGGGGCCCTTTCGCTTGCTCGGCCGGCGTGCGCGCGTGGGTACGCCTCGCCGTTGGCGCATGCCGCTTGGCGACTCGCCTGGGTAGGCCTGGCTGTTCTGCTGGCGTGCGTGGGCCTAGGGGTCCGTGCACAGAGCACGGGTGGCGTGGCACCTGAGGTCGCCGCAGGTTGGAACGCCGCACTTCAGACCAGCCAGGCGGTGATCGGCCAGCCCCTCGGGCCGGTCGAAGCCATGGTGTTCACCGACCACCAGAATCGCCGCGTGACGCTGGCCGACTTGCGCGGCAAGCCAGTGGTGGTGAGCTTCGTCTACACCGGCTGCTACCAGGCATGTCCCGTGGCCACCCAGGGCTTGATGAAGGCCGTGGCGGCCGCCCGGACGGCGCTCGGCGCGGACAGCTTTCATGTGCTGAGCATCGGCTTCAACCAGCCCTTCGACACGCCCGACGCGATGGGCGCGTTTGCGCGACAAGCACGCATCGTCGACGATCGCTGGCGATTCCTGAGCCCCCGCACGGACGACGTGCCGGCGCTGCTGCGTGCCTTCGGATTCAGCTACACCGCCACGCCCAAGGGCTTCGATCACATCACGCAGGCCACCATTGTCGATGCGCGCGGCGTGGTCGCGGCTCAGGTCTACGGCGACGCCATCGACCTGCCGCAGTTCATCGGGCCGCTCAAGGCTGTGATGTCCGGCGAGGCCGCGCAGCGGCTGTCGGTCGAAAACATCTGGCTGAAGGTGAAGTTGTACTGCACGGTCTACGACGCCTCCAGCGGCAACTACAAGCTCAACTACTCGCTGTTCTTCGAACTGTTCTGTGGCGTCACCGTGCTGGGCGCCCTCGCTTGGTTCATGCTTCGGGAGTTGCGGCGGTCCCGGAGCACCTGATGGTGCCGGCTGCATCCGACGGGGCCGCCGTGCGGCTGGTGCGCCGCACCGAGCAGGCGTTCGATCGGCTCTTCGGCGCGCCAGCCAATCCGTTGCGCCAACTGGGCGCATTGGCGGTCTGGTTGTTGTGGATCGTGGTGGCGTCGGGATTCTGGATCTACGCGCTGTACGAAACCGGCGTCGACGGTGCGTGGCGATCGGTCCAGGAGATGAACACCGACCAGCCGTACACCAGCGGCCTCATGCGTGGCCTGCACCGCTACGCATCCGACGCCTTCGTGCTGGTCAGCGCCGTGCACCTGTTGCGCGAGGCCCTGTTGGGCCGCTTTCGCGCCTTTCGCTGGTTCACCTGGGTCAGCGGCGTGCCGCTGCTGTGGCTGGCCGTGATCTCGGGCATCGTCGGCTACTGGATGGTCTGGGACGAGCGCGCGCTGTACGTCGGCGTCTCCGTGCTCGAGTGGATGTCGGTGCTGCCCGGGGTGACCCTCGAGGTCGTGCGCAACTTCCTCGATGCCCAGGCGGTGACCGACCGGTTCTTCAGTCTGCTCGCGTTCTTGCACATCGGGGTGCCTTTGCTGCTGCTGCTGGGCCTGTGGGTGCATATCGTGCGGCTGGCGCGCCCCCAGACACAGCCGCATCGGTGGTTGGCCGTCGGCACACTGATCACCCTCGTCCTGCTGTCGCTGTTCTGGCCGGCCCTGTCGATGCCGCTCGCCGACCCGAGCCGCCAGCCGATGGTGGTCGATCTGGATTGGTTCTACCTCGTCGCCCTGCCTTTGGCCGATCGCGCGCCGATCCTCATGTGGACGGTGCTGGTGCTGGCCACGGTGCTGCTCGTGGCCCTGCCTTGGTGGCCAGGGTCGCGCCAGGGGCGCGCGGTGACGGCGCCGGGCGCCGTTGCGCCAGCCCGCATGGGCTCGCCGGCGGTGGTCGATCCGGTGCATTGCAATGGTTGCACGTTGTGCCTGCAGGACTGTCCCTATGCCGCGGTCACCATGGTGCCGCATCCGCTGCGCCCGGCGTCGCGAATGGCGCTGGTCGACCCCGATCTTTGCGCCGCGTGCGGCGTGTGTGTCGGTGCCTGTCCCTCGGCCACGCCATTTCGGCGCAGCGCCGCCGTGACCACCGGCATCGACCTGCCCGGCACACCTTTGCAGGGCGAACGCGAACGGCTGGATGCTGCGCTGAGGCAGCTGGAAACGCAGCCGCACCCGCGGGTGCTGGTGCTCGGTTGTGAACATGCGGCGCGGTTGTCGCGGCCGCTGCCGGGCGTGCAGATGATCGCGTCGGCCTGCACGGCGTTGTGGCCGCCGGTCTTCATCGAGTACGCGCTGCGGCACGGCGCCGACGGCGTGCTGGTCACCGGATGTCCGCCGGGCGATTGCGAGTACCGGCTCGGCCCCCAATGGACCGCCCAGCGACTGGCCGGCGAACGCATGCCCCACTTGCGCGCGCAGGTGCCCCGCGACCGTGTGCATCTGGTGTGGGCCGCCCGCGAGCAGGGTGAGGCTTTGGCCGACCAGATCGCCCGTTGGCGCGAACGCCTCGATACTCTACCCATCCAGGAGAATTCCGATGACTGAAACCCTGCCGCGGCTGCGGCTCGGTCCGCTGCAGTGGACTGGCCAGATCGTGCTGTACGCGTTGTTCGCAGCGTTCGTGGGCTACTTTGCGTCGCAACCCCCGGTTTCTCTGCTGCCGCCGGGCCACGGGCTGCTGCGCCTGTCGTTCAGCCACCCGGGCAAGTTCGCCACCGACTGTCGCCAGCGCACTGCCGAGGAGCTGGCCAAGATGCCGCCGCAGATGCGCGCAGCCCAGGACTGCCAGCGCACGCGCTCGCCGGTGCAGGCCCGGGTCGAGGTCGACGAGAAGGTCCTCATCGACCGCAGCTTCCGCCCGGCCGGGCTGGCGCAGGATGGTGCCGCGAGCGGATACTGGCGCACGCCGATCGCAGCCGGTACGCATCGCCTGCGCATCCAGTTCAAGGATGACCTGCGTGCCGACGCACCGACCTATGAGCGCAGCGCCGAAGTCACGGTTCGCGAGGGGCAGATCGTCCTGATCGACTTCAAGGCCGACAAGGGCGGCATCAGCATCCGATGAAGACATCACCGGCCGAGGCGTTGGAGCCCACTGGCCGCGCGGCGGGCTTGGCGCTGTACCGATATGACCTCTCCGTGCCTGCGGACGAGAGGCAGCCGCTGGCGCGCGCCTGGCTCTGCCTGGCGGTGGCGGCGCTGGTGGGGTCCGGGCTGTTCGCGGTCTTGCTGGTGGGGGCGCGCACGCCCGGCGTGCAGGCACTGCTGCCGGGCGTCGACTTCTTCCATGTGGCGCTGGTGGTCCATGTCGACCTGTCGGTGCTGGTGTGGTTCGTCAGCATCGCCGGGTTGATGTGGTCGCTGTCGGGCGCCGCGAGATGGATCGAGGCCGGTTGGGCCGGTTGGGTGTTGTGCGCGCTCGGTGCCCTGACCATGGCTGCGGCGCCGTTCATCGACGTGGGCGCGCCGGTGATGTCGAACTATGTCCCCGTCATCACGTCGCGCATGTTCCTGTACGGACTGGTGCTGTTCGGCGTGGGTCTGGGTGTCGTGACGCTGAGGGCGCTGGCCTTCCCGGGTCGAGTGGGCCTGAGCCTGCCCGGCGAGGGTGTCATGCGGTTCGGCCTGAGCGCCGCTGCCGTGGCCACGGCCGTCACCCTGGGGGCCCAGATCTGGAGCTGGCTGGCGCTGCGCCAGGGGCTGATGCAGGGGCTGGAAGATCGCACCTACTTCGAGCTGCTGTTCTGGGGTCCGGGACACGTGCTGCAGTTCACCTGGACGCTGCTGATGCTGGTGAGCTGGCTGTGGCTGGCCACGCTCACCGAGGCGCCCCTGCCGCTGTCGCCGCGCGTGGTCGTCCTGCTGTTCGGGGTTGCGCTGGTGTCGGTGTTCGCCACGCCGGTGATCTACCTGGCATGGGACGTCGGCTCCGTCGAGCACAGCAAGCTGTTCACCTGGCTGATGCGCTTTGGTGGCGGGCTGGCGATCCTGCCGATGGTGCTGGCGCTGTGCGTTGGCGTGGCCCGGGCTGCCGCATGTCCACAGTGGGCCCGCCCGCTGCGCTCGGCGCTGTGGTCGTCGGTGGCCCTGTTCTGCATCGGTGGTGGCATCGGCTTCCTGATCCAGGGCAGTGACGTGCGCATTCCGGCCCACTACCACGGCTCGATCGTGGGGGTGACCCTGGCGCTGATGGGCGCGGCCTACGCCCTGATGCCTCGCCTCGGGTTGGGCACGCCGCAGTCGCGGCTGGCGGTGTGGCAGCCGGTGATCTACGGCGCCGGTCAGCTGATGCACATCGTGGGTCTCGTCTGGTCGGGAGGTTACGGCGTGCAGCGCAAGGTGGCCGGCGCCGCGCAGGTGTTGCGCACGCCGCAGGAGGTGGCGGGCATGGGCCTGATGGGCCTGGGCGGCCTGGTGGCCATCATCGGCGGCCTGTTGTTCATCGTGGTGGTCTGGCGCACGGCGCGCACTCGCACATGAAGCTGCTGCTGGCGCTGGCCGCGGCGCTCACCCTCATCGTGGCGGTCTCCAGTGCGATGCTGCGGTTGTCGCTGGGAGGCGCGGGCTGCACGCCATGGCCGGCGTGCTACGAGACGCGTGCCGACCACGCGGTGCAGACGTCGCTGACGCCCGAGCAAGTGCCTGGCTGGCATCGCGGTGTGCGGCTCGCGCACCGGGTCACGGCGTCGCTGGCCGGGTTGCTGTTCCTGATGGCAACCTTGTTCGGGTGGCGGCGCTGGAGCTACAGCGAGCGCTGCGCGGCGCTCGTGCTGCTGGCCGTCTCTGTCGGGCTGGCTCTGCTCGGTCGGTACACGCCGTCGCCGTTGCCGGTGGTCGTGCAGGCCAATCTCCTGGGCGGTCATCTGCTGCTGGCCGCGCTGGCCTGGCTGCTCGTGAGGCCGCGCCTGGCCAATCACTCCAGCGCAACGACCGCCGCCTGGCTGCCGGCGTTGGCGGTGCTCTTGATGATCCTGGTGCTGTCGCAGGCGGCGTTCGGTGGGCTGGTCAGTGCGCGCTCCGCCGCGGCGGCCTGCCAGGATGGCGGCTGCCCCGCGGTCCCTGTCGATGCCGATGGTGCGTTCGATCCGCTGCGCCCCAACACCGCATTGCCGCCTTCGGTTCATGCGCCGCAGCGCCAGGCGGTGCTGCATTGGCACACCGTCAGCGGCATGCTCACGGTCGCGGTCGCGCTGGTCGTGGCCTGGGGTGCGCGCCGTTGCGTTCCCGGTCCGGCGATGGCCCTGGGCAGTGTGGCGGTGACGGTGCCCCTGCTGGGCTGGCTGATGCGGGCCTATCCGATGCCGCTGGCCACCACGGTGGCGCACAGCGTCCTTGCGGCCGTCTTGCTGGCGCTGGCCACCGGCGTGCGCAGGCGACTGCGCCGCGCCTGATCGGCATCAGGCCAACAACCAGGCGGCGGCAGCGGTTGCCAGCACGATGGCCGCTGCCGCCACGAGCATGTGGCGGCGCAGGGGCCCGCGGCCGAGCAAGGTGACCATCGCCGCCTTGACCGTCGTGTTCGACAGCGCAGCCAGTGTGATCGCCACCGCGCCCACCGAGTTGTCGGCGTCGGCCGGCATGCGCGCCATCGACAACGCGATGGCGTCGACATCGACCAGGCCGGCCAGTACCGACACCAGGTACACGCCGACTTCCGGCGCGTGCAGCTGGGCCAGTCGGGTGGCCAGCATGACGACCGCGAACAGCGCTCCGAACTGCATGGCAGCCGCCAGACTGAAGGGGTTGCGCACCGACAGGCCGGGCGATCCGCCACTGGCGGAAGCGCTGCCCCCGGCCTCCGATCGGCTCGCCCAATAGTGGCGCGCGGCAAATGCTGCGGTTGTGGCAGCCAGCACGCCGAGCGGTGCGGCGAGCGCGGATGCGAGCCCGGGATTGAGCAGGGCCACGACCACGAGCAGCCTGGCGGCCATCACCAGCCAAGACAGCAGCACACCTGCGGCCAGCGCGTGGCCACCGCCGTCGGCCTGGGTGGCGCTCTGGCGCGCGAAGCCCAGAGTGGTCGCGGTGGACGACACCAGCCCTCCGGCAAGACCGGTGACAGCGGCGCCCCTGCTCGGCCCCAGCAAGCGCACCGCCACGTAGCCCATCAGCGACAGCGCAGAGATCAGGATGACCAGCAGCCACAGTGCGTAGGGATTGAGTGCGCCCCAGGGATCCAGCGCATGGTCCGGCAGCAGCGGCAGGACGATGCACGAGGCGATCAGCAGCTTGATCCCCGCGAACAGGTCGTCGGTGCCGATGCGCTTGACCATGCCGTGCAGCGGCTGCTTGAAGGCCAGCAGCGCCGACGTGACCACGGCCAGCGCGACGGCCAGCATGGCATTGCCCACCACCACCAGCGCGCCCAGCACGCACACGACAACGGCGGCGACTTCGCTGGTCAGGCCTGGCATGTCCGGGCTGGAGCGCGCCTGCAACACATAGCTGGCCACGACCGCCGCCCCCACCACCAGCAGCACCGCCGCCAGCAGCCAGGGCGTGCCCAGCTCACGCGACAGCCATGCCGCTGCGGCGCCCAGCAGCGACAGCAGGGTGTAGGTGCGGATGCCACCGAACGACTGCCCGGGATCGTCGGCCTTCTTCTTCTCGCGTTCGATGCCGACCAGCGCGCCGATCAACAGCGCGATGAGGAAGTTGCGTGCGACGATCAGGTCCATGGGCGAGATCAGCGCGCCAACGGCGGCGCAATGGGCCCATCGTAGCCCGGAGCTCCTAGCGCGGCACGAAGAACGCCGACTTCTCGTCCACGCTCGCGCTTTGGGCGCTGTCGGCGTCGCGGATCTGGAACACGATGGGGTTGGAGCGCCCGCGCAGCGCCTGCGCGGCCTGCGGCGACAGGCGCAGCCGCACCGGCACGGCTTCCATGCCGGTGGCGCGCACGTGCACCTCCTGGGGCGTGCCGAAGGCCAGGCCATCGATGCCGCTGACCTGCAGGCGCACGCGTCGAGGCTGTTCGCTGCCGTTGAAGATGTGAAGCCGGTACACGTTCTCGACGTAGCCGTCGTCGACGATGCGGGCCAGCGTGTTGCGGTCCTTGATCACGTCGACCTTCAATCCGCTGCGCAGGCCCAGCGTGGCGCCGAACACCGCGACCAGCGCGGTGAGCAGCGCACCGTAGATCAGCACGCGCGGGCGGAACACGCGGCGCAGCATCTGGCCACGGCTGAGCCCGCGCGCCACACCGTTCTCGGTGTCATAGCGGATCAGGCCGCGCGAGTAGCCCAGGCGGTCCATCACGCCGTCGCAGGCGTCGATGCAGGCCGCGCAGCCGATGCACTCGTTCTGCAGTCCCTTGCGGATGTCGATGCCGGTGGGGCAGACCTGCACGCACAGGTGGCAATCGACGCAGTCCCCCAGGCCCAGGCTCTTCGGGTCGACGGTGCGGGCGCGTCCGCCGCGGGGCTCGCCCCGGCGTTGGTCGTAGGTGATGATCAGCGAATCCGCGTCGATCAGCGCGCTCTGGAAGCGGGCATACGGGCACATGTACTTGCACATCTGCTCGCGCAGGAACCCGGCGTTGCCATAGGTCGCCAAGCCGTAGAACACGACCCAGAACCACTCCCAGGGCGTCCAGGCCAGCGCCATGCCCGCGCTTGCAAGGTCGTGGATGGGTACGAAGTAGCCCACGAAGGTGAACCCCGTGGCCATCGAGAACAGGCCCCATGCGGCGTGCTTGCCGCCCTTGCGCAGGACCTTGGCCGGGCCCCAGGGCGCAGCGTCCAGCCGAATGCGGGCCACCCGGTCGCCCTCCAGGCGCCGCTCGATCCACAGGAAGATCTCGGTGTAGACCGTTTGCGGGCAGGCGTAGCCGCACCACAAGCGTCCGGCCACTGCGGTGAAGAAGAACAGCGCCAGCGCCGAGATCACCAGCAGCGCGGCCAGGTAGATGAAGTCCTGCGGGTGGAACACCAGCCCGAAGACGAAGAACTGGCGCTGATCGATGTCGAACAGCACCGCCTGGCGGCCGTTCCAGCTCAGCCAGGGCAGCCCGTAGAACACGAGCTGCGTGAGCCAGACCATGACCCAGCGCCAGCCCGCGAACCAGCCGCTCACCGCACGTGGGTAGATCTTGACCTGCTTCTCGTACATCGAGAGCAGGCCGTTGTCGGTCTCGGCCATCGGGTGCTCAGCCGGGGCGGCCGTCGGCACGTGGCCGGATCAGCAGCGGCGCATAGCGCCAGGCGTAGATGACGAAGGCCGCCGACCACAGCAGGCCCGACGTGAGCGCGGCGCCGGCGACCGCCGAAGGTGCCCCCAACGGCACGAACACCCGAACCGCCGCGGCAGCCAGCACCGCCGCGTAGGCCATCGTGTCCCAACGGTCTGCGCGCAGCGGCTGCGCGGTATGCCCGCGCGCGGTGCGCGTCATCATGCCCAGCGTGAGCGTGCCGATGGCGCCCGCAGTCAGCGCATGGGTGGCGGTCGACGCGACCAGCAGGTCGACCTCTGCGCCGGCGCGCAGCAGCAGGTGCAGCGGGATCCAGGCGTACGCGGCATGCAGCACCCACACCAGCGGCGTGCGCGTGGTGCGCCAAGGCTGCCACAGCCACAGCCGCGCGGCATGTGCGACCGTGCCTGCCAGCAGCAACGGCAGCAGCCACCATCCGCGCAGACCCACGGCATCGGCGGCCAGCAGCGCCAGCACGCTGCCCAGCACCAGCTTCTCGACGTGCGGGTGGCGCACAGCCTGCGTGCCGGGCACGCCGTTGTTGGTGAACATCGGAATGACGCGGCCGCCCATCACGGCCATGATGAACAGCACGATGTCGAGTCCGAACTGCAGCCCGATCGTCGTGGGCAGGGTCAGCCAACCCAACTGGACCGCATGCACCACCGCCTGTGCCAGCGCCATGAGCACCAGCATTCCGATGAAGAAATAGTTGCGCTTGTTCTTCGCCGCGATGAGAGGCCGTGCAATGCCGGCCGCTGCGGCCAGGGGGAACGCCACGTTCACCAGAGCAGCGGCCACTCCCCAGGGCGTGAGCACCATCACCCTTCCGGCCAGCCACAGCGCCACCAGTGCCGCCAGCGCGCCGCCCTTGGGCGTGGGCTGGCCGGTCCAGTTCTGTCCGGCCGTGAACAGGAAGCCGACGATGATGGCCAGCGTGTAGCCGAACAGCATTTCGTGGGCATGCCACACCGGTCCGCGCAGATAGGGCAATGGGATGAGCCCGGAGAACTGCAGCGCCCACAGCGCGATCGACAACGCCGAAAACACGGCGGCGAAGAGGTAGAACGGACGGAATCCCAGCGCCCAAAGGGCGTAGCCCTTGGGCGGCAGCGGGCGCGGGGGCTCATCGATGCCGAGGAGTGTGCTCATGGGTGCGTGTGCAGTGGTGTGGGTCGCGCGCTGCCGCGGTGGGCCAGCAGCGCGGCGCGCAGGACGGTCAGGCCGAAGGCGGCGATGGCCACGGCGTTCAGCAGGGCGCCCTGCGCGCGTGCACCGGGCAGCACGAACTCGCCCAGAAGACGCCACAGCAGCGAGGCATGCAGAAGCGCCAGCGGCAGGTAGAACAGCGGTGTATAGGCCAGCTTCAAGCGCGAGACCGCCGGCAGGATCACGGGTGCATGGGCCATCACCATGCTGATGATGAAACCCAGGCCCAGCGCATGCAGTGCGGCATCGCGCCAGGGCTGGCCCAGCGCCAGCCCGATCCAGGCCAGCCCCGCGAACGACAGCCACGCATAGCCGATCAAGAGGCACACGGCCATGTAGCGCGTGAGCCCCTGTGTGCGGATCGTGCGGCGCGCGAGGTCATAGGCCATCAGCCACGCGCCCAGCAGGCTCAATGCGGCACCGTAGGCGGTGGTGGCCAGCGCGCGGGCGTGGCTGCCGTCGGCATTGCCCCACAGGAGCATCAGCGCCAGCAGCAGCAGGCCCACGACGCCGGCGAACGCGGCCAGTGCCAGCGGCTTGCGTTGCATCAGGCGGGTCATCTCGAGCCGCTCGGCGGCGATGGTCAGGACCAGGAAGGCCAGGCCCGTGGCCAGCGTCGCATCGTCCATCGAGCCGAGTGCGAAGCGCAGGTTGGCGGCCACCCAGCACAGCGCGCCCACCAGCAGCAGCACATGGTGGGCGACGGCCTGCTGCAGCACCACCCGGGCGCTGCCTGCGGCGAACAGCAGCGAGCCCAGCAGCAGCGCCCATCCGCCGACCTGCACGTGTGCCGCCAACAGGCACCAGCCGCCCAAGGCGCTGGCCAGGGGCGCGACCCAGGCCGGGCCCCACTTCAGCGCCACGGCTCGCTCGATGCCGATCACGGTGCCGAAGAAGGCGCTGATCATCAGCCAGGCGTGCAAGGCAGCGGCGGTTCCCGGCAGCGCGGCGAGCTCGGCGCTGCCGGCACGCTGCAGCCCACCGCCCAGGCCCGCGAGCATCAAGGCGACGACGGCGATGGCCACAGCGATCTTCGTGGCGACCCTGGGCACGGCGTGCATGATGCGCAAAGGGGGGGCGAGCCGTCGGGCCAGTGCTGGCGGGCGTCGGGCTAGCCAGCCGTGACCGGGTCGGTCGCCCCGGGCCGGCGGCTGATGGGCAGTGCCAGCATCGCCTGGATGGCCGGTGCGTTGTGCACCAGATCGGCCACCGTGTAGCGGTCGAGCACGCTGTGGAAGGCCTGTGCCGCTTCGGCCAGCACCGCGCGCAGGCGACAGATGCGCGCGATGGCGCAGTGGCCGTGCCCAGCGTCGGACTCGGCGTCGAAGCACTCGGCAGGCATGTCGACGCCCTCGGTCTGGCGCACCACGGCGCCCACCGGAATCTGGGTTGCCGGCAGCGCCAGGCTGAGCCCTCCGCCCTTGCCGCGCACCGTGGCCACCCAGCCGTTCTGGCCCAGGAAGTGCACCACCTTGGTCAGGTGGTTCTCCTTGATGGCAAAGGCCTGCGCGATCTCGGCGATCGTGGCTCGCCGCTGCGGCTGCGCGGCCAGGTAGATGAGCACGCGCAGGCTGTAGTCGGTGAAGCTGGTGAGCTTCATGGGCGCGCTCGGTCGGACATGCGCTGTGGCCGATCAGCGGCCGCAGCAACCCCCGCAGCAGTGGCCGGTGTCGGGCTTCTTGGTGATGCGCACGCGCCAGGTCTCGGGGCCGGACTCGAGGTAGGCCCACTCGTAGCTGGTAGGCATGAGGGCCTCGAACTGGCCACGCAGCGGTTGCGGGTCGTGGTCGTTCACCAGCTCCAGCGCCCCACCAGAGGGCAGGCGATCGAAGGTCGCGAAGATCAGCGAATGGCGCTCGCGTGGCGGCACCTGGCGCACGTCGATGGTGGCGTTGGCGGCGGCAGTGGCGGTGGTCATCGAGTCGGCTCCTGTCAAAGGTGCATTGCGAATGCAGCTAATGGTACCGGGACACGCCGACAAAAGCAAGATTGAAAATGCACCTTATGAGAGAGCCGTGTCGCTGCGGCCGCCTTCTCAAGGCGGACTCACGGCCGCCGACGGCCGTCGGCGGCGCGGATGCGATAAATGGCGCCGGCCAGGTCGTCGGACACCAGCAGCGCGCCGTCAGGTGCCACCAGCACGTCGGCGGGCCGGCCCCAGGCCTGACCTTCGTGCAGCCAGCCGCTGGCAAACGGCTCATAGGCCACGGCGCGGCTGCCGTCCAGGCGCACCGTGCTGACCCGATAGCCCACGGGCCGACTGCGGTTCCACGAGCCGTGTTCGGCGATGAACACCCGGCCGTGCCACTGCGGCCCGAGGCTCGTGCCGGTGTAGAACCGCATGCCCAGCGCCGCCACATGCGCACCCAGCGCCTGCACCGGCGGCGTGAACTCGCTGCACGATCGCTCGCCGCCGTACCGCGGATCGGGCACGGTGCCGCCATGGCAATACGGGTAGCCGAAGTGCAGACCCGCGCGCGGCGCCCGGTTGAGCTCGTCCGGCGGCGCGTCGTCACCGAGGTGGTCGCGGCCGTTGTCGGTGAACCAGAGCTCGCCCGTGCCGGGGTGCCAGTCGAAGCCGACGCTGTTGCGCACGCCCCGTGCATAGGTCTGCAGATCGCTGCCGTCGGCGCGCATGCGCAGGATGGCGGCATAGCGCTCGGCATCGGGCTCGCAGATGTTGCACGGCGCGCCTACCGGCACATACAGCCAGCCATCCGGACCGAAGGCGATGAAGCGCCAGCCGTGGCTGGCCTCGCGCGGCAGATCCGACCGCACCACCACGGGCGCCGGTGGGTCCTGCAGCCGTGTGGCGATGCGCTCGAGCCGGACGATGCGCTCCACGGCGGAGATGTAGAGGTCGCCGTCGCGCCAGGCGACGCCGACCGGCATGCGCAGTCCTTGTGCGATCACGTGCAACGCACCGGGGCGACCCTGCGCATCGAGCTCGAGCGCATGCACGCGGCCGTCGGTCTTCGAGCCCACGTACAGCACATGCCCGCCGCCCTGGGCGGCTGGTCCCATGGCCATCTGGCGGGCGTTGGGCACGCGGGCCAGCAACTCGATGCGCATGCCCGGTGGCAGTTCGATTCGATCGAGTGGCAGCGCATGGGGCTGGGCCGCGAGCAGCCCGCTGCCCAACATCAAGGTCAGCCAGTGCATGGCCCGTGTGGGCAGGCGCACCCGGTTGCCGCAGGTTGCGCGACCACCGCGAAGCCGGTCACGCAGCCGGAGGCCATGCCGGCCGACGCTGCCGGGCAGGGGTGCGTTGCGGTGCATCAAGGCGCTATCGTGCCAGGTCCCGCACGCGACAACGGGTCGCAGGTGCCGCCAACCAGAATGAGCCCATGGACTTCACGCCGACGCCTCGCGCGCAGGCGCTGCACCGGCAACTGCAGCGCTTCATGGACGATCTCGTGCTGCCGTCGCTGCCCGAGTGGCACCGCTGGGACGATGCCGCAGCCTACCCGCTGGATGTGGTGGAGCCGTTGAAGGCACAGGCCCGCGCACTGGGTCTGTGGAACCTGTGCCTGCCGGACTTGCGCGACGGCCAGCCGGGAACGCGGCTGTCGAACCTGGAGTACGCGCCCCTGGCCGAGACGATGGGCACCGTTCCCTGGTCGGCCGAGGTCTTCAACTGCAATGCGCCCGACAGCGGCACCATGGCGCTGTTGCTGCAGCATGCCGACGCGCAGCAGACCGAACGCTGGCTGCTGCCGCTGCTGCGCGGCGAGATCCGCTCGTGCTTCGCGATGAGCGAGCCCGATGTCGCCTCGTCCGACCCCACCCAGCTGCAGACCCGCCTGCAGCGCACGGGCGACGGCTGGATCATCCACGGGCGCAAGTGGTTCATCACCGGTGCGGCCCATCCCCACTGTCGTCTGGCCGTGGTGATGGGTGTGAGCGATGGCGAGGGCCCCCACGCGCGGCACTCGATCCTGCTGGTGCCGATGGACAGCCCGGGCCTGACCGTGGAGCGCAACATCCCGATGCTCGACCACCAGGCGAGCGAGGGCCACTGCGAGCTCGTGTTCCGCGATGTGCGTGTCGGCCCCGAGGCGCTGTTGGGCGAGGTCGGCCAGGGCTTCGCACTGGCGCAGGCGCGCCTGGGCCCGGGTCGGGTGCACCACGCGATGCGCAGCATCGGCCAGTGCGAGCTGGCCCTGGCGCTGATGTGCGAACGCGCGCAGGAGCGGCGCGCCTTCGGACAGCGCATCGGCGACCATGCCAACGTGCAGGAGTGGATCGCCTGCTCGCGTGTCGAGATCGATCAGGCCCGGCTGCTGGTGCTGCGCGCGGCCTGGCGCCTCGATCACGACGATGCCACCGCGTCGCGTGCCGACGTCGCCGCCATCAAGCTGGTCACGGCGCGACTGCAGCAGCGCGTGCTCGATCGCGCGATCCAGGTCTTCGGCGCGATGGGTCTGTCGCCCGACACGCCCTTGGCCCGACTGTGGGCCTGGGGCCGTGCGTTGCGGTTGCTCGACGGCCCGGATGAGGTGCATCTGCGCAGCATCGCACGCCACGAACTTCGTCGCCAGCGCGAGACGACTGGCGCCACCCTTGCCGCTCATCTGCGACGCTGGCGCGACCCGCGTTCGACTTGACCCTGCCGCAGTCGGGCGTTGCGCACCGACCGAGAATGCGACCGATGCCCGATGCCGACAGCTCGCCACCCGCAACCCACCGCCGTCCGGGTGCGGACTCCGCTGCGATTCGCGGCTGGCTGCTGGCCACGATGGCCATCTGGGGCGGCAATCTGTCGGTCGTGAAGTGGCTGGTCAACCGCTTTGACCCGATGACCATCGCCAGCCTGCGCATGGCAGTGGCGGCGCTGGCCTTGCTGGCCTTCGTGCGGTTGCGGCCGCCGCGCGGGCCGGCTCCTGCGGGCCGCGCCTGGGTGGGCATCGCCACCTGCGCCATTCTGATGGTGTACGTCAACCAGTTCCTCTTCACCGGCGGCGTGGCTCGCACGACGGCCGCCAACGCGGCATTGGTCATTGCGCTCAACCCGCTGGCCTCGGCCCTGCTGGCGGCCGGCGTTCTGGGCGACCGCCTGACGCCCGCCCGCCTGGCGGGTGTCGCGCTGGGCTTCGGCGGTGTGGCCCTGGTCGTGCTCCATCGCCCCGGCGCGGTCATCGGGCCGGGTGGGCTGGGGGACTTGATGGTGCTGGCGTCGGTGCTCACCTGGGTGGTGGGGGGCATGGTGGTGCAGCGCCTGGCGCGCAATGTGGACACGGGCTGGATCAGCCTGGGCGTGCACCTGCTGGGCGCGGCCATGCTGCTGGCCCACCAGGCCCTGTTTGGCGGGCCGACGGTCGACGCATTGGCCGGCTTTGGCCCCGGTGACGCAGTTGCCGTCGCGCTGTCCGGCCTGTTGGCCACGGCTTTGGGTGCGCTGGTGTGGAACCGCGCCCTGCGGGATCTGGGCGTGGCGCGCACGGCGTTGTATGCCTACTGGGTGCCGATCTTCGGCGTCGCCTTCGCCGTGCTGATGCTGGGCGAGCCGTTGACACCCTGGCACATGCTGGGCCTGGCCGCGGTGCTGGGAGGCACCTGGCTGGGCACCTGGCGGCGCCTGTGAGCGCAGGCGGCCCTCACATCGACAGCGAACCCTCGCGGAAGTCGGTGCGGTCCAGCCACACATTGACCAGCACCGGCCGGCCCTGACGCGCCAGTTCGCGAGCGCGTTGCAGCGCGGCGGGCACCTCGTCGTCGCGGCGCACCAGCAGGCCCTCGGCGCCGAAGCCCGCTGCCACGGCGTGATAGTCGGTGCGCGCGAGCACCGTGCCCACGTCGTCGTGCAGCATCTTCACCTGCTCGCGTGCGATCTGGGTCCAGCCCGCATCGTTGCCGACCACCGCGATCACCGCGACGCCCTGGCGCACATAGCTGTCGAACTCGGCCAGACCCCAGCCGCAGGCGCCGTCGCCATACAGAACCCAGACCTCGGGCGTTGCGCCGCCGCCGCCGGCGAGCGCTGCTCCCAGCGCAAAGCCCGCACCCACGCCCAGCGTGCCAAAGGCGCCCGGGTCCAGCCAGCCCAGCGGCGCCCGCGGGCGCAACACATAGCTGGCGGTGCCGACGAAGTCGCCGCCATCGGCGACGAACACGGCCTGTTCGTCAGCCTGCCGGTCGATCTCGCGCAGCAGCGCCAATGGATTGACATGCGTGCCGCGAGCGGCGGCCTGGCTGGCGATCTCGGCTTCGCGCGCCTCGTCGCGCTGGCGCAGGGACTGGGCCCACGTGTCCCAAGTTGCTGCGCGAGGATGCGCGGCCGCCAGTGCCTGGATGAACTCGCCCGCATCGCCGATGGCGGCGACATCGGGGCGGCGGTTCAGTCGCGCGTCACGCCGGCTGCGGTTGGCGGCGATCAACGTGGCACTGCGCCGCACATGGCGCCCGTAGTCGAGCCTGAAGTCGCACGGCACGCCGGCCAGCAGCACGCAATCGGCCTCGCGCAGCGCCTGGCGTCGCGCGTGGCGCATTTGCAGCGGGTGTGCCCTGCCCAGCAAGCCACGGGCCATGCCCGACAGGTACACCGGCATGCCCAGAGCGCCCACCGCTGTGGCCAGTTGCGCCGCCCGATCGGCCTGCACGACCGCCTGGCTGCCGATCACCATGAGCGGGCGCTGCGCGCGCGCAAGCGCGGCCAGCGCGGCGTGGCGGGCGCTCTCGGGCGCGCGTGGCAACTCGACGGGCAGAACCTGCGGCGGCTGCGGCTCGTGGCCGCCGGCAAACATGCGCTCGGCGTGCCGCTCGAGCACGAAGCGCAACAGCCGGTCGCCGATGGCGTGACCCTTGCCGGCGGCGTCGGCGTACCACTGGCGGATGGTGGTCTCCTCGTACAGCAGATCCACCGGGCATTCGACGAACACGGGCCCGGGCACGCCGGTTCGGGCGCAGGCGAATGCCTCGCTGATGGCTGGGCCGAGGTCGCGCACGCGCCGGATCTTGAGGAAGCGCTTGACGTGCGGCTCGACCAGCGGGCGCTGATCGATGTCCTGCAGCGCGCCGCGGCCTTGCAGTGCGGTGGGCGCGGCGCCGCCCAGCAGCACCAGCGGCGACTGCGCGAGCTGCGCGTTCTTCAGTGCCGTGATGGTGTTGGTGATGCCAGGGCCGGCGGTGACGGCGGCCACTCCGGGGATGCCTGTGCGCCGCGCGGTCGCATCGGCGGCGAACACCGCAGTGGCCTCGTCGCGCACGTCGACGATTCGGATGCCCAGCGCCTTGGCGGCGCTGAGGATGGGCGAGATGTGGCCACCACACAGGGTGTAGAGCTGGCGCACCCCATGCGCGCGAAGCACCTGGGCGACGCGCTCGCCGCCGTGCGGCGCTACTGCCATATCACGGCCTGGGTGCGGCTGTACCAGTGCTCGACCTGTGGAGCGACCGCGGCCTCGATGCGGCTGCGCTTGATCTTCATCGTCGGCGTGAGCGTACCGCCTTCGATCGTCCAGGGCTCGCGTGCGACGACGATCATGCGCAGGTGCTCGTAGTCCGGCCGGCCGCGGTTGATGCGGTCGCGCAGCGCTGTGAACTCGGCCTCGACCTGCTGACGCAGCGACGGATCGGATTGGCGGGGCCGCAGGGCCTCGGCCAGCACCACCACCGCGTAGGCCGATGGCTGGCCGACGCCTGAAACCAGCGACAGCTCGACCATCGGGTGCGCATTGATCTCGTTCTCGATCGGTGCAGGCGCGACGTACTTGCCCTTGGCGGTCTTGAACAGCTCCTTGGCGCGCCCGGTGATCTTGAGCATGCCGTCGGGACGCCGCTCTCCCAGGTCGCCGGTGCGGAAGTAGCCGTCCTCGGTGAACGAGGCCGCAGTGAGTTCGGGTTGCCTGTAGTAGCCGCTGAACTGGGCAGGCGACTTGATTTCGATCTCGCCCTGGTCGTTGATGCGCACCTGCACGCCTGGCAGCGGCACGCCCACCCAGCCCGGCTCGCTGTGCGACTCATCGGACGAATGCGAGTAGGAGTTGTCCTCGGTCATGCCGTAGCCCTCGAACAGGCGCAGGCCGATCTTGCGGTACCAGGCGATGAGGTCGGGCGGTATCGGCGCCGAGCCGCTGCCGGCCTGGATGACCGCATCGAGCCCGAGCCCCTTGAGCACCTTGCGCGCGACGATGCGCCCGAGGATGGGAATGCCGAGCAGGCGGTCGAGCTTGGCTGGCGGCATCTTGGCGAACACGCCCTGCTGGAACTTCAGCCACAGGCGGGGTACCGAGATGAACAGCGTGGGGCGTGCGCGCTGGAGATCCTGCAGGAAGGTGTCCAGCGACTCGGCAAAGAAGATGTGCTGGCGGCCGTCGACCAGCGACGATGCCTCGACCCACGACCGCTCGAAGCTGTGCGCGAGCGGCAGGTACGACAGCATGCGCCCGTCGGTCTGCTCGCCCACGCGCTTGCGGGTATCGGCCGAGATGCCTTCGGCGGCGCGGGTGATGGCGTTGAAGCTCACCATCGCCCCCTTGGGCTGGCCGGTGGAGCCCGACGTGTAGATGATCATCGCCAGCTCGTCGGGGGCGCGGGCGGGCTGCCCGGGCAGTGGCGGGGTGCGCGCGACGATGTCGTCCCAGCGTTCGAACGACGTGGGCGGCGACAACGGCAAGGCGATGCAGGGCAGGCCTTCGGGTACCCCGGGCTGCTGCTGCGGCCAGGTGTCGAGTTTGCCCACGAACAACAGGCTCGCTTCGCTGTGTTCGAGGACGAAGCGGATGGTTTCGGCGGTTTCGGTCGGGAAGATCGCCACCGTCGTGTAGCCGGCCATCCAGATGGCCAGTTCGGCCATGAAGAAGTGGGCGCAGTTCTTCGTGAGCATGGCCACGCGGGCACCGCGGGGCAGGCCGCGCGACTGCAGGTGGGCGGCCATGCGGCGCGACTGGTCCATCACCTGTGCCCAGGTGTAGTCGGTGACCTGCCCGCCGCCGATGGGCTGCGTGAGGAACACCCGGCTGCCCAGGTTGGTTTCGTGCGCGTAGACGTAGTCGAGGATCAGCTTGGGGTCGCTCATGGCACAGACTCCTTCAGGCGCAGCCATCGGCGGCCACGGTGGCGCAGCCTATATTCAGGCCGACTGCGCTGCCACTGGTGGAATCCTGAGCGGTCGTGCGCAGTGCAGGCCCGGCCGAGTGATTCAGAGCCAGGCCGAGCGCAGCCGCGACTGCAGGTCGATGGCCGGCGGATCTTCGCCAGCCGTGTCGACAGCGTCTGGCGGTGTCGCATCGGCGACAGCGCTGCACGCTTCGAAGTGTTCCAGCAGGTCTGGGGGAATGAAGCGCGAACGTCCGCCATACAAGTGGCGATCGCCCCAGCGTGGCTGCTCGGTGACGTGAAAGCGCTGCGGCACCATCAGTGCCAGGTGCTCGCGTGCCCGCGTCATGGCCACGTACAGCAGCCGGCGCTCCTCCTCGATGCTGGCGGCCGAGCCGGTGGCCATGTCCGAGGGCATGCAGCCGTCGATGACGTTGAGCAGCACCACCGATGCCCACTCCTGGCCC
>JAKLLB010000077.1 GCA_023150345.1 Aquabacterium sp.
GGTCTCGCTGAACAGTCGGTAGTGCCGATCGAACCCCTCGAGCATCGCCTGCGCAACGTCGTAGGCGCGGCTGTCGGTCAGGCGGTGGGGAAACATGGCCGGCACCCGTCCTAGTCTTCCACTTCGAGAGCGCCGCCCAGGCGGGGGTAGCGCTTCAGTGCCGCCCCGAACACTTCCACAACCGTGTCGGCCCGATCCATCGTGGTGTGCAAGTCCTTCAGGCGCCCATCGGAGAGGCCGTAGACCCAGCCGTGCACCGCTACTCTCTGGCCGCGCGCCCACGCATCCTGCACGACAGTCGACAGCGCGACATTGCCCACCTGCTCGATGACGTTCATCTCACACAGGATGTCCGCCTGCCGCGACTGCGCCAGGCCCTCCAGGCGCTTGCGATGGCGCAGTCGCACATCCTGCACATGGCGCAGCCAGTTGTCGGCCAGGCCGACGCGCTGCCCCTCCAGCGCCGCACGGACCCCGGCGCAACCATAGTGGCCCACGACGATGATGTGCTCCACCTTCAGGTGCTCGACCGCGAACTGGATCGTCGACAGCGCATTGAGGTCGGAGTGCACCACCACATTGGCCACGTTGCGATGCACGAAGACCTCGCCCGGGTCGAGACCGATGATCTCGTTGGCCGGCACGCGGCTGTCGGCACAGCCGATCCACATGTACTTGGGCTTCTGCTGCTGGGCCAGGCGCGCGAAGAAGCCCGGGTCGCGGCGCTCGACAGCCTCGGCCCAGATCCTGTTGCGATCGAACAACTCGTTCAGCTCTGGGGTCATGGCGTATGCGGGTCGGTCAGATCCATGTTGCACCGCACAGTTTAGTGCGTGGCGTTGGTGTCGGCTCAGCCCGGAAGCGCCCTCAAGCCGTTTCGGCGAACAGCTCGCGGCCTATCAGCATGCGGCGGACCTCGCTGGTGCCCGCGCCAATCTCGTAGAGCTTGGCGTCGCGCCACAGCCGGCCCAGTGGGTACTCGTTGATGTAGCCATTGCCGCCGAAGATCTGTACGCCCTCGCCGGCCATCCACGTGGCCTTCTCGGCGCACCACAGGATGACGCTGGCGCAGTCCTTGCGCACCTGTCGCACATGCTCGGTGCCGAGCTTGTCCAGGTTCTTGCCGATCGTGTAGCAGAACGCCCGCGCGGCCTGCAGCACGGTGTACATGTCGGCCACCTTGCCCTGGATGAGCTGGAACTCGCCAATGCTCTGGCCGAACTGCTTGCGATCGTGGATGTAGGGCACGACGTTGTCCATCACCGACTGCATGATGCCGATCGGCCCGGCGGCCAGCACCGCTCGCTCGTAGTCCAGCCCGCTCATCAGCACCTTGGCGCCGCCGCCGACCACGCCCAGCACGTTCTCGGCCGGCACCTCGACGTTCTGGAACACCAGTTCGCCGGTGTGCGAACCGCGCATGCCCAGCTTGTCGAGCTTCTGGGCGATCGAGAAGCCGCGCATGCCCTTCTCGATCAGGAAGGCGGTCACACCGCGGGCACCCATCTGCGGATCGGTCTTTGCGTACACCACCAACGTGTCGGCGTCGGGGCCGTTGGTGATCCACATCTTGTTGCCGTTGAGCAGGTAGTAGCCGCCCTTGTCGTCAGCCTTGAGCTTCATGCTGATGACGTCGGAGCCCGCGCCAGGCTCGCTCATCGCCAGCGCGCCCACGTGCTCTCCGCTGATCAGCTTGGGCAGGTACTTCTTCTTCTGTGCGTCGTTGCCGTTGCGCTTGATCTGGTTGACGCACAGGTTGGAGTGCGCACCGTAGGACAGGCCCACCGAGGCACTGGCGCGGCTGATCTCCTCCATCGCGATCATGTGGGCCAGGTAGCCCATGTTCGCGCCGCCGTACTCCTCGGGCACGGTGATACCCAGCACGCCGAGCTCGCCCATCTTGCGCCACAGGTCCATCGGAAACTGGTCGCTGCGATCGATCTCGGCCGCGCGCGGGGCGATCTCGGCCTGGGCGAAGCTGCGCACCGCGTCGCGCAGCGCATCGATGTCATCGCCGAGCTGGAAGTCGAGTCCGGGCAGGTGGCTCATTCGGTGTCTCCTTCGGGATAGTGGATCTCAGTGCCTGAGGCCTTCGCGGCCGCGCACGGTCATCACGGTTGCGGTCATCGTGGCAATGCAGGTGCGATCGCCGGCCTCGGCGATCTGCCAAGCCTGTCCGTCGACCACGCTGATGGTACGGCCGGCCTTGGTCACCCGCGCCTCGCAGTGGAAGTCCGGGCCACGCGCCGGCGCCAGGAGGTTGACCTTGAACTCGATGGTCAGTACCGCCGCATCGGGGGGCATCAGCGAGAACGCCGCATAGCCGCAGGCCGAGTCCAGCACCGTGGACACAATGCCGGCATGCAGGAACCCGTGCTGCTGGCACAGCTCGGGCCGGTGCGCCATGGCGATCGTCACATGCCCGGGGCCGACCGCCTCGAGCCGGGCGCCGAGCAATGCCATCACGGCCTGGCGGGCGAACGAATCGCGAACGCGCTGGGCGAACTGGGGGTCGTGGGGCGTCGGCGTGGCAGCAGGACTGGACATGCCGCAGACCTCCGGGCGGCAAGGCGTGGGTGGCAGGCGATGCGCCGCGACACGGCGGCGAGCATCAAGTGACGTTTACGTAAACGTCAATCATACGGCACCCAGCGGCGCGCCGCCCAACGGCGTCGCGATCAACGCGCGCCAGCCAGTGCGCGTCGCCTTCGGGCCGCGGCCGGCGCCGCGCCAACCGACGACGCGCCGGCTGCTCGCTCCGCGAGCAACTGCGCGCACCGATGCTCATGCTGACTGATCTCGGCGAGCGTGACCTGAAGATCCTCAAGCTGCTGCTCGAGCTGGCAGCGGTGCTGCGCCAGCGCCGCCCGGAAGGCCTCGAGCTGCGCACCGGTATCGGCGGGCGACTCGTACATCGTCACGAGGTCCCGAATCTCCGTCAGCGTGAACCCCAGGCGCTTGCCACGCAAGGTCAGCTTCAGTCGAGTGCGATCGCGTTGGCTGTAGACCCGGTTGCGGCCGCGGCGCGTCGGTTCGAGCAGGGCCATGTCTTCGTAGAAGCGGATGGCGCGCGGCGTGATGTCGAACTCCTGGGCGAGCTCGGTGATCGTGTAGCTGCGCTCGTCCTTGGATCGCGATGTGGCGGGCATGGCACGGCTGATGCGTTCGAGTATGGACGGCGAATGTACCCCCGTGCAGCCAGCTGCTTCGCCAGCGCGGCACTGGCCGCGCGTTGCGCGCGTCCCTGCCCCTGGGGCAGAACCACCGACGGGAGCCAGATGGCAACAGGGCGGCGAGACCTCCCAGCCCCGCCGCCCTTGCACAGTTTGTTGCCGTTCCTGATCAGCACGGCGGCGATGCACCGTGCTGGATCCCCCTGGTAGCCCGCGACGCCAAGCCTGGCATGGTCTCGACCCGTTGACGAAGGCAGGGAGGCCGCAAGACCGGCGTCCCTGGGGCGTTGCCGTGATGACAGCACCGACGTGGAGTGTGACCAAGCGCGAGCCCGAGCGCATCCCTCCGAAGGGGGACAAACCCGCCGATTCCCCCGGTCTGCGGGGGCGCGCCGTCAAGAGCACCCGACATGACCGTGCTGCGCAAGCGGTCTATGGCACTGGCGCGCTTGCCCAGATGGCTGCGGTTGCGCCGGTTGCGAAGGATCAGTCCAACGCGGGCAGGATCTCGCTGCGCAAGTGCCCGCGGTGTTGCTCGTAGTCGGGTAGAACCGAGCGGACCACCTCCCAGAACGCGGCGCTGTGATTCATCTCGCGCAGATGGGCCAGTTCGTGCGCCACCACGTAGTCGATCACCGGTAGTCCGAAGTGGACCAGGCGCCAGTTCAGCCGCACGGATCCGTCTGCGCTGGCACTGCCCCAGCGCGTGGATGCCGAGCTCAGCGCGAGCCGGCGCACGGTCACGCCCAGGCGTTGCGCATACATGGCGCAGCGCTCCTCGAACACGCGTTTGGCCTGGCGCTGCAGCCAGGCCTGCACGACTTCGCGGATCTGGGCCTCGGAGGCACCTTGGGCAATACCCAGGTGCAGAGTCAGGCGAGGCACGCCCGGCAGGGCCTGTGCGTCGCTGTGCAGGACGGCACCCGTCATGCGCGGGTCGATCACGAGGATCACCGTTTCGCCCAGGAAAGGCAGGTTGCCGCCCTCGCGCCACTCGACTCGGCGCGACTGCACGCGGCGCGCGCGCTCGCGCTGCTCCTGCAGCTTGCGCACGATCCAGGCGGCCTTGGCCTGAAGGGCCTGCTCGATATCGGACTGCCCCACCCAGCGTGGCGCGCTGACGCTCAAGCCATCGGCGCTGACGACGAAGCCGATGCTGCGCCGGCGCGAGCGCCGCAGTTCATAGGCCACCCGGTGATCGGCCAGCACCACCTGTCGGTGGGCGCGCGGATGGGTGAAGGTGGCGGCGGCCGGCGTTTCGTGGCGACCGGGGTTGGCCATTGCGACGCTCGCAGCGCCGGCCGCAGCGATTGGCGCTGTGTCCAGACCTCGTGTTCCAGTGGCATCGATCGGACCGTGGCCGGGGGCTGCACCTGCCGCCTGCGGCGCCGGCGCCGATCCGTCATCGAACAGCGAGAGCTGTTGCTCGTCCATGTCGTCACGGGGCAGCGCCATGGGCTCCGGATTGTAGGCAGGAGCAGCGGTGGTCGAGTCGCCTCAAAGGTAGGCGTCGGCATCGAGCCGGCGCATCTCGGCCTCGATCCACGTCTGCACCTCCCGAGTCAGCGTCTCGGGGTCACGTCCGTGCGGCAGGATCGGCGGGCCGATCGAGACATCGATGACCCCCGGGTGCAAGAGGAAGCTGCGCCGCGGCCAGCAGCGCCCGGACGTCACGGCGATGGGCACGATCGGCGTGTCCGTCACCACTGCCAACCGAGCCGCGCCCGCCTTGTACGCCGTGTCAGCGCCACGCCGGGTGCGCGTGCCCTCGGGGAACATGATGACCCAATTGCCCTGGGCCATCAGCCGTCGGCCCTGCTGGGCCACCTTGGCCCAGGCTTCCGCCCGCTTGCTGCGATCGATGTGGATCATGTCGAGCCGTCCGATCGCCCAGCCGAAGAACGGGATGAACAGCAACTCGCGCTTGAACACATAGCACAAGGGATGAGACATCAGCGTGGGCAACGCAAACGTCTCCCAAGTGGATTGGTGTTTGGGCGCCAGCAGCACGGCCGCGCGCGCATCGGCCGCAGTCGGCAAGTGCTCGAGCCCCATGACCCGGTGACGCACACCGCAGATCACGCGCGCTCCCCAGACCGCGGCGCGCAGCCAGCCCACGCACACCCAGTACAGCGGCGTGGGCTTCATGAAGATCGACAGCAGCACCACCGCAGTGGCCCAGGGCACGACCGTGACCGTCAGCCACGTCAGGTAGATCAGCGACCGCAGCGCGTCCAGCAGGATCAACGCGCCCCTCCGGGCGAGGGCGCAATGCGGTCCTCCCTGCGCAGCAGCCAGTGGGCAAACGCGCCCAGGTCGGCATGCACCCGCGCACCCGGCACCTGGGCCGCCACCTGGGCCCGCTGCTCGTCGTCGAGCTCCGCAGCACGTCCGCTGCACACCAGGTGCGGCTGGCACCCTGCCGCCTGCGCCGCATGCAGGTCGCGCAGGGTGTCGGCCACCATGTGGACCTGGTCGAGATCGATGCCATAGCGCCGTCCGATCTCGTGCATCAGCCCCGGCAGCGGCTTGCGGCACTCGCACTGGTCTTCGGGCGTGTGCGGACAGAAGAACACGGCATCGACACGGCCACCGACCGCGGCCAGGTGCTGGTTCATCGCGGTATGAATCGCATTGACGGACGCCATGTCGATCATGCCGCGGCCGACTCCCGCCTGGTTGGTGGCCACCACCACGTGCCAACCGGCGTGGTTCAGCCGGGCCACCGCCTCCAGCGCACCGGGTATCGGCTCCCACTCGGCCGGCGACTTGACATGGTCGTCCCGGTAGATGTTGAGGATGCCGTCGCGCCCGACTATCACCAGCTTCACGACGGGCTGCATGCGGACCTCCTGCCAGGATGTTGGGGCTGTGGGGCCGCCTCGGCGTGATCAGGCCGCCAGCCGCGACAGATCGGCCACCCGATTCATGGCCGCGTGCAGCCCCTGGAGCAGCGCCAGTCGATTGCGGCGCAAGGCGGCATCTTCGGCGTTGACCATCACCGCATCGAAGAACGCATCCACCGGTGCCTTGAGCACTGCCAGCGCCTGCAACGACGCGGTGTAGTCACCCCGTTCGAAGGCGCCGTCGGCTTGCGGCCGCGCCTGTTGGAGTGCCTGGTGCAGGGCCAGCTCGGCCGGTTCGCGCAACAGCGAGGCGTCGATTTCGCCTCCGGCCGAAGCATCCGACTTGCGCAGGATGTTGCCCACGCGCTTGTTGGCAGCCGCAAGCGAGGCCGCTTCGGGCAACGCGGCAAACGCGCGCACCGCAGCCAACCGGCGCGGGATCTCGCACCAGCGCTCGGGGCGCGCTTCGACCACCGCCTCCACCTCTTGCGCGTTGTAGCCCTGCTCGCGGAGGTAGCCGGTCAGCCGCTCGCGCAGGAAATAACCCACTTCGGCCTGGGCTTGGCCGTGATCGGCCGCAAAAGCGCGAAACGCCTCGCCGACGAGTTGGTGCACGTCCAGCGCCAGCTCGGGCTCGATCAGCATGCGGATCACGCCCAGCGCGTGTCGGCGCAGCGCGAACGGGTCCTTGTCGCCGGTGGGCACCTGGCCGATGCCGAACAGGCCGGCCAGCGTCTCGAGCTTGTCGGCCAACGCGACGGCCAGGCCGACGGCATTGCGCGGCAGCGCATCGCCGGCAAAACGTGGGCGATAGTGATCCTCGATGGCCAGCGCGATGTCTTCGGGCTCGCCGTCGTGACGGGCATAGTAGCCGCCCATGATGCCTTGCAGCTCTGGGAACTCGCCGACCATGTCGGTCAGCAGGTCGGCCTTGGCGAGCATGGCGGCCACGTCGGCCGCCGCCGCCAGCGCCGGCCCGCCCAGGGCCAGCCCGATCGCGTGGGCGATGCGGCGCACCCGCTCCATGCGCTCGCCTTGGCTGCCCAACCGGTTGTGGTAGACCACCTTGTGCAACCCGGCGACGCGGTCGACGAGCCGCTTGCGGCGATCCTGGTCGAAAAAGAACTTGGCATCGGCCAAGCGCGGCCGCACCACCCGCTCGTTGCCCTGGATCACGGCGGCAGGGTCGTCCGGCCGGATGTTGCTGACCACCAGGAAGCGATGTGTCAGCCGCCCGGCTGCATCGAGCAGCGGGAAGTACTTCTGGTTGGCCTTCATCGTGAGGATGAGGCACTCCTGGGGCACAGCGAGGAATTCCTCGTCGAAGCGGCAGGCCAGGACGTTCGGCCGCTCCACCAGCGCGGTGACCTCGTCGAGCAGCGCGGGGTCGTCGATGGGCCGCAGCCCTTCACGACCAGCGGCCTCGGCCAGCTGGCGTTCGATCTCGCCGCGACGCGCTTCGAAGCCCGGGATCACGGCGCCTTCGTCGCGCAGTTGCATGTCGTAGCTGTCGGCGTCGCGCAGGTTCACCCGCGGTTGCGCCGCCTCGAACCGGTGCCCCTGGGTCGTGCGGCCGGCGACGAGGCCAAGCGCCGCGACGGGCACCACATCGGTGCCGTGCAACGCGACCAAGCCATGCGCCGGGCGCACGAAGTGCACCTGGGTCCAACCGTCGGCCAGTTGGTAGCTCATCACCTTGGGGATCGGCAACTTGGCCAGCGCGCCGTGCAAGGCGACCTCCAGGCCTTCGGCCAGCGTGGCACCCGCAACCGTGCTGTCGAGGTACAGAACCTCGGCCTTGCCTTCGACCACCCTGCGCAGCTGGGACACTGCGGCGGCATCGGCGCCCAGAGCCGCCAGTTTCTTGAGCAGCGCCGCCGTCGGTGCGCCGCTGGCATCGAGCGCCACCGGCACCGGCATCAGCTTGTGCTGCACCGCGCGATCGGTTGCCCGGCTGGACACCCGCTCGACGTGCACCGCCAGCCGCCGTGGGGACGCAAACGCCGTCACCTTCGCATCGGCGGGCGCCAAGCCCTGCGACTTCAGCGACGCCGCCAGCCCGTGGGCGTAGGCTTCACCCAGCGCTCGCAAGGCCTTGGGTGGCAGTTCCTCGACGAAGAGCTCGACGAGCAGGTTCTTCACATGCACCGCGTTCATGCCACCGCCCGCCATCAGGCCGCCTTCTTCTGTTGTAGTTCGCGCTGCGCCGACACCTCGTCGGCCCAGGCCCGCGGCGCCATCGGGAAGCCTAGCCGCGCGCGGCTGTCCACGTAGCTCTGGGCCACCGCACGCGCCAGGGTGCGGATACGCCCGATATACGCGGCCCGCTCGGTGACACTGATCGCGCCACGGGCATCAAGGAGGTTGAAGGTATGCCCGGCCTTGAGCAACTGCTCGTAGGCCGGCAACGCCAGTTGCTGCTCCATCAGATGGCGGCTCTGGCGCTCGTGGGCCGAGAAGGCATGCAAGAGGAACTCGACATCGCTGTGCTCGAAGTTGTAGCTGCTCTGCTCGACCTCGTTCTGGTGATACACGTCGCCGTAGGTCAGGCCATCGGTCCACTGCAGCTGGTAGACGCTCTCCACCCCCTGCAGGTACATCGCCAGGCGCTCCAGGCCATAGGTGATCTCGCCCGTGATCGGCCGGCAGTCGATGCCACCCACCTGCTGGAAGTAGGTGAACTGCGTGACCTCCATGCCATTGAGCCAGACCTCCCACCCCAGGCCCCAGCAGCCCAGCGTCGGGTTCTCCCAGTCGTCCTCCACGAAGCGGATGTCGTTGCGCCGCAGATCGAAACCCAGTGCCTGCAGCGAGCCCAGGTAGAGCTCCAGGATGTCGCTGGGAGCCGGCTTGAGCACCACCTGATATTGATAGTAGTGCTGCAGACGATTCGGGTTGTCGCCATATCGGCCGTCCTTCGGGCGACGGCTGGGCTGCACATAGGCCGCTTTCCAGGGCTCGGGGCCGAGCGCGCGCAGGAAGGTCGCGGTGTGGCTGGTACCGGCGCCCACCTCCATGTCGTAGGGCTGCAGCAAAGCGCAGCCCTGGGCAGCCCAGTACTCCTGGAGCCTCTGGATCAATTGCTGGAAGGTGAGCATCGCGCCAACACGGGTGAAAGCGGCCGCAACTGGCCGCAAAGGTCGGAGTTTACCGGCCGGGTCGTGTGTTGCCGCCGCTCGTGCCCTCGCTTGCAGGCGCAGGTGGCCTGCTGGTCGGGCGCAGGTCGCTCGCCGTGTCCCCACGGCGGGAGTCCCTCGGCTGGCGACTGTCGCGGCCGGCGCGCGACTCGTGCAGGCGCGAGCGCGAACCATCGCCCCCACGGCCCGAGCGCGGTCCGGCAACGGCGGCCCAGCCGAGCATCAGCAGCGCCGCGCCGAGCACCGGCCACAAGCCCATGGCCCCGACCCAGGCCGCGTACGGCGTGCGCCCGCGCCGACCCTCGACAACACCGACCGCCACACCTCGCTGGTAGGCGGGCAACCTCACCGACACCCGGCCCCGGTGATCGATGATGGCGGTGGCCCCGGTGTTGGTGGCGCGGATCATCGGCCGCTGCAGTTCGAGCGTGCGCATGCGCGAAATGTTCAGGTGCTGGTCCACCGCAATGGTGTTGCCGAACCAGCCGATGTTGCTGAGGTTGGCCAGCACGGTCGGCTGGGCAGACGCGTCGGCGAAGCGGCGCGCCAGTTCCTCGCCGAACAGGTCTTCGTAACAGATGTTCGGAGCCACGCGCTGGCGCCCGACGGTGAACGATGGCGCATCGACCGGCCCGCGGTCGAAGTCGCCGAGTGGGATGGCCATCAGGTCGACGAACCAGCGCGTGCCGCGCGGCACGAACTCGCCGAAAGGCACGAGGTGCGACTTGTCATAGCGGTATGGCGTGCGCGCGCCCAGCCCCACCACTGAGTTGGTGTACCCGCTGGCGAAATCGCCCAAAGGCACCCCCAGCAGCGCCAGCGGCCCGCCGGGCGCGGCGAACCTCGCCTGCAGCCTGGGCCAGTAGTCCGGGTCGAACTCACGCAATTGCGAGGGCAGCAGCGGCACCGCCGTCTCTGGCGCGACCACGAGGTCGCCCTCAGCCGCCGCCAGCATGTCGGCCAGTTCGGCCAGCGATTGCGGCAGGCGCTGCAAGGCGAACTTCTCGTCCTGCGGCACCATGGTCTGGAGCAGGGTCACCCTCAGGCTGCCCGCCGGCTGGGTTGCCACTGCGTCGTCGCCGATCAGCCCCGGCAGCGCCAGCACGGCCAGCGCCGGCAACGCTCGAACGCTTTGCGCAACTGCGACCGGCGGCCGATCCTGCCACTCCAGCGCCAGTGCGGCGACCAGGCCCGCGCAGAACGCCAGCCAGGCCCCGATACCGTAGACCCCAACCCACGGCGCCCACGCCGCCAGCGGGCCATCGACCTGGCCGTAGCCGGACGACAGCCACGGGAACCCGGTGAACAGCAGTCCGCGTGCGAGCTCCGCAACCAGCCAGGCCAGCGCGAACAGCGTGGCATCGACGAGCACATGTCCACGGCGGGCGCGCGCGAAGATGGCCGAGGCCACGGCGAGGTAAAGGCCCAGCACCACGGCCAGCACCACAACGGCCAACGCGGCCACCGGCGCAGGCAACCCCCCGTAGCGGTGCATGCTGATGAACAGCCACCAGACGCCCGCACCCATCCAGGCCGAACCGTAGACCAGGCCCAGCACCGCGGCGCGGCGCACCGACGCCTGCATCACCCGCCAGGCCAGCACCGCCATGCACAGGGCCTGCACCGGCCAGGCCCAGGTGTGCACATACGCCACCGTCTGAAGCGCACCGAGCGCCGCCACGGACAGCAGTTCGCCTGGCCAAGGCCAGGCATTGGTGTCGCGCTCGGTCAATTGGAGTGGCCGTCTTCGGGCGCAGCGCGCCGCGACACCTTGAACCAGCGCACCGCCCCACCACGGGTGAGCATGACCTGAAATGCGAGTCCGCCGATGTCCACCGTCTCGCCCCGCCGCGGCACCTGGCCGTGTTCGTGGGCCACCAGTCCACCGATGGTGTCGAACTCTGCCTGTGGCAGCTCGATCCCGAACGCCCGGTTCACCGACTCGATCGTCGAGTCACCGGCCACGCGGTGGGTACCGTCGGCCAGGGTGTAGATGCCGCTCTCGCCCGCTTCGTCGTCGAACTCGTCCTCGATCTCGCCGACGATTTCCTCGAGCACATCTTCGATGGTCAACAGACCCGCGGTCGTGCCGAACTCGTCAATGACCATCGCCAGGTGGTTGCGGTTGGAGCGGAAGTCCCGCAACAGCTCGTTGAGGTTCTTGCTCTCGGGCACGAACACCGCGGGGCGCAGCAGCGTGCGCAGATTCAACTCGGGCGCGCGTTGAAGCTTGAGCAGGTCCTTGGCCATCAGGATGCCGATGACGTTGTCCCGCTGGCCCTCGTAGACCGGGAACCGCGAATGCCCGGTGTCGATCACGGCAGCCAGCAGTTCGTCGTAAGGAGCGGCGATGTCCAGCAGGTCCATGCGTGGCGCAGCCACCATCACGTCGCCGGCCGTCATGTCGGCCATGCGGATCACGCCCTCGAGCATCATGCGCGACTCGGGCGGTATCAACTCGCGATGCTCGGCATCGGCCAGGGTCTCGATCAGCTCGTCACGCGAGTCCGGACCGGGGGACACAAACTCGACCAGGCGCTCGAAGAAGCCCCGCTTGTCTGCGGGTTTCTCGGGGTATGACGAGGAGCGCGATCGGCTGCTGGGGGGAGGTTCGGACACTGGCAGGCGCCGGCGACGGATCAGTGAAACTGGACAGAGAATACCCGATGGCCCATGACAGCGGCAGACCGGCTTGCCCGGCATCCGCGGCGGCACCTGGCACCCCAATTGACGGAGATCTTCATGGCCCAAGGCCTCATCCCTGCCACCATCCTCACCGGTTTTCTCGGTTCGGGCAAGACCACCCTGCTCAAGCGACTGCTCTCCGAAGCCCATGGGCAGAAGATCGCTGTCATCGAGAACGAGTTCGGCGAGGAGAACATCGATAACGACATCCTGGTGGCCGACACCAGCGAGCAGATCATCCAGATGAGCAATGGGTGTGTCTGCTGCACGATCCGCGAGGACCTGCGCACCACCCTGTCCGAGCTTGCCGACAAGCGACGCAAGGGCGAGTTGCAGTTTGACCGGGTGGTCATCGAAACCACCGGCCTGGCCGACCCGGGCCCGGTGGCACAGACCTTCTTCATGGATGACGAGATCGCCGAGGGCTACCTGCTCGACTCGATCCTGACCTTGGTGGATGCGAAGCATGGCCATCACCAGCTCGACACGCGCCAGGAGGCGCGGCGGCAGGTCGGATTTGCCGACCGCATCTTCATGAGCAAGACCGATCTCGTCACGGTGGACGAGGCCGATGACCTGGCGCACCGCATCAAGCACATGAACCCACGCGCGCCGCAGCAACGCGTGCACTTTGGCGACGTGCCGCTGGACCAGGTGCTGGACCTGAAAGGCTTCAACCTCAACGCCAAGCTGGAGATCGACCCCGACTTCCTGGAGCCCGACGACCACGCCCATCACGGCCATGGTCACCGCCATGGTCACGGGCATGGCCATGAACACAGCCATGATCACTGCGACCACGACCACGCCGACGGGCAGTGCCACCATCCGCACCACCATGCGCATGACGACGACGTGAAGTCGCTGGTCTTCAGGGCCGATCGACCCTTCAACCCGGCCAAGCTGGAGGACTTCCTGGGCTCCATCGTCCAGGTCTACGGGCCCAAGCTGCTGCGCTACAAGGGCGTGCTCCACCTCAAGGGCACGGACCGCAAGGTGATCTTCCAGGGCGTGCACCAACTCATGGGCAGCGACCTCGGGCCCAAGTGGGCGACCGGGGAGCACAAGACCAGCAAGATGGTCTTCATCGGCATCGACCTGCCCCGTGACATCCTGATCCAGGGCCTGGAAGGCTGCCTCGCCTGAGGCCCAGGCGAGCCGGCAAGCAGGCGCGCGGCGCGCCCGCACGGGCCGTTCAGCAGGTCGCGCGTGCGAGCCGCGCGTGAACAGGATCGCGTGGCTACAATCCGCGCGCTCTCGAGAACGCTGCTTTTCCACTGGCGCGGGCAGAGAACAGGTATAAAGCCACTGCGAGGAGTCCCGAAGTGAGCAAGACCTCGGCCAAGAGCCCAGCACCTGCCAAGACCGCGAGCGGCCGCAAGACCGCCGCGGCCACCGGCGTTGCCGCCACGCCAGCTGCCAAGCCTGCCGCCCGACCTGCCTCCACAAAGAACTCGGAGGCCAAGGCGCCAGCTGCCAAGAACACTGCCGTAGCCGCCGCCGTCGTGGAAAAGCCGGCTCCAACCCAGCCGGCCGTCAATCGTTTTTCAGAGCGCTTTTCGCCGCCCAAGCCTCCTGCCCGTGGATTCCCCGAACCAATGGAAACTGTGAAGCCTGCCGTGAAGGCAGACCCCAAGCTGGCCAACGCCTGGAAAGGCAAGGCTGGTCGTGACCTCAGCGAGGCCGAGCTGCTGGCCATGCCTGATTCCGAGTACATGAACGAAAAGCAGCTCGAGTTCTTCCGCTTCCGCCTGCAGGCGCTGAAAGACGACCTGCTGTCCAACGCGGGCGAGACCACCGAGCACCTGCGCGAGGACACCTCCATCGTTCCGGACCCCGCCGACCGCGCCACCATCGAGGAAGAGCATGCCCTCGAGTTGCGCACGCGCGATCGCGAGCGCAAGCTGCTCAAGAAGATTTCGCAGGCTCTCGCCCGCATCGAGGCCGGCGACTACGGCTACTGCGACGAGACCGGCGAGCCGATCGGCCTGGGGCGCCTGCTGGCGCGGCCGACCGCCACCCTGTCGCTCGAGGCGCAGCAGCGCCGGGAGCTCAAGCAGAAGATGTTCGGCGACTGATCCGACACCATGGCCGAACCCAAAGACGGCGAGAGCTTCCTGCGCAAGGTGGTGCGCTTCGTGTCCAATCCAGCCACGGATTGGACCGAGATCACCTCCCGCCAGGAGGACAGCCGCCTGATCGAAATGGAGCGCTCGGAGCTCAAGGCGATGGTCGAGCGCAAGCGGCGCAACGACTTCGTGCGCAAGCGCGAATTCGATGTGCTGCGCCGGCTGCGCCGCGAGGGGCTCTCGCCGGAGCAACTGGCGGCGCTCGGCGGCACGTCGCGCATCGACGACTCGGAAGTCAAGCTGCACGATGCCACCGCCCGCCAGGACGACCGGGTCAAGGCCAAGATCGACGAAATCGAGCAACAGATGGTCGGCGAGGGGTTCCGCCCGCCTACCGCGCCGCGCAGTTCGGCTTTCTATAACGCCCCCACGCAGCCGCTCGACCTGCAGGGGCCGGACTCCGGCGCCGACTCCGCCGCCGCGGACGCCGAAGACCAGTTGCCGGCCCTGCCGCCGCTGCCCGACTTCGATGTGCCGCCCGCCTCGGCGCCGTCACCGGTGGTGATGGGCGCAGGCATGGCGCCGCTGAAGTCCGGTGCAGGCGGCGGTAGCGCCGGGCTGTCGGGAGCCGATGCGCCCGCGCCGTCGTTGGCGCCGCTGCCCGCGGCAGCCGCAACCGCTGCAGCGCGCGCGGGCATGCACTCGCAGCTCGAGGTCGAGGTCAACGAGGTCGTGCACGACCCCGAACTCGACGAAGCCGTGATTGCCTTCGCCAACGCCGACTTCAACCACTGCGAAGAGTCCCTGACCGCGCTGGTGGGTGCGGGGGGCAATCGCTACCAGCATGCCGAGACCTGGCATGTGCTGTTCGACCTGTACCGCGCTACCGGCCAGCAACTGAAGTTCGAGGCCCTGGCCCTCGACTTCGCCAACCTGTTCGGCAGTTCGGCGCCGCAGTGGTATTCGTTGCCCAAGCGGGTGGCCGAGGCCGCAGCCGAGGAGCGCCCGCGGGCGTCCAAGCCGATTGCCGGCTCGGTCGGGTGGGTCGCCGACGATGTGGTCGAGATCGACTCCGTGGCCCGCCTGCGCTCGGCCACGCTGCAGTTGCCGCTGCCCTGGGTGATCGACTGGTCGGGCGTGCGCCGCGTCGAGGCCGAGGCGGCATCACAACTCACTGAGTTGTTCAAGCAGTGGGCCGGACAGCGCGTGGAGATGCGCTGGCTGGGCACCGACCAGTTGTTCGGTGCCCTTCAGGATGCCGCGCCCACCGGCGTTCGCGACGCTGACCCGGCTTACTGGATGGCGCGCCTGGAGGCGTTGCGCCTGGCCAACCGGCCCGACCAATTCGACGAGGCCGCGATCGACTATTGCGTCACCTACGAGGTGTCGCCCCCGTCCTGGGAGCGCACCGAATGCGTGGTGCGGCTGGCCGGGGGCAGCGGCATGTCGACCCAGAACCCGCCCATGTCCATCGTCAGCGAGGTGGCCACCGGGTTCCTCGAGTCGGGCATGCACGACGACAGCCAGGCCCATCCTGTGGCGACCGTCGAATTGTCGGGGCAACTGATCGGTGACATCGGCCCGACCTTGACCGGCATCGATGAGAAGCTGCGCGCGGCGCCACTGGTCACGGTGTCGTGTGCACGACTGATCCGGGTCGACTTCATCGCTGCTGGTGACCTGCTGAACTGGGTGCTCGCCAAGCGCAGCCAGAACCGCGCCGTCACCTTTGCCGACGCGCACCGCCTGGTGGCGCTGTTTTTCGGTGCGATGGGCATCAACGAGCACGCTCGCGTGCAGGTATTGCGCAATTGAGTGGACGCAGGGGCGCCGGCAGCCATCGGCCGGCCACTCCTGCGAGAGACACACCCACCGGCGCTGCCGCCTGCCCCTCTCTCACTTCCGATCGAGCGCATGGAACCCTTCCACGGCACCACCATCGTCAGCGTCCGTCGCCAGACCGCAGCCGGCTGGCAGGTGGCCATCGGCGGGGATGGCCAGGTCACACTGGGCCATATCGTCGTCAAGGCCAGCGCCCGCAAGGTGCGCAAGCTGTACCGCGACCAGGTGCTGGCTGGATTCGCCGGCGCCACCGCCGACGCGTTCACGCTCTTCGAGCGCTTCGAGGCCAAGCTCGAAAAGCACCAGGGGCACCTGACGCGCGCGGCCATCGAGCTCACCAAGGACTGGCGCACCGACCGCGTGCTGCGCCGGCTCGAAGCCATGCTCGCCGTCGCCGATCGCGAGAGCTCGCTGATCATCTCCGGCAACGGCGACGTGCTGGAGCCCGAACTTGGTCTGGTGGCCATCGGCTCGGGCGGCGCCTATGCGCAGGCCGCTGCACGGGCGCTGCTGCAGCACACCGACATGGCGGCTCCCGATGTCGTCAAGCAGGCCCTCACCATCGCGGGCGACCTGTGCATCTACACCAACCAGAACCACGTGATCGAGGTTCTGTGAGCCCACCACGGGCGCCGCCGGCGGCCCGCGATGCCGCGCGGCGGGCCCACTGCCAGACACCGCCATGTCCATGACGCCCCAGGAGATCGTCTCCGAGCTCGACCACCACATCGTCGGCCAGTCCGAGGCCAAGCGTGCGGTCGCCATCGCGCTGCGCAACCGCTGGCGCCGCCAGCAGGTCGACGAGAAGCTGCGCGGAGAAATCACGCCGAAGAACATCCTGATGATCGGCCCCACCGGCGTGGGCAAGACCGAGATCGCCCGCCGGCTCGCACGCCTGGCCGACGCGCCGTTCATCAAGGTCGAGGCCACCAAGTTCACCGAGGTCGGCTACGTGGGCAAGGACGTGGACACGATCGTTCGCGACCTGGTCGAGATCGCCGTCAAGCAGGAGCGCGAGGCCGCGATGCGGCGCCATCGCACCCGCGCCGAGGACGCCGCCGAAGAGCGCATCCTCGACGCCCTGGTACCCCCACCGCGCACCGACGGCGCATTCGGCGCACCGACGGCGCCGGCGCCCGACAACACGGCGCGCCAGGTGATGCGCAAGCGCCTGCGCGAAGGGACGCTCGACGACAAGGAGATCGAGCTCGAACTCGCTGAACCCCGCACCGGCGTCGACATCATGACCCCGCCGGGCATGGAGGAAATGGCCGAGCAGTTGCGCGGCCTGTTCTCGCAGATGAACCAGGCGCGGCGCAAGACCCGCCGTCTGCGCATCGGCGAAGCGATGCGCCTGCTGGTCGACGAGGAGGCCGCCAAACTCGTCAACGACGAGGAGGTGAAGACCCGGGCGCTGGCTGCGGCCGAGCACAACGGCATTGTCTTCATCGACGAAATCGACAAGGTCGCGTCGCGCCAGGAGCACGGTGGTGCCGATGTCTCGCGCCAGGGCGTGCAGCGCGACCTGCTGCCGTTGGTGGAGGGCACCACGGTGAGCACCAAGTACGGCATGGTGCGCACCGACCACATCCTGTTCATCGCATCGGGCGCATTCCACCTGTCGCGCCCCAGCGACCTGATCCCGGAGTTGCAGGGGCGGTTCCCGATCCGCGTGGAGCTGGCGCCGCTGTCGGTCGACGACTTCGAGGCCATCCTGCGCAGCACGCACGCCAGCCTGGTGAAGCAATACGAGGCGCTGCTGGCCACCGAGGGCGTGACGCTGGACTTCACCCCAGAGGCCATCCGGCGCCTGGCGCAGATCGCACACGACGTGAACGAGCGTACCGAGAACATCGGAGCGCGTCGCCTGGCCACGGTGATCGAGCGCTTGCTCGATCAGGTGAGTTTCGACGCGCCGCGCCTGTCGGGCCAGACGGTCCGCATCGATCCGGCCATGGTCGACGCGCGCCTGGGCGAGCTCGCCCGTGACGAGGATTTGTCGCGCTACATTCTGTAGCCCATCGAAGGGCCCGAGGCGCTTGACTCGCGTCAACGCCGCAACCGGTGCACAGGCGCTAGTCTGACCGACATGGGCACCGACTTCTCGCAACGCTTCCGGCGCTGGCCGCTTTGGGGTTTGCACCACCCGCCACGCGATGATGCGCTGGCCCGCGCGATCGAGTCGAGGTGGCGCTGGGTGGTGCTTCCTGCGCTCTGCGCGACCATTCCGGCCTTCTACGCCGAACTGCTGGGCGACGAAGGGTGACCTTGGGCCAGTGCGGCCTACGCGGTCGCCGCAGTGGTGCTCATCGCGGCCCTGGCCCACGTGGCCCTGCGTTGTCGCGAGCCTCGAGCCCACCTGCGCGCGAACCCAACCGATGTCGTGTTGGCCTGCGGGCTGGTCGTGGCGGCCGCGCTGCCTCCAAGCAGTGCTGCTGCGCTGTGGCTCTGGCTGCGCTTGGCGGTGGCGCTGCTGACGCTACCCCGCATGGTGTGGGTTCTGCGCCCGATGCTGGCGCGCGGCAGCGTCCCGCATCTGCTTCTGATTGCTGCCTTCGTGCTGGTTCTCTGCGGCATGGGCTACTGGTGGCTCGAGCCGACCACGCCGACGTTGGGTCAGGGGCTGTGGCTGGCATTCGCCACAGCAGCCACGGTTGGCTACGGCGACGTCGTTCCCACGACGACCGCATCCAAGATCTTCTCCATCTTTGTGGTCCTCTTGGGATTCGGCGTGCTGTCGGTGGTCATGGCCGCCATTGCTGCGCATTGGGTTGAGTCCGAGGAGCGCGAAATCGAGCGCGAAATCCTTCGCGACATGCATCGCCAGATGGATGCGTTGCGGCTCGAGTTGGCCGCCCTGCGCAATGACATCACGCGAGGCCAGGACCACGAGCATCGCTGACACCGGCCGATGGGCTGGAGCCCTTGCGTCACAGCGCCAGGCGATGCGACTGCAGCGCCAGCAATCCGTCGAAGATCAGTGAATCGACCAGTTCGTGCGCCAGTTCGAGGTAAGGCGCCACCTTCCAGCCAGCGCCACCGGTGATGAGCGTGGCTGGCGACTCGCCGCAGCGCTGCGACAAGTGCCGATGCACGCGCTCGATCGCACCCGTGATGGCATAGGTGCCCCCGCTGGTCAGCGCATCACTGGTATTGGTGGGAAAGGGCACCACGTCCCCGGTGGGCACGCGCAACCCCGCGGTGCCGCTTTCCAGTGCCCGAAGCATGATGCCGTGGCCGGGCAGGATCAAGCCGCCCAGGAAGGTGCCGTCGGCCGACAACGCATCCACCGTGACCGCGGTGCCGATCATCACCACCACCACCGGTCGCGCCGGTCCGCGAGCGCAGACATGGTGCCATGCGCCCACTTGTGCGACGAAGCGGTCCGCACCCAGCCGCCCGGGGTGGTCATAGCCGTTGGTGATGCCGGCGGCATGCGTGCTGGAGACGACCCACCGGGGCTCGATGTCCCAAAGCTCCATCTGCTCTTCCACGCGTCGGCGGATCGCTTCGCCAGCGACGTTGCAGCCCAGCATGCTGCCGGGCTCGGGCAACGACTTCCACTCGCCTTCGGCCAGGTGGTCGATGTTCTCGAGAAAGACGGCACCGTGCGCCAGAACGGCAGCGCCAGGCTGCGGCGAGCCATACAACGCCCACTTCAGGCGGGTATTGCCGACATCGATGGCCAGAAAACTCACGGGGATGACCTCCGGTGGCTTGCCCGACATGCCCATGGCGCCGAATGCGGGGCCGCACACGGCGCGGCCCGTCCCGGCAGCGCTGCAGGAGGCGCAAGCGTACCAGCACCACCGGGGGCGCCGGCAGAGCCGGCCGAACCCGCAGCAGGCAAAATGGGCCATGAATACCAACCCACCGCCGGCCCCCCGGCTTTTCGAGGACGCCGACGCGGCGCTGGCCCATGCCACCGACATCTACGCGCGCAGCGTCGCCGGCCTGCGCCAGGCGCTGCAGGACTTCATAGGCGGCCACACGCCGGCACAGCGCGTGCGCGCGTGCTACCCGTACGTGCGCGTGCGCACCGACACCGTG